>NZ_QTQN01000023.1:0-131456 GCF_003853755.1 Burkholderia sp. Bp8984
ACGAGGATCTCGCCCTGCTGGAACGGCTCGAGGCCGTTCACGGTCTTGATCAGCGTCGACTTGCCCGAGCCGGACGGACCGCACACGACCACCACCTCGCCTTTCTTGACCTCGGTCGTGCAATCGGTGAGGACCTGAAACTGGCCGTACCACTTGGAAACGTTCTTGATGGAAATCATCTTGTGACCTTTTTCTGGAGACCTTTGACGAGGGCAGACGCCACCGAGCAAATCACGAAATAGCATGCACCCGCGAACAGGACCATCTCGACGGTCGTGCCGTCGCGATCGCCGACGTTGGCGGCCGTGCGGAAGAAGTCCGCGAGACTGATCACGTACACGAGCGACGTATCCTGGAACAGGACGATCGCCTGCGTGAGCAGCAGCGGCACCATCGCGCGGAACGCCTGCGGCAGGATCACGAGGCGCATCGCCTGCGCGTAGTTCATACCGAGCGCGAACGCGGCGTTGACCTGCCCGCGCGGCACCGCCTGGATGCCGGCGCGGATGATCTCGGAATAATACGCGGCTTCGAACAGCGAGAACGCGACCATCGCCGACGCGAGGCGAATGTCGATCGTCGGCGACAGCCCGAGCACGCCCTGCAGCACCTGCGGCACGATCAGGAAGAACCACAGCAGCACCATCACGAGCGGGATCGAGCGGAACACCGTCACGTACGCCTTCGCGAACCACGCGAGCGGCTTCACGCCCGACAGCCGCAGCAGCGCGAGCAACGTGCCCCAGACGATGCCGACGACGATCGCGATCAGCGTGATCTTGAACGTGACGATCGCCCCCGTCCACAGCGTCGGTATCGCGCCGGGAATACTACTCCAGTCGAACTGATGCATCACTTGCCTCCGATGTAGCCGGGCAGCCGCGTGCGGCCTTCGATCCAGCGCATGAACGCCATCACGACGAGGTTGATGATCACGTACGCGAGCGTGACCGCGATGAACGACTCGTAGGTCTGCGCGGTGTAGTCGACGAGCTGGCGCGCCTGCGCGGACAGGTCGAGCAGGCCGATCGTCGACGCGACCGCCGAGTTCTTGAAGATGTTCAGGAACTCGGACGTGAGCGGCGGCACGATGATCCGGTACGCAACCGGCAGCAGCACGTAGCGGTACGTCTGCCATTGCGTGAAGCCCATCGCGAGGCCGGCCGCGCGCTGGCCCTTCGGCAGCGCGTTGATCCCCGAGCGCACCTGTTCGCACACGCGCGCGCCCGTAAACAGGCCGAGACAGATGATCGACGAGGTGAAGAACTGCGTGGTCGGCGGCAACTGCTTGATCCAGGTGCCGATCGATGCGGGCAGCAACTCGGGCACGACGAGGTACCAGATGAAGAACTGCACGATCAGCGGGATGTTCCGGAAGATCGACACGTACACGGTGCCGATCGCGGACAGCCATTTGTTCGGCACCGTGCGCAGCACGCCGAACAGCGAACCGACGATCAGCGCGATGACCCAGGCGACGAGCGACACCTCGATCGTCACCCAGAAGCCGGACATCAGCCATCCGAAATAAGTCGTCGGCTCGCCGGTCGAGACGGGGCTCAGGAAGACGCCCCAGTTCCAGTGGTAAGACATGGGCAAGACTCCAGCAAAAAGAAACGGAAGAAGCGTGGCCTCTTCCGTTTCAGTAGCGTCATTTCTGCGTCAACGGCCGCGTGGTCAGTCGAGCGCCTTGTCGTTCGGGTTCGCGTACAGCTTCTTCATCGAATCGGACAGCGGGAAGTTCAGGTTCAGCCCCTTCGGCGGGATCGGGTTCTCGAACCACTTCGCGTAGATCTTCGCGGCTTCGCCCGATTTCTCGACTTGCGAGATCGCGTCGTCGACGACCTTCTTGAAGTCCGCATCGCCCTTGCGCATCATGCAGCCGTACGCCTCTTCCGACTGCGGCGTGCCGACGATCACCCATTCGCCCGGCTGCTTCGCCTTCGCGCGCTCGCCCGCGAGCAGCGCGTCGTCCATCATGAACGCGACCGCGCGGCCCGACTCGAGCGTGTTGAACGAGTCGCCGTGATCCTTCGCGCTGATGATGTTCATGCCCAGCTGCTTGTCGTTGTTCATCTTGCGCAGCAGGCGCTCGGACGTCGTGCCGGCGGTGGTCACGACCGTCTTGCCCTTCAGGTCGGCGAAGTCCTTCACGCCCGAATCCTTCTTCGTCATCAGGCGCGTGCCGATCACGAAGATCGTGTCGGAGAATGCGGCCTGCTGCTGACGCTCCAGGTTGTTGGTCGTCGAGCCGCACTCGATGTCGACCGTGCCGTTCTGCACGAGCGGGATGCGGTTCTGCGACGTGACCGGGATGTTCTTGACCTGCAGGTTCGGCAGGTTCAGCTTCTTCTTCACCGCGTCCACGACCTTCAACTGGAATTCGCGCGAATAGCCGACGACCTGCTGGTTCTGGTCATAGTAGGAGAACGGAATCGACGATTCGCGGTGGCCCAGCGCGATCACGCCCGTGTCCTTGATCTTCTTCAGCGTGCCGGTCTCCTGTGCGTGCGCGCCGCTCGCGAACGCGCACAGCGCCGCGACCATCAGGACTGCCTTCTGGTATTTCATTTTGGTCATCTCCTTGGCTAAAACCCGCGCCAGTGTATCAAAGTAATATTTTTGAAAGTACTGGTTGTTAACCGCACTACGAATCGCGCTGTGCGAAGCCGTCCTCCCGGCTCCGGGCGCCCGTTTCGGCACCTGAATGCGCGCGCGGGCGATGCCGGATTCGGCATCGCCCGCGAGGGTTCATGCGCGCAATCGGGTGGATTGCGTCATGCTTTGATCGTAGTCAACCGATCGGCGATCGGCAACGACCGATCAGGGGTACAGGCCGCGCATTTCGCGCGCCATCAGGATGCGCTTGCACGCGACGATGAACGCCGCCGTACGCACCGTCACCTTGTGCTCTTCCGCGACCGCCCACACGCCGGCGAACGCTTCGCGCATCACGCGCTCGAGACGGTGGTTGATCTCGTCTTCCGTCCAGAAGAAGCTCGAGAAGTCCTGCACCCACTCGAAGTACGACACGGTCACGCCGCCCGCGTTCGCGATCACGTCGGGGATCACGAGCACGCCGTTCGCGCTCAGGATGTCGTCCGCCGCCGTCGTCGTCGGGCCGTTCGCGCCTTCGACGATGATCTTCGTGCGGATCTTCGCCGCGTTCTTTTCGGTGATCTGGTTTTCCAGCGCCGCCGGGATCAGGATGTCGGTCTCGACCGTCCAGAACTCGTCGTTCGGCATCGGCTCGGCGCCTTCGAAGCCCGCGACGCCGCCCGTGCGTGCGACGTGGTCGAGCAGCTTGTTCGAATCGAGGCCGGCCGGCTGGTAGATCGTGCCCGTGTGATCCTGCACCGCGATCACCTTCGAGCCCGCTTCCTGGAACAGCTTCGCCGCGATGCCGCCGACGTTGCCGAAGCCCTGCACCGCGATGCGCGCGCCTTCGATTTCCAGGCCCTTTTTCTTCGCCGCTTCGGAGCCGACGACGAACACGCCGCGGCCCGTTGCTTCCTTGCGGCCGAGCGAACCGCCGAGCGCGATCGGCTTGCCGGTCACGACGCCGGTCGACGTCTGGCCCTGGTTCATCGAGTACGTGTCCATCATCCACGCCATCACCTGTTCGTTGGTGTTGACGTCCGGTGCCGGAATGTCGGTGTTCGGCCCGATGATGATGCCGATTTCGCTGGTGTAGCGGCGCGTCACGCGCTCGAGCTCACCACGCGACAGCTTGCGCGGGTCGACGCGGATGCCGCCCTTCGCACCGCCGTACGGCACGTTCACGGCCGCGTTCTTCACCGACATCCATGCCGACAGCGCCATCACTTCCGACAGCGTCACGTCCTGGTGGTAGCGCACGCCGCCCTTGCCCGGGCCGCGCGACACGTTGTGCTGCACGCGATAGCCTTCGAAGTGCGCGACGGTGCCGTTGTCGAGCTCGATGGGGCAGTCGACGATCAGGATGCGCTTCGGACGCTTCAGCGTCTCGAGCCAGCGCGACAGCGAGCCGAGGTACGGCGCGACGCGATCGACCTGCTGAAGGTAGTTGCCCCACGGGCCGAGATCGTCGGCGTGAAGGTAGGACGGGATGGACTGCAGTTGCGAAGACATGGACACTCCAACGTTCAACGGATTGCGCACATTGTCGAAAAACCCGTTTTTTTTATCCAATGCCGTTTGCTTATTCGATTATGCGTTTCTTGCATGATCGTGATTTTTCGCAAATCCGCGGTCGATTTGCGCAAGAACGCCCGCGATCGGCCGTGCATCGCGGGCGTGAAAAATCGTCGTGAAAGTCGCGGGACGCCCGCCGGACGGGCGTCCGACAGGCGCCGAAAGCGGCTCGTCAGCCGCTCGCGCCCGACCGGCCCGGTTAACCGCCCACGGTTAACCGGTGGTTTCGCGCAGTTCGTCGCGCACGACGTCCCACAGCGCGCGCACGAGTTTCTGGTGCGGATCGTCGCCCTGCAGCGCGAGCTTGTCGCAGTACAGGCGGATCTCCATCGTCAGCGTGAACGGATGGGTGCCGCCGCGCGCGGAACGGTCGAGCCGGATCAGGCGGCCGCTCGCCACCGCGTCCTCGACCGCGCTGTGCGGCAGGAACGCGACGCCGTGGCCCGCGAGCGCCATCGCCTTCAGCCCTTCCGCCATGTCGGTTTCGTAAACACGATCGAGGAACAGCGACGTCGGTGCATTCGCCACGATGACTTCGGTCATCCGGCCGAGATACGCGTTCGGCGTATACGACAGGTACGGCACGCGCGCCTCGGCCGTGCCCGGCAGCGTATAGCGCGGCCGGCCGGCGCGGCCCGGCGCCGAAAACGCGCTGATCGGCTCGCTGCCGAGCACCAGCATGTCGTAGCGGGCCGGGTCGAGCGCGACCGGGTGGCTCGGGTGGTGGTAGCCCATCACGAGATCGCAGCCGCCCTCGACGAGCGACAGCACGGCATCGTGCACGTTCAGCGCGCGCAGCCGCGTGTGGACCTGCCCCATCTTCGCCTCGATCCGCTGCAGCCAGCGCGGAAAATACGTGAGCGACAGCGTGTGCGGCACCGCGAACTCGATCGTCGGCACCGGCGCGCCAACGTGGCCGCGCAGCAGCGTGCGCGCCTCGTGCGCCTGCGACAGCATCGTCAGCGCCTGCTCGTAGAAGATCTGGCCGGCCTGCGTGAGCCGCGTCGGATAGACCGAACGATCGATCAGTTCGGTCGCGAGCCACGCCTCGAGCGCCTGGATACGCCGCGAGAACGCGGGCTGCGACACGTGCCGCAGTTCGGCGGAGCGGCTAAAGCTGCGCGTTTCCGCGAGCGAGACGAAGTCTTCGAGCCATTTCAGTTCCATGCAGGCGGGCGCGGCGGGCGGCGGTCGGGAAGAAGCCTGCATTCTACCGGCGGGCGGGCCGGCCCGGCGGCGTGGCGGGCGCCCCGGCGAGCCGGCGCGGGCGCCTGCCGGCAGGCCGGTCGCGCGCCGCCCGGGCGCCGGGCGCGTGCCGATCGCCCGCGGCGGCGGCGGCCGGACCGGTTCGGCCGGGATCACCCCGCGGCGATGGTAAAATGTCGGATTCTTCCCCCCTCGCTCGACCCGGCCCCAAGGCCCGCCCGATCATGTCCGACACTCGTCCCGATACGCTTTTCGCCCTCACCGCGCTCTCGCCCATCGATGGCCGCTACGCCAGCAAGACCGAAGCGCTGCGCGACTGGCTCTCCGAAGCCGCCTTCATGCGCCACCGCGTCACCGTCGAGGTGCACTGGCTGATCGCGCTGTCGCGCGCCGGCTTCGCGGAAGTCCCGCGCTTCTCCGACGCGTCCGAACAATTCCTGCTGCAGCTCGCGGAGCGCTTCACCGCGCACGACGCCGCGCGCATCAAGGAAATCGAGCGCGTGACGAACCACGACGTGAAGGCCGTCGAATACTGGCTGAAGGAATCGGTCAAGGGCCAGGCCGAACTCGAGAAGGCCAGCGAATTCATCCACTTCGCGTGCACGTCCGAAGACATCAACAACACGTCGCACGGGATGATGCTCGCCGGTGCGCGCGAGCACGTGATCGTGCCGGCGCTGCGCACGGTCCACCAGCGCCTCGTCGCGCTGTCGCACGCGCTCGCCGAGCAGCCGATGCTGTCGCGCACGCACGGCCAGCCGGCCAGCCCGACGACGCTCGGCAAGGAGCTCGCGAACGTCGCCGCGCGCCTCGCACGCGCGATCACGCGCATCGAGAAGGTCGAGATCCTCGGCAAGATGAACGGCGCGGTCGGCAACTTCAACGCGCACCTGTCCGCGTATCCGGAATTCGACTGGGAAGCGTTCTCGCGCGACGTGATCGAGAACCGCCTGAAGCTCACGTTCAACCCGTACACGATCCAGATCGAACCGCACGACTACATGGCCGAGCTGTTCGACGCGGTTGCGCGCGCGAACACGATCCTGCTCGACCTCGATCGCGACGTGTGGGGCTACATCTCGGTCGGCTACTTCAAGCAGAAGACGAAGGCCGGCGAGATCGGCTCGTCGACGATGCCGCACAAGGTCAACCCGATCGACT
Source organism: Burkholderia sp. Bp8984 (assembly GCF_003853755.1). NCBI lineage: Bacteria > Pseudomonadati > Pseudomonadota > Betaproteobacteria > Burkholderiales > Burkholderiaceae > Burkholderia > Burkholderia sp. Bp8984. The sequence continues at coordinate 6,541 of NZ_QTQN01000023.1, forward strand.
TCGAGAACTCGGAAGGCAACCTCGGCCTCGCGAACGCGACGCTGCGCCACCTCGCCGACAAGCTGCCGGTGTCGCGCTGGCAGCGTGACCTGACCGACTCGACGGTGCTGCGCAACATGGGCGTCGCGCTCGGCTATTCGCTGCTCGCGTACGACTCGCTGATCCGCGGCCTCGACAAGCTCGAAGTCAACCCGCAGCGCCTGAACGAAGATCTCGACAACTGCTGGGAAGTGCTCGCGGAGCCGGTGCAGACGGTGATGCGCCGCTACGGCATCGAGAACCCGTACGAACAGCTGAAGGAACTGACGCGCGGCAAGGGCATCACGCGCGAAGCGCTGCAGGAATTCGTCGCCACGCTCGCGATCCCGCAGGATGCGAAGGACCGCCTGCTCGCGATGACGCCGGCGTCGTACATCGGCAAGGCCGTCGAACTCGCGAAGCGGATCGCGTAAGCGCCGCCGTCGCCGGACGGAAAAAAAGCCCGATGCGAAATTGCTCGCATCGGGCTTTTTCTTTGGCGGCTCGCGCACGCTCGACGAAAAAAGGCGCCCCGAGGGGCGCCTGTCTCACTGCGGCATCACGATTGCCGCGAACCGCGCTCAGTGCGCGTGGCCGATCTTCGCCATCACCTGATCGACGATCTGTTCGGGCGTCAGTTCGATGCTGACCTCGATCGCCTCGTCCGGGCCCGGCTCCTCGAGCGTGTCGAGCTGGCTCTTCAGCAGCGACGGATCGAAGAAATGGCCGGTGCGGCTTTTCAGGCGCTCGTGCAACACCTCGAACGAGCCCTTCAGATACACGAACCGCACGTCGGTGTCGGTGCCGCGCAGCACGTCGCGGTACGACCGCTTCAGCGAAGAGCACGTGAACACGGCCGTCTCGCCGGCACGCTGCTTTTCCTCGATGGCCGCGCGGATCGTGCGCAGCCACGGCCAGCGGTCGTCGTCGGTCAGCGGAATGCCGTTGTGCATCTTTTCCTTGTTCGCCGCGCTGTGAAACGCGTCGCCGTCGGTATAGCTGCACGACAGGCGTTCTGCCAGCATTTCGCCGATTCGCGATTTGCCCGCGCCCGACACGCCCATTGCGATCAGAATCATTGACTACCCCTTGTTACAAAACCACGCTCAGCAGCAGCGTAAAGCTCAGACCGAGCACCGAGATGATGGTTTCAAGCAGCGACCAGGTCTTGAACGTCTGACCGACCGTCATCCCGAAGTATTCCTTGATCAGCCAGAAGCCGCCGTCGTTCACGTGCGAGAAGATCAGCGAGCCCGAGCCCGTCGCGAGCACCAGCAGCTCCGGACGAACCGCCGCGCCCGACGCCGCCGCGATCGGCGCGACGATGCCGCAGGCCGTCGTCATCGCGACCGTCGCCGAGCCCGTCGCGAGACGCATCAGCGCCGCGACGAACCAGCCGAGCAGCAGCGGCGACAGGTGCGCGTGCTTCGCGGTCTCGACGATCTGCTGCGAGATCCCGCTGTCGCGCAGGACGCCGCCGAAGCCGCCGCCCGCACCGACGATCAGCGTGATGCCGGCGATCGGTGCCAGGCACTCGCCGCAGAACTTCTGGATCTGGTCGCGGTTGAACCCCTGCAGCTTGCCGAACGTGAAGAAGCTCACCAGCACGGCGATCAGGAGCGCGACGTCGGAGTTGCCGGCAAAGCGCAGCAGGCTGTTCGGCAGCGACTTCGGCGTGAAGATCAGGTCGGCCCAGCTGCCGACCAGCATCAGGATCACCGGCAGCAGGATCGTGAACAGCGTGATGCCGAAGCTCGGCAGTTCGCGCTGCTTGCCTTCCGTGTGCGATTCGACGAACTGCGCGGCGAGCGGATTGTTCTCCGGCAGCTTGACGAACTTCGAGATCATCAGCGCGAACAGCGGGCCCGCGACGATCGCGGTCGGCACGCCGACGATCAGGCCGAACGCGATCGTCTTGCCGATGTCGGCACCGTATTGCTGGACGGCCAGCAGCGCGGCCGGGTGCGGCGGAATCAGCCCGTGCACGACGGACAGGCCCGCGACCATCGGCAGGCCGACGACGAGCAGCGACTTGCCGGTGCGCTTCGCGACGTTGAACGCGATCGGGATCAGCAGCACGAAGCCGACTTCGAAGAACACCGGCAGGCCGACGATGATCGCGACGAACATCATCGCCCAATGGATGTTCTTCTCGCCGAACCAGTCGATCAGCGTGGTCGCGATCCGCTCCGCGCCGCCCGATTCGGCCATCATCTTGCCGAGCATCGTGCCGAGGCCGACGACCACCGCGATGTGGCCGAGCGTGTTGCCGTTGCCGGTCTCGAACGACTTGACGATCTTGTCCATCGGCATCCCGACCACGAGGCCGAGGCCGAGCGAGACGATGATGAGCACCAGGAACGGATAGATCTTGAACCGCGCGATCATCACGATCAGCGCGACGATCGCGATCACGGTATAAATGAGCAGCATGCTGCCTTGGACAGCCCCCATGTGGCACTCCTCCTAGGATTGTTCGAACCGGGCGAGTTGTTGCGAGTATGCCCGGCTATGCAGGTCTCCGAAACACGGGGGTTCCCACCCCGCGAGGACGCTGAATTTTACTTATCTTTACGGTCCGCGGATAGAACCGGTTCCATCAGCAAAAACCCTCGGTAAAACAAGCACTAAGCGCTCGCTTACCGAGGGTCAAACGTTCGTTTCGTACAAGTCTTAACGGGGCAGCTGGCTCGCGGCTTGCGCGAGGCGCGTGACTTCGGCCCAGTCCTGCGCGGCGAGCGTGGCCTTCGGCGTGAGCCACGAACCGCCGACGCATACGACGTTCGGCAGCTTCAGGAAATTCGGCGCGGTGTCGACCGTGATGCCGCCCGTCGGGCAGAACTTCAGCGCCGGGAACGGACCGTGGAACGCCTGCAGCATCGGCACGCCGCCGGCCTGCTGCGCGGGGAAGAACTTGACGATCTCGTAGCCGAACTCGAGCGCCTGGATGATGTCGCTCGGCGTCATCACGCCCGGCAGCAGCGGCAGGCCGGCGTCGAGGGACGCGAGGTGCAGGTCCTTCGTCAGGCCCGGCGACACGCCGAACTTCGCACCCGCGCGCTTCGCCTGCTCGCAGTGCTCGGGCTTCGTGATCGTGCCGACGCCGACGACGATGTCGTCCGCGAGCTGGCTCGCGCGCTGGATCGCCTCCAGGCCGGCCGGCGTGCGCAGCGTGATCTCGAGCACCTTGACGCCGCCCGCGTGCAACGCGCGCGACACGTGTTCGCCCTGCTCGACCGAGTCGAATGCGAGCACCGGAATCACCGGGCCCAGCTTCACGATTTCAGCAATCGTCTTCATCTGGAACACTCCTTGAAATTCATGCAGCGACGCTGACGGCCGTTTCGCCGACCAGCGTCCCGAAAACCGATGCGCCCAGCTCGGCCGGCGCGGCCGCCGCGCGGAACACGCCGAACAGTTCGCGCCCGAAACCGACCTCGTTCTCGGCCTGGTGCAGCGGCTGCGCGACCGGGCGCGCCTGCCACTCGGCGTCGTCGACCTCGATGTCGAGGATGCCGGCTTCCGCGTCGATCACGAGCGTGTCGCCCGTCTTCACCTTGCCGAGCGGGCCGGCCAGCAGCGCTTCCGGCGACACGTGGATCACGGCCGGCACCTTGCCCGACGCGCCCGACATGCGGCCGTCGGTCACCAGCGCGACGTGAAAGCCCTGATCCTGCAGCACGCCGAGCAGCGGCGTCAAACGATGCAGCTCGGGCATCCCGTTCGCGCGCGCGCCCTGGAAGCGCACGACCGCGACGAAATCGCGCTTCAGCTCGCCGCGATCGAAGGCCTCCTGCACGGCTTCCTGCGAATCGAACACGATCGCGGGCGCCGTCACCTTGCGGTGCTCGGGCGCGACCGCCGAGATCTTGATCACGCCGCGGCCGAGCCGGCCCTGCATCAGGCGCAGGCCGCCGTCCGGCTGGAACGGGTCGCGAATGCTGCGCAGCACCTTCGTGTCGTGGCTCTCGGGCGTGCCGTCGACCCACGTCAGCTTGCCGTCGATCAGCTTCGGCTCCTTCGTGTAGTGCGACAGGCCCTTGCCCGCCACGGTCGTCACGTCTTCGTGCAGCAGCCCGCCCTCGAGCAGGTTGCGCACCAGGAACGCGACGCCGCCCGCCGCGTGGAAGTGGTTCACGTCGGCCTTGCCGTTCGGGTAGATCTTCGCGAGCAGCGGCACGACCGCCGACAGCTCGTCGAAATCGTTCCAGTCGATCAGGATGCCGGCCGCGCGCGCGATCGCGACGAGGTGCAGCGTGTGGTTGGTCGAGCCGCCCGTCGCGAGCAGCGCGACGATCCCGTTGACGATCGCCTTCTCGTCGATCACGTGGCCGATCGGCGTGTAGTGGCCGCGCTCGACCGTCAGGTCGAGCACGCGGCGCGCGGCTTCGGCGGTCAGCGCGTCGCGCAGCGGCGTGTGCGGATGGACGAACGCCGAACCCGGCAGGTGCAGGCCCATCAGCTCCATCAGCATCTGGTTGCTGTTCGCGGTGCCGTAGAACGTGCAGGTGCCGTGGCCGTGATATGCCGCCGATTCCGCTTCGAGCAGCGCGTCGCGGCCGACCTGGCCGGTCGCGAACTGCTGGCGGATCTTCGCCTTGTCGTCGTTCGACAGGCCGCTCGTCATCGGGCCGGCCGGCACGAAGATGGTCGGCAGATGGCCGAACTGCAGCGCGCCGATCAGGAGGCCCGGCACGATCTTGTCGCAGATGCCGAGGCAGAGCGCCGCGTCGAACATGTTGTGGGTGAGCGCGATCGCGGTGCCCATCGCGATCGCCTCGCGCGAGAACAGCGACAGCTCCATGCCCGGGTTGCCCTGCGTGACGCCGTCGCACATCGCCGGCACGCCGCCCGCGAACTGCGCGACGCCGCCGTTCTCGCGCGCGGCGGCCTTGATGATGTCGGGGAAATCCTTGTACGGCGCGTGCGCGGACAGCATCTCGTTGTACGAGGACACGATGCCGATGTTCGGCTCGCGGATCGCCTTGATCTGGAACTTGTCGCTGCCTTCGAGACCCGCGAAGCCGTGCGCGAGGTTCGCGCACGACAGCGCGCCGCGCGCCGGGAACTTGCCTTGCGCGCCGTCGATGCGCTGCAGATAGGCGGAACGGGTCGATTGGCTGCGGGCGATCACGCGATCGGTGACTTTCGCCAGGGTGGGGTGCAGCGACGTCATGCTGGGCGCTCCTGTATGCCGGACGGACACCGGCGGTTGGAATCGTGGGGACGGTCGAGTGCATCGAACGAACGAAGTCAGTCTAGTAGAAAAACTACAAGCGCGCAATGCGGATCAGCATACGCGCAACTCACACCCCCGCCACCAGCAAGGCTTTCCTAGTGAAAACCCTAATCCACGGCATCGTCCACTGCAGAAATTGCCGACGATAGAGCTAGCATTTTCATGTAGATTTTCTACAATTCGATTGCGATACACTCGCTCATCCGAACCCGATTTCCATCCGCCGTCCCATGCTGCCTCGCATTGAAGCGATCCGCGCCGACCTGCGCCCGTCCGAGCGCAAGCTCGCCGACTACATCCTCGCCGCGCCGCGCGAGGTGCTCGACCTCGCGATGACCGAGCTGTCGACCCGCGCGGGCGTCAGCCAGCCGACCATCGCGCGCTTCTGCCAGGCGCTCGGCTGCAGCGGCTTTCGCGAATTCAAGATCCGGCTCGCGCAGAGCGTCGCGCCGGGCGTGTCGTCCGTGTATCGCGACGTCGAGCCCGACGAGCCCGCGCCCGGCATCATCGGCAAGGTGTTCGACCGCACGATCGGCGCGCTGATCGAGGTGCGCAACAGCCTGTCGGCCGGCAGCGTCGCCGACGCGATCGCGCTGCTGTCGAACGCGTCGCGCATCGAGTTCTACGGCGCCGGCGGCTCCGGCATCGCCGCGCAGGACATCCAGCACAAGTTCTTCCGGCTCGGCGTGCCGAGCGTCGCGTATTCGGACCCGCACACGTTCTCGATGTCGTCGGCGCTGCTCGGGCCGCACGACGTCGTCGTCGCGATCTCGAACACCGGTCGCACGCGCGACATCGTCGAGGCCGCGCGCTCCGCGCTCGCGTGCGGCGCGAAGGTCGTCGCGATCACGCAGAGCCATTCGCCGCTCGCGAAGCTCGCGACGGTGAGCCTCGCGTCGAACGTCGCGGAGGAAACCGACGTGTTCTCGCCGATGACGTCGCGCATGTCCCATCTCGCGATCGGCGACATCCTCGCGGTCGGCGTCGCGCTGTCGCGCGGGCCCGCATTGATGGAGCGCGTCGGCCGCGCGAAGGAAGCGATCACGCGCCGCCGGATCGACGACGGCACGAAGGATTGACCCACGCACGGCGCCCCGCCGGCGCATGAGCGATGCAGAACCGACGCACGGTCCGGCGCATCAGCCGCTACCCGGCACGCACGTAAACGAAGAACGGCGCCCCGCGGGGCGCCGTTGCGCTTGGGTCGGTGCGGCCAACCGGCCGCTCAGCTCAAAACGGCTTGATCACGACCAGCGCGACCGCCACGAGCATGCCGAGCACCGGCAGTTCGTTGAACACGCGATACCACTTGTCGGTGCGACGGTTCTCGCCGCGCTCGAACACCTTCAGCAGATGCCCGCAATACGCGTGGTAGATGACGAGCAGCAGCACCACCGTCACCTTCGCATGGATCCAGCCCTGCCCCTGGCCGATGCCGATCACGAGCCACAGCCACAGCCCGCATGCGAGCGCCGGCACGGCGATCATCGTCATGAAGCGGAACAGCTTGCGCGCCATCAGCAGCAGGCGCCGCACCGCGGCCGGATCGGTCTCCATGGCCAGGTTCACGTAGATGCGCGGCAGGTAGAACAGTCCCGCGAACCACGCGGCGATCAGAACGATATGGAACGTCTTGACCCAGAGCATTGCCATCGGTTGTGCGCCTCGCTTTACTGGCGGCCTTCGCCGTGCCCGAGCACGACGTACTTCAGCGACGTGAGCCCTTCCAGGCCGACGGGGCCGCGTGCGTGCAGCTTGTCGTTCGAGATGCCGATTTCCGCGCCGAGGCCGAATTCGAAGCCGTCCGCGAAGCGCGTCGACGCATTGACCATCACGCTCGCCGAATCGACTTCGCGCAGGAAGCGCATTGCGCGGTCGTGATCCTCGGTGACGATCGCATCGGTGTGGTGCGAGCCGTAATGGTTGATGTGCTCGATCGCGGCGTCGAGGCCGTCGACGACCTTGATCGCCAGCACCGGCGCGAGATATTCGGTGTGCCAGTCTTCGTCGGTCGCGTCGACGAGCGGACCGACGCCCGCCTCGGCGAGCACCGCGCGCGCGGCCGCATCGACGCGCAGCTCGACCTGCTTGTCGCGATACAGCTTGCCGAGCGGCGGCAGCAGCGCGGCTGCGATGCCGCCCGACACGAGCAGCGTTTCCATCGTGTTGCAGGTGCCGTAGCGGTGCGTCTTCGCGTTGTCGCACACCGTCAGTGCCTTGGCGAGATCGGCGCGATCGTCGACGTACACGTGGCAGATGCCGTCGAGGTGCTTGATCATCGGCACGCGCGCCTCGTTGATCAGGCGCTCGATCAGGCTCTTGCCGCCGCGCGGCACGATCACGTCGACGTATTCGGTCATCGTGATCAGCTTGCCGACCGCCGCGCGATCGGCGGTCGCGACGACTTGCACCGCGTCCTGCGGCAGGCCGGCCGCCTCGAGCCCTTCGCCGATCAGCTTCGCGAGCGCCGCGTTCGATTCGAGCGCCTCGGAGCCGCCGCGCAGGATCGTCGCGTTGCCCGACTTCAGGCACAGCGCGGCCGCGTCGATCGTCACGTTCGGACGCGACTCGTAGATGATGCCAATCACGCCGAGCGGCACGCGCATCTGGCCGACCTGGATTCCGCTCGGGCGATACTTGAGATTGCCGATCTCGCCGATCGGATCGGCCAGCGACGCGACCTGGCGCAGGCCCTCGACCATCGTGTTCAGCGCCTTGTCCGACAGCGTCAGGCGGTCGATGAACGCCGCATCGAGCCCCTTTTCGCGGGCACGGGCGACGTCGCGCGCATTCGCGTCCTTCAGCGCCTGCGCGTCGCGCTCGATCGCGCGGGCCACGGCGTCGAGCGCCGCGTTCTTCGCCGCCGTGCTGGCGCGCGCCATCGCGCGGGAAGCGTGCCGGGCACGGCGGCCCAGGTCCGTCATGTACTGGTCGATATCCATCGTGTGACTCGAGAAGCGAGCCGCTTGGCGCGGCATGAATTCGTGGAGAAGCGTGAGGCGCGGCGGCAGGAAGGCCGCGCCGGCTATCGAAATATTGTAAGCGGGTTGCGATGCGTGCGCTGAAGGCCCGGACGGGGCTTAACGCCGCACGCGACCCGCGGTCGGCGGTCGTTCGCCGCGCGCGCCCGCCACCGTCATCGCGAGCTGGAACAGGCCGTCCCACGGATCGGGCGGCGGCTCGTCCTGCGTGCGGCGGCCCGGCGTGACGGCCGACAGCCCCTTCACCTGCCGGTCGAGCTTCGCGGCGAACGCGAGCGCCTTCTCGAGCACGCCTTCCGACACGCGGTTCAACGCGGGGCCGATCAGCCGCTCGCGCGGCCCCCACACGCGGTTCTCGCGCAGCAGCGTGGCCAGCGGCTTGCCGGCCGTCGTGCCGCGCTTGATCCGCAGCAGCGTGCGCAGTTCCTCGACGACGGCCCACATCACGAGCACGATCGCCTCGCCCTCGCCCTTCAGCCCGTCGATCATCCGCGCGAGCCGCGCGGCGTCGCCCGCGAGCATCGCCTCGTTCAGCTTGAACACGTCGTAGCGCGCGACGTTCAACACCGCGTCGTGCACCTGCTCGAACGTCAGCACGCCCTGCGGATAGAGCAGCCCGAGCTTCTGGATTTCCTGGTGCGCGGCGAGCAGGTTGCCCTCGACGCGCTCCGCGATGAACTGCAGCGCGCGCCGGCCGTCGTCGCCGGGCGCGACGCGCTGGCCCTGCATCGACAGACGCTGGCCGATCCAGTTCGGCAGCTGCGCGCGGTCGACCGGATCGATCTTCAGCGCGACGCCGCCGTTCTGCAGCGCGGTAAACCACGCGGATTTCTGCGTGGCCGCGTCGAGGCGCGGCAACGTGACGAGCATCAGTGCATCGGGGTTCGGTGCGGCCGCGAGCGTCTTCAGCGCGTCGGCGCCTTCCTTGCCGGGCTTGCCCGACGGAATGCGCAGCTCGATCAGCTGACGCTCCCCGAACAGCGACATCGCCTGGGTCGCGCCGAGCAGCACGCTCCAGTCGAAACCGCGCTCGACCGTGTGCACCGAACGCTCGGTGAAGCCGGCCGCGCGCGCGGCCGCACGAATGCAGTCGCACGCTTCCTGCGCGAGCAGCGGCTCGTCGCCGTAGACGGTGTAGAGCCCGGCCATCCCCTTCGCGAGGTGCGGCTCCAGCGCATCAAGTCGCAATTGCATCGATACGTGCGCCGGCGATCAGAGCGGCGGCGGCGGCAGCGGTGCGCCCGGTGCAACGCCCCGCACCACGTCTTCCGGCGCCGGCGTCAGCGAGTGGACGATCGCGAGACGCCGCATCAGTTGGTCGACCGCGTCGTTCTCCATGTCGCCGTACAGGATCTCGGCTTCCTGCGCCTTCGCGTTCGTGTACTGGTCGCTGTACGTCATCGCGCGGTTCAGCGCGATCGCGCTCGGCGGGATCAGCACGGTGCCGTCCTTGCTCGTCAGCGTGTAGTTCAGCGTATAGAACAGCGCGTATTCCTGCGCCGAGCCGTACTTGTTGAGCGTCAGCGTGTTCTGCCCACGCGACTCCCACATGCGCAGCACGGCATCGGCGTCGTCCGCCGACTTGACGATCTTCGTGTCGCTGCCGGCCTCGACGAGGCGCACCAGGCGCGCCTCGACGGGCGCCGGCGCGCCGGCCACCAGCAGGCGCTTGAACGCGTAGTCCTGCTGGCCGCGCAACTGGAAACCGCATGCCGACAGCGCGAGCGCGCTGCCGACGGCGAGCATCAAAAACGATCTGCGGATCACCTTCGCTCCTTCTGTGTGCGCCCGGCGGCCAACGGCCGTCAGACGACGATGTTCACGAGGCGGCCCGGCACGACGACGATCTTCTTCGCCGGTTTGCCGTCGCTGAACTTCGCGAATGCTTCGTCGGCCACCGCCGCCGCTTCGATCGCCTCGCGGCTCGCGTCCTTCGCGACCTTCAGTGCGCCGCGCACCTTGCCGTTCACCTGCAGCACGAGTTCGATCTCGGCCTGCTCGAGCGCAGCCTCGTCGACCTTCGGCCACGGGGCGTCGAGCAGCGGGCCGAATTCGTCCGCATAGCCGAGCGCCTTCCACAGCTCGAACGTGACGTGCGGCACGACCGGGTACAGCACGCGCAGCAGCACGCCGTACGTCTCGCGCAGCACGCCGGGCGTCGCGCCCTTCGCGCCGTCGATCGCGTTCAGCATCTTCATCGCGGCCGACACGACCGTGTTGTACTGCAGGCGCTGGTAGTCGAAATCGGCCTGCTTCAGCACGCTGTAGATCTCGCGGCGCAGCGCCTTGTCGGCATCGCCGAGCGCGGCCGCGTCGAAGCCCGCGCGCGCGGCGAGCGCTTCGCGGTTCGTCGCGCCGAAGCTCCACACGCGGCGCAGGAAGCGGCTCGCGCCTTCGACGCCCGCGCCCGACCATTCGAGCTGCTGCTCGGGCGGTGCGGCGAACATCGTGAACAGACGCGCGGTATCGGCGCCGTACTGGTCGATCAGCACCTGAGGATCGACGCCGTTGTTCTTCGACTTCGACATCTTCTCGATGCCGCCGAGCACGACCGGCTGGCCGTCGGCGTTCAGCGTCGCGCCGACCGGGCGGCCCTTCTCGTCGAACGCGACGGTCACGTCGGCCGGGTTGTACCAGGTCTTCTTGCCCGATGCGTCTTCGCGGTAGAACGTCTCGTTCAGCACCATGCCCTGCGTCAGCAGGTTCTTCGCCGGCTCGCCAAACTTCACGAGGCCGAGGTCGCGCATCACCTTGGTCCAGAAGCGCGAATACAGCAAGTGCAGGATCGCGTGCTCGATGCCGCCGATGTATTGATCCATCGGCATCCAGTAATCGGTGCGCGCGTCGACCATCGTCTCGGCGTCCGGCGCCGTGTAGCGCGAGAAGTACCACGACGAATCGACGAAGGTGTCCATCGTGTCGGTTTCACGCTTCGCGGCCGCGCCGCACTTCGGGCACGAACAGTTCAGGAACGCTTCCGACTTCGCGAGCGGGTTGCCCGAGCCGTCCGGCACGAGGTCTTCCGGCAGCACGACCGGCAGGTCCTGCTCCGGCACCGGCACGTCGCCGCACGACGGGCAGTGGATGATCGGGATCGGCGTGCCCCAGTAGCGCTGGCGCGACACGCCCCAGTCGCGCAGGCGCCACGTGACCTGCTTGTCGCCGAAGCCGCCGGCCTTCAGGTCGGCCGCGATCGCGTCGACCGCCGCGCCGTACGCGAGGCCGTCGTACTTGCCGCTGTTGATGCAGGTCGCGACTTCCTTGTCGCCGTACCACTCCTGCCATGCGTCGAGCGAGTACGTCTGGCCTTCGGCCGCGATCACCTGCTTGATCGGCAGGTCGTATTTCTTCGCGAATGCGAAATCGCGCTCGTCGTGCGCCGGCACGCCCATCACCGCGCCTTCGCCATAGCTCATCAGCACGTAGTTGCCGATCCACACCTCGACCGGCTCGCCCGTCAGCGGGTGCTTGACCGAGAAGCCCGTCGCGACGCCCTTCTTTTCCATCGTCGCGACATCGGCCTCGGCGACGCCGCCGCGCTTGCATTCGTCGATGAACGCCTGCAGTTCCGGCTTGCCCTGCGCGAGACGCGTGGCGAGCGGGTGCTCGGCCGCGATCGCGCAGAACGTGACGCCCATGATCGTGTCGGCACGCGTCGTGAACACGCGCAGCAGCTTCTGCTCGCCGTCGAGTTCGTACGGGAAGCCGAAGTTCACGCCGAAGCTCTTGCCGATCCAGTTCTGCTGCATGATCTTCACGCGCTCGGGCCAGCCGAGGCCGTCGAGGTCGTTCAGCAGCTCATCCGCGTACTGCGTGATCCGCAGGTAGTACATCGGGATCTCGCGCTTCTCGACGAGCGCGCCCGAACGCCAGCCGCGGCCGTCGATCACCTGCTCGTTCGCGAGCACGGTCTGGTCGACCGGATCCCAGTTCACGGTGCCCGTCTTCTTGTACGCGATGCCCTTCTCGAGCATCTTCAGGAACAGCCACTGGTTCCACTTGTAGTAGTCGGGCTTGCACGTCGCGATCTCGCGCGACCAGTCGATCGCGAGGCCCATCGACTGCATCTGGCCCTTCATGTAGTCGATGTTGTCGTAGGTCCACTTCGCGGGCGGCACGCCGTTCGCCATCGCGGCGTTCTCGGCCGGCATCCCGAACGCGTCCCAGCCCATCGGCATCAGCGTGTTGTAGCCGTTCATCCGCAGATAGCGGTACATCACGTCGTTGATCGTGTAGTTGCGCACGTGACCCATGTGCAGCTTGCCGGACGGGTACGGCAGCATCGACACGCAGTAGAACTTCGGCTTCTGCGAATCTTCCTTCGTCTTGTAGGCATCGGCTGCGCGCCAGTCGCCCTGAGCGGCGGCTTCGACGTCGGCGGGTACGTATCTCTCGTGCATGGTGTGGTTCGGACTAGGCTTTAAGCGGCGCGCCACGAGGCGGGCACGCGGAAGTGGACGAAATCGGGCAGCCCGGCGGCGGGGGCAGGCTCACGGTTCTCGTGCCTGCCTCATGATCCGGATATTCGCCGGATAACCCGGAGGGTCTCCAGGTTACCCGGCGAAACCCTGCCAACCGGGCGAAAACGACGATTATACCGTTCGTGGCGGGCGGTACGGCCGGTCTCGCCGGCCGGCCCGCATTCTTGCCTGCGGGACGACACGGATGGCGCGAGCGCCCGGTGCGTCAGCCGGTCAGCCGGTCAGCCGGTCAGCGGGTCGCGCCCGCGGCGGCCGGCGCGGCGGCGCCCGCCGGCGGCACGTCGGTGACGAAGCCGATCCGCGTGAGCCCGGCGGCCTGCGCGGCGCCCATCACCTGCGCGATCACGTCGTAGCGGGTCGCGCGCGAGGCGCGCAGCCGCAGCTCGGGCGGCGCGGCGCCCGCGGCGGCGGCCCGGAAGCGCGCCGGCAGCGCGTCGAGTGCGACGGGCGCGTCGTCCCAGTAAAGCTTGCCGGCGTCGTCGATCGACAGCGTGACCGACTGCGGCGTGTCGCGCGCGACGCCGGCCGCGACCTTCGGCAGGTCGAGCCGGATCGCGTGCGTCATCAGCGGCGCGGTGATGATGAAGATGACGAGCAGCACGAGCATCACGTCGATCAGCGGCGTCATGTTGATCTCCGCCATCGGCGCGGACGTCTTGTGGTGCTCCAGCCCGCCGAATGCCATGGTCGTTCCTCCCGGCCGCGCGTCAGGCGCCCTGCGCGCACACGAATACGTGCAGGTCGCGCGCGAAGCCGTCGAGTTCCTCGGCGAGCTGCCGCACGAGCCGCCCGAGGATGTTGTAGGCAAGCACCGCGGGGATCGCGACGACGAGCCCGAACGCGGTCATGATCAGCGCCTCGCCGACCGGCCCCGCGACGTTCTCGATCTGCGCCTGCCCGCTCGCGGCGATGCTGCCGAGCGCGTGGTAGATGCCCCAGACGGTGCCGAGCAGCCCGACGAACGGCGCGGTGCTGCCGATCGACGCGAGCAGCACCTGGCCGAACTCGAGGCGCCGCTGCGAGCGCAGCATCGCGTGACGCAGCGCGCGCAGCACGCGTTCGCTGCGCTCGACACGCGCGGCCAGCGCGGCCGGATCGTGTTCGTCGGCCGCATCGCGCGCGGCTTCGGCGAGCGGCACGAACACGCGCTCGCGATCGGTGCCGGCGAGCGCGGCGATGCCCGCATCGAGCGACGGCGCGCGCCAGAACGCGGCGAGCGCGCGCGGCCCCTGCCGCTTCGCACGGACCAGCAGCCAGGCTTTCATGAGGAGGAAGCACCAGCTGGCGACGGACATCGCCAGCAGCACGTAGGCGACGGCGTGCGTGATCGCATCGCCGCTTTCGAGGTAGTGGACAACGCCGGTGGGAATCGCCATCGGAGTTTCCCCGTGAGGGTCAGCGCAGGCCGAGCACGTCCTGCATGTCGAACAGGCCGGCGCCGCGCGCCGACAGGAAGCGGACCGCACGCAGCGCGCCCTGCGCGTAGGACACGCGGCTCGACGACTTGTGCGTGATCTCGATCCGTTCGCCGATCCCGGCGAACAGCACGGTGTGATCGCCGACGATGTCGCCGCCGCGCACGGCCGCGAAGCCGATCGTCGACGGGTCGCGTTCGCCCGTCACGCCCTGGCGGCCGTACACCGCGCAGTCGTCGAGCGAGCGCCCGAGCGCGCCGGCCACGGCCTCGCCCATCATCAGCGCGGTGCCCGACGGTGCGTCGACCTTGTGACGGTGGTGCGCCTCGATGATCTCGATGTCGTAGCCGTGCGAGAAATGCTTCGCCGCGAATTCGAGCAGCTTCAGCGTGACGTTCACGCCGACGCTCATGTTCGCCGCGAACACGATGCCGATCTTGCCTGCCGCGGCCTGCAGCTCGGCCTTCTGCTCGGCGGTGAAGCCGGTCGTGCCGATCACGAGCTTCACGTCGTGGCGCAGCGCGGCCGCGACGTGCGCGATCGTGCCTTCCGGCCGCGTGAAGTCGATCAGGTAGTCGGCCTGCGCGAACACGGCGTCGAGGTCGTCGGTCAGCTTGATCCCGGTTTCCTTGCCGAGAAACGCGCCCGCGTCCTGGCCAAGGAACGGCGAATCGGCGCGGTCGAGCGCGCCGACGAGCTGCGCGTCGGAATCGTTGAGAACGGCTTCGATCAGCATCCGGCCCATACGGCCCGATGCACCGGCAATCGCAATCTTCATGGCTTTCTACACGACAGGTCTAAAGGCGGGCGGCGCATGCCGCCCTGTTTCCGCACGCCGGCCGCTTACTGGGCCGGCGCGGTGAGCGGCTGGTTCTGCAGGTTGTCCGAGCCTTGCGGGCCGACCGGCGGCGACGCCTCGTTCGACGCGTTCGGCTGCGGCGGGCGATGGAACTGGAACTGCGGCTGGATCGCCGGCGCGGCGCCCGGCGGCTGGCCGCCCGGCACCGGCGCGCCGCCCGAGGCCTGCGCGGACGGCGTGAAGCGGCGGGCGGTCGTGCCCTGCCCGGACACCTGGTTGGTCGCGCGGTTCGCCGCACGCGCCGCCTGGGCGTTCGCATCCTGGTCGACCGCCGCGCCGGAAACCGGCTCGACGGACGGGCTCGCGGCAGCGGTCGCCTGCGCGGCGCTCGCCGCAGCCGCGGCAGCGGCGGCTTCGGACGCCTTCTTCGCCGCGGCCGCGGCCTTCGCCTTCTTGCCGCCGCGGTCGCCGTCGATATCGGCCAGCAGGTCCAGTTCGGACGGCAGGTTGTCGGCGCCCGTCCAGCTCGCGAGGCGATCGCCCGAGAACGTCAGCACGAGGTCGCGCTGCTGGACGACGGACGTCGAGCCGCGCTTGAAGTAAAAGAGGTAATCCCAGCGGTCGGCATGGAACATGTCCGACAGCAGCGGCGTGCCGAGCAACGCGCGCACCTGCTCGCGCGTCATTCCGGCCTGCAGCTGCGCGGCCTTCTCCTGCGACACGAAGTTGCCCTGCACGACAGTGATCCGATAGGGCGTGATGCTCTGCGCGATGCGCTGCGTCACGCTGTCGTACGACGAACAACCAGCCAGCGCGGCAACGGCGGCGGCAGCGATGATGGCACTCCGCATGCGACTCCTCTGATAGTGCGAAAGGGATTCCGGGAACATTTCCGTCACCGAGCTGGCCCGCGTCGCGGGTCGCGCGTGTTTCTGGAACGGCGAAAAGCCGGTAACATTGAAGCCCTGCATTGTACTCTAGGGATGCCTAGCCATGACCAATCCGACGGATCTCAAGAATATCGGGCTAAAGGCCACCCTACCGCGCCTCAAGATTCTCGAGATCTTCCAGCAAAGCCCGGTGCGTCACCTGACGGCCGAAGATGTCTACCGCAACCTGCTCAACGAGCAGCTCGACATCGGGCTCGCCACCGTTTACCGCGTGCTGACGCAGTTCGAGCAGGCCGGCCTGCTCACGCGCAGCAACTTCGAATCCGGCAAGGCCGTGTTCGAGCTCAACGAAGGTTCGCACCACGATCACCTCGTCTGCCTCGATTGCGGCCGCGTCGAGGAATTCTTCGATGCCGAGATCGAAGGCCGCCAGCAAGCGATCGCAAAGGAACGCGGCTTCCGGCTCCAGGAACACTCGCTCGCGATGTACGGCTCCTGCACGACCGAGAACTGTCCGCACCGCAAGCACTGATCCGCACCCTGCGCGCACGCGCGACGGCCCGGCCGGCAGCTCGCCGCCCGGGCCGTGTTGTTTTCGGGATGGAAAAACGGCCCGCACGTCGCGTGCGGGCCGGGTCGGGAACGTTTTCGGTCGATCGTGCGGGACGAGGCGCCGCGTGTCGCCGGCGCGCGGCGCTCGATCCACTCGAATCCGCTCAACCCCTGACCCTACCTTCGCGCGTCAGGCCGTGCTCGCGCACGCCGGCTCGAACTCGAGCGCCCACGCGTCGTCGAGCGGAATCTCGTCGCAGTTCGGCTGCGGGCCGCCACGGTCGACGATCACGAAGTCGCTGACCGCGTCGAGCGCGAGCAGCGGATGGTGCCAGACGCCCTTCGCGTAGTTCACGCCCTGCCAGCCTTCGGCGAGGAACGCGCGCATCGCGTCGGGCCGGAACTCGCCGGCCGGCGCGACGACGATCGCATAGCGCGACACGGCCGCCAGCGGGATGAACGCCTGGCTGCCGTGCGGATGGCGCTCCATCAGCGTGATCGCCACCGGCAGCGCGCGCGGCTGCGCACGAAACACGCTGACGAGCGGCCGGCCGCCGTCCGCGCAGACGTCGATCGTAGCGAGATCGTGGAAGCGCTCGGTGGTGCCGCCGTTGATCGGGAAGTGCCGCGCGCCTTCGAGCGCGATCACGTCGCCGAACGGCGCGAAGGCCTCGCGGGTCAGGCGCTCGACGCGCAGGATATGTGGTCCGCTCATGCCGATGCCCTCCTTCAAGCCGGCTCGCCCCACAGACGCAGGCGCGACACGCCGCCATCCGGGAAGATGTTGAAGCGCACGTGCGTGACGGGGCCGAGCGTTGCGAGCTGGTCGAACGTATGCACGTGGTCCATCTGCAGCTTCTGCTCGCCGAGCAGTTCGGCCCAGAACATCGCCTGCGTGACGAGCGAATCGTCGGTGCCGCCGGCGACGTGCGCGGCCTGCAGCGAACAGCGGTCGGGGAAGTTGCCCTTGAAGAACGCCGTATCGACCTCGACGCGCCGGATGATGCCCGGCCGCGCCAGCGCGACGATCGCCCAGTCGTTGCCGGGCTCGCGGCGGCGCCGCGTTTCCCAGCCGTCGCCCATGTTCGCGCCGCGCCCCGGCATCAGCATCTGCGAGGCCGGACCGAAGTGCTGGTTGTTCGCGGCCACCAGGTAGCCGCCGTTCTCGATCGCCGCGAGATCGACGAGTTCGCCCGCCGGCACGTGGCGCCAGTCGCGCTGCGGCTGGCCGTACACGCGCAGCCGCGCGAGCCCGCCGTCCGGATACAGGTTCACGCGCAGGTGCGTGACCGGCTGCGCATCGTCGACGCTCACGTAGTGATGCGAATTGCCCTGCAGCGTCGTCGCGGGGACGATCGTGCGCCATTCGGTGTCGTCCGGCGGCGTGTCGCCGTCCACCGCACAGGCCTCGATCGACGCGGCCGGCGGAAAGTTGCCGGTGAAGTGGCTCGTATCGAGATCGACGCCGTAGATCACGCCCGGCCGCGCGAGCCGGACCACGCAGAAGTCGTGGCCGGTGGTGCGCTTGCGGCGCGTTTCCCAACCGTCCATCCACTTGCCGTGGTCGTCGTACTTGCCGGGAATGAAGACGGCCGGCTCGGGATTCAGCATGCGCTCCTTCGGCGCGAAGAATTCGTCGCTGGCGAAGAGCGCCTGCGCGCCCAGGCGCGGGTCGGCGAGGTTCATGTAGCGCCGCGTGAAGGCCGGCGCGTTCGGATCGAGGATGGGGGCTGCCATGTCGTCTCCATTATTTTGGCAAGGACCGGCGCATCGACGCGCCGGCCGCGGGACATTCGTTCGCGCGAAGCAGCCCGGGAGGCCGCCTCGCGCGCGGGTGCGCTCAGAGCGCGTGGGCCTGGTCGCCGGCGACCGGCGCGGCGCTGCCGGCTTCGTCGGCCACGTAGCGCAGTTCGCGGTTCAGCACGCGCTTCGCACGGGCCCGGTCGATGTCGTTCTCCCACACGGCGACGACCACCGTCGCGACGCAGTTGCCGATCAGGTTGGTCAGCGCGCGGGCAATGCCGACGAACCAGTCGACCGGCAGGATCAGCACGAGGCCGAGCACCGGAATCGCGGGAATCGCCGACAGCGTCGCCGCGAGGATCACGATCGCCGAACCGGGAATCCCGTGCGCGCCCTTCGACGTGACGAGCGACACGAGCAGCACGACGATCAGGTCGTGCGTGGACAGCGGCGTGTTGGTGGCCTGCGCGATGAACAGCACCGCGAGCGTCAGGTAGATCGAGAAGCCGTCGAGGTTGAACGAATAGCCGGTCGGGATCACGAGGCCGACCGTCGAATCCTTGATGCCCATGTATTCGAGCTTGCTCATCACCTGCGGCAGCACCGCGTCCGACGACGCCGTGCCGAGCACGATCGACAGTTCCTCGCGCAGGTAGCGGATCAGCTTGAACACCGAGAAGCCCGCGAGACGCATCACCGCGCCGAGCACGACCGTGACGAACACGAAGCAGCTCAGGTAGAACACCGCGACGAGGTAGCCGAGCTGCTTGAGCGACGCGACGCCGTACTTGCCGGTCGTGAACGCGATCGCGCCGAGCACGCCGAGCGGCGCGAGCTTGATGATGAAGCCGATGATGCGGAAGAACACGTGCGACAGTTCCTCGATCAGCGAATTGACGCGCTGCGCCTTGTCGCCCAGCAGCGACAGCGCCGAGCCGAACAGCACCGCGAACACGAGGATCTGCAGGATGTCGCCCTTCGCGAACGCGTCGATCGCGGTCTCGGGGATGATCTTCATCAGGTAGCCGGCCGTGTCCTTCAGGCTTTCGGCGTTCTTCGCGTACGTCGAGAGCGAGGCCGCGTCGAGCGAGCGCAGGTCGATGTTCATGCCGACGCCCGGGCGCGTGACCCATGCGAGGACGAGCCCGATGCCGAGCGCAAGCGTCGTCATGATCTCGAAGTAGACGACCGCCTTCAGGCCGACCCGGCCGACCTTCTTCAGGTCGCCCGCATTGGCCATCCCGCTGACCACGACGCAGAACACGATCGGGCCGATGACCATCTTGATGAGCTTCAGGAAGCCGTCGCCGAGCGGCCGTAGCGACTCGGCGAAATGCGGGAAGAACGCGCCAAGCGCGACCCCGAGGATCAATGCGACGACTACCCGGCCAAACAGCGAATTGAGGAATTTCGACACGGCGCTCTCCCGATCCAACGGTTGCAGTTTCGTCTGTTCATACTGGTAAGACCAGTGATGTTATGGTGGATAGTAGGAAGCCGATATAGTCGAGTCAAGGACGGACAAAATAGGGATTTCCCGCCCCTGTGCCCCGCACCGTGCGGGGGCGGATCGTGGCTTTCCCGTAGGCCGGTCGTGCACCGCGCGCGTGCGGATTACAATGCCGGTCAGACCGGCCATCGTTCACATCATGAAAAACGTTCCGCACACCGTGACCGACGCCGCCATCGCGACGATCCGCGACCGGATCGAGGCAGGCGTGTATCCGGTCGGCAGCCTGCTGCCGGCCCAGCGCCAGCTCTCCGAGGAGCTGGAGATCAGCCGCGCGTCGCTGCGCGAGGCGCTGTCGACGCTCGAGGCGCTCGGGATGCTGCGCATCCGCGCCGGCAAGGGCGTGTATGTCGAAAGCGCGCAGGCGTCGGCCGCGCATCCGTGGCAATTCGCCGAGCAGTCGTCGCCGCCCGATACGTACCAGATGCGCTATGCGCTCGAAGGGTTCGCCGCGCGGATGGCCGCGCACGTCGTCAGCGACGACGACATCGCGTGGTTCGAGGACAACCTCGCCGACCTGCACGTCGCGCTGACCGACAGCGCGCTCGACGAAGCGTCGCAGCTCGACTTCGACTTCCACATGCGGATCATCCATCTCGCGGGCAACGCGGCGATCGAGTCGGTGCTGCGCAGCAGCGCCGACATCATGAAGGAAAGCCAGCGCATGCCGTTCTACCGGCGCGAGCTGCTGCTGTCGACGTGGCACGAGCATCGCGCGATCGTCGACGCGCTGATCGCCCGCGATGCGGCCGCGGCCGGCACCGCGATCGAGACGCACATCGCGAACGCCGCGCAGCGCGCGGGCATCTTCTTCCCGACGCCGGGCACCTGACGCAGCCGCCGGCCTACGGTCGCGGCCGGCGCGGCAGCGGTTCGCCGGTCGTACCGGTCATCCCCCCGAAGGATCGCGATACGCGAGCGCGCGCTCGATGAACGCGCGCGCCGCTACGCTGCGGTATGCGCCCTTGCGCGTGAGCAGCGCGGCCGTGCGCGACGGCAGCGGCGGATCGAGTTCCAGCGCGCACAAGTCGCCGCTCTCGCGCGCGATCGCGTCGGGCAGCACCGTCGCGAGCCGCCCGCGGCGCACGAGTTCGAGCACCGCGCTGACCGTATTCGTCTCGATCGCGATCCTCGGCTGCACGCCCTGCTCGATGAAATACCGGTCGATGCTCGCGCGCGTCGCGAACGCGCGGCTCAGCAGCACCAGCGGCTCGCCGGCGAGTTCGGCCGGGCTCAGCGCGCGGCGGTGGCGGGCGAGGCGGTGCGCGCGGCCCGTCACCAGGGCGAGCGGTTCGTCCCACAGCGGCAGCGCGTCGATGTCGGGCGCGCGCGGCGGCATGAACGCGAAGCCCGCATCGAGCCGGTCGTCGGCAAGCTGCGCCTCGATGCGCTCCTGCGACATCGCGTCGATCGTCAGCGCGACGTTCGGGAAATCCGCATGGAACGCATCGATCAGCGAGCCGCTCAGGTAGGCCGCGAAGGTCGGCATCATCGCGAGCCGCAGCGAGCCGCTGCCGAGATCGGCAACGTCGTGCAGCGCTCGCTGCCCGGTGTCGAGCTCGTGCAGCGCCGCGCGCGCGTGGCGCGCATAGACCTCGCCGAATTCGGTGAGCCGCACCGTGCGGCCCGAGCGGTCGAACAACTGCACGCCGAGCATGTCCTCGAGCTGGCGGACCTGCTGCGACAGCGTCGGCTGCGACACGTGCAGCGCATCGGCCGCGCGCGTGAAGCTGCGCTGCTCGGCGACGGCCAGGAAATAGCGGATGTGGCGGAGTAGCATGGCGGCCCGTGTATTGGTAGAACCAATGGATACCATAAGGATCCAGTCTTGGACGCTATGGTGCGGTTCCCGCATCATACGCACATCCGCTCCCGAGCACGCCGCCTGGCCGCCGCACCGGAGCGGCCCGCCCGGGCCCGCCTTCCCCCGCCCGCGGCACGACGTTGTGCCGCCGCCTCGACCGGGCACCGGCCACGCGCCGCCCGGCGCGCATCGCGCGCATCGCCGTTCCGTCGACGCCGGCCCCGATTTCCGCAACCCCGCGTTGCCGACGGCCCGCGCCGCCGGCCGGCACCGCTGTTTCTTTCGCGACCATGGAACCGCATCAAGACAACCATCCTCCCCTGACCCGCGCGATGACGCTGCTGTTCGCCTGCGCGTGCGGCATCGTCATCGGCAACATCTATTACGCGCAGCCGCTGCTCGCCGCGATCGCACACAGCTTCGGCCGCCCGCCCGCCGAACTCGGCTATCTCGTCACGCTGACGCAGCTTGGCTATGCGGCGAGCCTGCTGCTGATCGTCCCGCTCGGCGACGCGGTCAACCGCCACACGCTGATCGTGCGGCTGCTCGTGCTCAACGTGATCGCGCTGGCCGCCGTCGCGTTCAGCACGAACTTCACGATGTTCGTCGTCGCGAACATCGCGCTCGGCTTCGTCACCTGCTCGACGCAGCTGCTCGTGCCGTTCGCCGCGTCGCTCGCCGACGCGCGCACGCGCGGCCGCGCGGTCGGCACCGTGATGGGCGGGCTGCTGCTCGGCATCCTGCTCGCGCGCGTCGCCGCCGGCGCGATCGCCGACGGGTTCGGCTGGCGCGCGGTGTACGGCATCGCCGCGGCGATGATCCTCGCGCTGACCGGCGTGCTCGCGGTGAAGCTGCCGAAGGATCGACGCCACGCGCGGCTCGACTACGCGGCGCTGATGCGCTCGCTCGTCGCGCTGGTGCGCGCGCAGCCGTTGATCGCGCTGCGCTCGGCCTACGGCGCGCTCGTGTTCGCGTGCTTCAGCCTGCTGTGGACCGGCCTCACGTTCCTGTTGAGCCAGCCGCCGTACAGCTATTCCGAGGGGCAGATCGGCCTGTTCGGGATCGTCGGCGCGGTGGGCGCGCTCGCGGCGACGTCGGCCGGCCGGCTCGTCGACCGCGGCCACGGCAACGCAGCGACCGGCCTGTTCGCGGCGGCCGTGCTCGCGTCGTTCGCGCTGATCGCGGCCGGCGCGCATTCGCTCGTCGCACTGATTGCGGGGATCCTGCTGCTCGACGTCGGCGTGCAGGGCATGCACATCTCGAACCAGAGCGTGATCTATGCACTCGCGGGCCACGCGCGCAGCCGCGTGACGACCATCTACCTGACGAGCTACTTCGTCGGCGGCGCATTCGGATCGTTCGCGGCGAGCGTCGCGTACGGCATCGAAGGCTGGCGCGGCGTGTGCATCGCGGGCACGGCGCTCGCGGGCGTGCTGATCGCCCTGTGGCTCGCGTCGCAGCGCATCGGCGCGCGGCAAGTCACGCAATGATCCGGTTTCGCTCCAGCCGATGAAAAAGGCACGCTCCGCCAATCGCGGGCGTGCCTTCCTTGCCTTGTGCGCCGTCGCGCGCCATCAGCAGGAGATCATGCCGCCGCGTCCGCGAAATCGATCAGCACCTTCATCGCGCGCTGCCGGTCGCCGGCCAGCTCGAACGCGCGGTTCGCGTCGCGCATCGGGAACACGCCCGTCACGGCCGGGCGCAGGTCGACGCGCTCGGCATTGATCAACTGCACCGCGAGCGCGAATTCCGCATGGAAGCGGAACGAGCCGCAGATCGACAGCTCCTTCGCGACCACGACGTTCTGCGGCAGGCTGACGTCGCCGCCGAGCCCGAGCTGCACGACGACGCCGCGCGGCCGCATCACGTCGAGACCGTCGCGCAGCGCGCGCGCATTGCCCGAACACTCGATCATCACGTCGAACGTGCCCTTGTCGGCACCGTAGCGCGCGACCCAGCCGGTGTCGGCCGCCGCGTTGATCGTATGGTCGGCGCCGAGCGCGCGGGCGACCTCGAGCGGCGCATCGACCACGTCGGTCGCGACGATCTCCGCCGCGCCGTGCACCCGCGCCGCCGCGACCGCCAGCACGCCGATCGGCCCGCACCCCGACACGAGCACGCGCCGCCCAATCAACGGGCCCGCGCGCGACACCGCATGCAGCCCGACCGCGAACGGCTCGGCGAGCGCCGCGAGGGACAGCGGCACATGGTCCGCCACCTTCACGCACTGCGCGGCATCGCACACGAGCGCGTTGCGAAACGCGCCCTGCACGTGCGGCATGCGCATCGCGCTGCCGTAGAAACGCATGTCGAGACACTGGTTCGGCAGCCCTTCGAGGCAATAGCGGCACGCGCCGCACGGGCGGCTCGGATTCACCGCGACGCGATCGCCGACCTTCACCGACGTCACGTCCGGCGCGACCGCCGCCACCGTGCCGGCGACTTCATGGCCGAGCACCATCGGCTGCTGCAGCCGGATCGCGCCGAAACCGCCGTGCCGGAAGTAATGGAGATCCGAGCCGCAGATGCCGCCCATCGCGACCTCGACCCGCACCTGGCCCGGGCCGATCTCGCCCGCGTCCTGCTCCTCGAGCCGCAGGTCGTTCGGCCCGTGGATCACGAGACACATGCAACGCATACGCATGACGTTCCTCCTTTTCTAGACGGCGCTGGTCAGCCCGCCGTCGACGAACAGCGTCTGACCGTTCACGAAATCGGATGCGGCCGACGCGAGGAAGATCGCCGCGCCGCACAGCTCGTCGACCTGCCCCCAGCGGCCGGCCGGCGTGCGCTTGCACAGCCAGTCGGAGAACGCCGCGTCGTCGACCAGCGCGCGATTCAGCTCGGTCTCGAAATAGCCGGGCGCGAGGCCGTTCGCCTGGATGCCGTGGCGCGCCCAGTCGGCGCACATGCCTTTCGTCAGCATCCGCACCGCGCCCTTGGTCGCAGCATACGGCGCGATCGTCGGCCGGGCGAGCTCGCTCTGCACCGAGCAGATGTTGATGATCTTGCCGCGGCCACGCGCGATCATGTGGCGCGCCACCGCCTGCGCGACGTTGAACACGCCGTCGAGGTTCACGCGCATCAGTGCATGCCAGTCGTCCGGGTCGAATGCGTCGAGCGGCGCGCGGCGCTGGATGCCCGCGTTGTTCACGAGGATGTCGATCGCGCCGACGCGCGCCTCGAAATCGTCGATCGCCGCGCGCACCTGCGCGTGCTCGGCGACGTCGAACACCGCGTAGTCGGCCGCGAAGCCTTCCTCGCGGAAATGGCGCGCGAGCGTCGCGGCCTTCTCCTCATTGCGATCGTTGATCACGATCGCCGCACCGGCCTCCGCGAGCCCGCGGGCGAGCGTCAGGCCGATCCCGCGTCCGGAACCCGTGATCAGTGCGCGGCGGCCATCCAGGCGGAACCGGTCAAGCGCGTTGTTCATGCATGTCTCCTCGTGCCATCGAGCCGACCGCCGGTCGCGGCCGGTCTCGCGTCGAGGGTATCTTCGACGCTCGGACGGGCGTCGCGCCAATGGTCTTTTTTGATCCGGTTATCATGAAATCCGATCACCGTTCTCTTCACCGTTTGCCGCCGCCCGCCCACCATGGAACTCAAGCAATTGCGCGCCTTCGTCACGCTCGCGGAAGAACTGCATTTCGGGCGCGCCGCGCAGCGCCTGTTCATCGTGCAGTCCGCGCTGAGCATGCAGATCAAGGCGCTCGAGGAGGAGCTGGGCGCACGCCTGTTCGAGCGCGACCGCCACAAGGTCGAGCTCAGCGATACGGGGCGCGTGTTCCTGCCCGAAGCGCGGGCGACGCTGCAGCAGGCCGCGCGCGCGGAGCAGATGGCGCGGCTGTCGAGCCGCGGCGAGATCGGCACGCTGCGCATCGCGTTCGTGTCGTCGGTGCTGCCGGCGCTGCTGCCGGCCGTGCTGCGCACGATGCGCGAGCGTTATCCGCTGATCGCGCTCGAACTGAAGGATTTGCCGACGCCCGACCAGATCGCAGCGCTGCGCGACCGGCGCATCGATTTCGGGATGATCCGGCTGCCGGCCGCGTATGCGGGCATCGACACGCGCGTGGTGCTCGAGGAGGGCTTCGTGGTCGCACTGCCGCTCGACCATCCGCTCGCCGCGCACGACGCGATTTCACCATCCGCGTTGCGCGGCCAGCCCGCGTTCGTGCTCGCGCGCCGCTACGCGCCCGGCTTTCACGACGACATGCTGCTCGCGCTGAGTCGCGCGGGCACGACGCTCGAGATCGCGCAGGAGTTCGGGGAATTCACGACGATGCTCGCACTCGTCGCGGCCGGCATGGGGATCGGGCTGATCCCGGCGGAAGCCGCGAGCGCGCTGCCGCCGAACGTGCTCGCGCGGCCGCTCGACCTGGCCGGCCACCTCAGCGGCATCGGCCTCGCGTGGACCGACCTCGACAGCCCGCTGAAGCGCGCGTTCGTCGACGCGCTCGAGCAGGTGACGGCGAACGCCGCGCAATAAAAAACCCGGCCGGGAAAAATTCCGGGCCGGGCTCGTTCGCCACGCAGGCCGCCGTGCGGCGGCCGCGCGACGTGCGGGATTACTTCGCGTTCGCGAATGCGACTGCCGTATCCAGCATGCGGTTCGAGAAACCCCACTCGTTGTCGTACCAGCTCGACACCTTGACGAGGCGGCCCGACACCTTGGTCAGCGTTGCGTCGAACGTCGACGAAGCCGGGTTGTGGTTGAAGTCGATCGAAACCAGCGGTGCGTCGTTGTAGCCGAGGATGCCCTTCAGCGCGCCTTCCGATGCTTCCTTCATGATCGCGTTGACTTCCTCGACCGTCGTGTCGCGCTTCGCGATGAACGACAGGTCGACGATCGACACGTTGATCGTCGGGACGCGGATCGCGTAGCCGTCGAGCTTGCCGTTCAGTTCCGGCAGCACGAGGCCGACGGCCGACGCAGCGCCCGTCTTGGTCGGGATCTGGCTGTGGGTGGCCGAACGCGCGCGACGCAGGTCTTCGTGGTAGACGTCCGTCAGCACCTGGTCGTTCGTGTATGCGTGGATCGTCGTCATCAGGCCGGTTTCGAGGCCGATCTTGTCGTTCAGCGGCTTGACGAGCGGCGCGAGGCAGTTCGTCGTGCACGATGCGTTCGAGATGACGGTGTGCTCGGCCTTCAGCACGTCGTGGTTCACGCCGTAGACGATCGTCGCGTCGACGTCCTTGCCGCCCGGCGCCGAGATGATGACCTTCTTCGCGCCGCCCTTCAGGTGCGCGCTCGCCTTTTCCTTCGTCGTGAAGAAGCCCGTGCATTCCATCACGACGTCGACGCCCAGCTCGCCCCACGGCAGTTCTGCCGGGTTGCGGTTCGCCAGCACGCGGATCTTGTCGCCGTTCACGACGAGGAAGTCGCCGTCGACCGACACTTCGCCCGGGAACTTGCCGTGCGCGGTGTCGTACTGGGTCAGGTGCGCGTTGGTCTTCGCATCGCCCAGGTCGTTGATCGCGACGATCTCGAGATCGTGCTTCTTGCCGTTTTCATAGAACGCGCGCAGCGTGTTGCGGCCGATACGGCCGTAGCCGTTGATTGCGACGCGAATCGTCATGGTCTATCTCCTGATGGCTGAAAAAATTCGTTTCGTGCAGCTTCACGGTGCGACGCGCGCGAGGGGTGGCGCGCGTCGCGAATGCTTTTAGGCCAGCACGGCCTTGGCGGTCTCGACGACGTGCTCGACGGTGAAGCCGAAGTACTTGAACAGCACGCCGGCCGGCGCCGATTCGCCGAACGTGTCGATCCCGACGACGCCGCCTTCGAGGCCGACGTACTTGTGCCAGAACGCGGTCACGCCCGCTTCGATCGCGACGCGGCGCACGCCGTGCGGCAGCACGCGTTCGCGGTATTCGGCGTCCTGGCGGTCGAACACGTTGGTCGACGGCATCGACACGACGCGGGCCGCGATGCCCTGCTGCGCGAGCGGCTCGACGGCCTTCATCGCGAGTTCGACTTCCGAGCCCGTCGCGATCAGGATGATCTTGCGCGCGACGATCTCTTCGTCCCAGTCCTTCAGCACGTAACCGCCCTTCTCGATGTTGGCGATCTGCGCGTCGGTGCGCGGGTTGAACGCGAGGTTCTGGCGGCTGAAGATCAGGCTCGACGGACGATCGGCGGCGACCGCGTGGGTCCAGGCGACGGCCGTCTCGACCGTGTCGGCCGGACGCCAGACGTCATGGTTCGGGATCAGGCGCAGGCTCGACACGTGCTCGATCGACTGGTGCGTCGGGCCGTCTTCGCCGAGGCCGATCGAGTCGTGCGTGAACACGAAGATCGACGGGACCTTCATCAGCGACGCGACGCGCAGCGCGTTGCGGCTGTAGTCGGAGAACGTCAGGAACGTGCCGCCGAACGGCTTGTGGCCGCCGTGCAGCGCGAGGCCGTTGATCGCGGCGCTCATGCCGAATTCGCGCACGCCGTAGTTGATGTGGTTGCCGAGCAGCACGCCCGCGCCTTCCGGATTCGCGCGGACCGCCTTCGATGCCTTCCAGTTGGTCAGGTTCGAGCCGGTCAGGTCGGCCGAGCCGCCGAGCAGCTCCGGCAGTGCGGCGGCGAGCCCTTCGATCGCCTGCTGCGACGCCTTGCGGGTCGCGACCGTCTCGGCGCGCTCGTTCGCACCGGCGATGATCGCCGCAGCCTTCTCGGCCCAGTCGGCCGGCAGCTTGTTGGCCATCCGGCGCTCGAATTCGGCGGCTTCTGCCGGGAACTTCGCGCGATAGGCGGCGAACGTCGCGTCCCATTCGGTCTCGGCGCGCTTGCCGGCTTCCTTCGCGTCCCATGCCGCATAGACTTCCTGCGGAATCACGAACGGCTCCCAGGTCCAGCCGAGCGCCGCGCGCGTCTTCGCGATTTCTTCCGCGCCGAGCGCCGCGCCGTGCACGTCGTGGCCGCCCGCCTTGGTCGCCGCGCCCTTGCCGATCACCGTCTTGCAGCAGATCAGCGTCGGCTTGTCCGACAGCTTCGCCTTCGTGATCGCCGCGTCGACCGCGTCGACGTCATGGCCGTTCACGTTCGGGATCACGTTCCAGCCGTACGCTTCGAAGCGCTTCGGCGTGTCGTCGTGGAACCAGTTCACGACGTCGCCGTCGATCGAGATGCCGTTGTCGTCGTACAGCGCGATCAGCTTGTTCAGCTTCAGCGTGCCCGCGAGCGAGCAGGCTTCGTGCGAGATGCCTTCCATCAGGCAGCCGTCGCCGAGGAACACGTACGTGTGGTGATCGACGATCTTCGCGCCGTCACGGTTGAACTCGTCGGCCATCAGCGCTTCGCCGAGCGCCATGCCGACCGCGTTCGCGAGACCCTGGCCGAGCGGGCCGGTGGTCGTCTCGACGCCCGGCGTGATGCCGTATTCCGGGTGGCCCGGCGTCTTCGAGTGCAGCTGGCGGAAGTTCTTCAGCTCTTCCATCGGCAGGTCGTAGCCGGTCAGGTGCAGCAGCGAGTACAGCAGCATCGAGCCATGGCCGTTCGACAGCACGAAGCGGTCGCGGTCCGCCCAGTGCGGGTTCGTCGGGTTGTGCTTCAGGTGGCGCGACCAGAGCGCGACGCCGATTTCGGCCATGCCCATCGGCATGCCGGGGTGGCCGGAGTTCGCTTGCTGGACGGCGTCCATCGCGAGCGCACGGATCGCATTGGCCATCAGGGTGGTGGAGGCGGGAGACGAAGTCGTCATGTCGAGTCCGGAGAACGAGTCGAGGAAACGGGGGCACGGCGGCATCCGGAAGCTCGAGCGTCAATCGTTCCCGGCGCGCAGTGCGGCGCCTGACGGACGCGAAGCGGACGGAGCCTACGGACGGGGCTGCAAAGCTCGTCATTTTAACAGATGGGCTGACATTTCCCTTGTCGGCGCGTAGTGTTCCGGCACGGTTTTCCGCCAAACCGCCCGCCTCCTATAATTCAGACGTCGGAACTGTCTGCCCGAGCGGCCCGCCCGTGAACACGACCCTTCTCTTCCATCCCACGCCCGACGTCGCGTACGGCTTCCCGAACGCACGCCGGCTCGCGCACGTCGCGTCGCCGCACCAGCACATCGAGGTCTGGGAAACCCCGCAGCTCGGCCGCCTGTTCACGCTGGACGGCCGGCCGATGACGTCGGTCGGCGACGAATACGTGTACCACGAGTGCATGACGCACCCGGCCGCGCTCGCGCACCCGTGCCCGAGGAAGGCGCTCGTGCTCGGCGGGGGCGACGGCGGTGCCGCGCGTCAGCTGCTCAAGCACGCGTGCATCGAGCGGATCGTCGTCGCGGAGCTCGACGACGAGGTGGTCGGCATGGCGCGCCGCTATCTCGACGACGTGCACCAGGGCGCGCTCGACGACCCGCGCGTCGCGATCGTGATCGGCGACGCCGCGCATTTCGTCGCGTCGACCGTCGAGCATTTCGATCTCGTCGTGTTCGACCTCACGCCGCCCGACTCGCCGGCGGCCGGCCTCTATACGCGCGAGTTCTACGCGCGGCTCAAGCGGATCCTCACGCCGTGCGGCGCGATCTCGATGCATCTCGGCTCGCCGGTGTTCCACACGGCGCGCATCGCCGCGCTGCTCGACGATCTGCGCGCGAGCTTCGCGGTCGTCGATCCGCTGTCCGCGCACGTGCCGCTGTACGGATCCCAGTGGCTGATGGCGATCGCGAGCGACACGCTCGACGCGGCCGCGCTGTTCGCACACGACATCGACGAACGGCTCGCCGCACGCCGCGTGCAGGGCTTGCGCTACTACGACGCGCGACTCCATGCGGCCCTCTTTGCCCTGCCGCGCGCGCTGCGCGATACACTGGGCGTTCGTCGCTGAGCTGCCGGGCGGAGCATCGCTTCGCGGGCGGGCCACGCTTTCTGCCGGGCCCGGCGCGACGCAGGCGGCCCGCCTGCGTATCCTCTGCACGGCGCGGTGCCGCCCCGGGCACCCGCGCGCCAATATCCGTTGGACTGCAAAGCATGGGACCGGAGTCACCGCTCAAGCGCCAACCCCGTTCGACAGGAGATTTCATGACCGATCCACGTCCGGCCAACGTGCCTTGGTTGACGCCTTACCTGGCCGTGCGCAATGCGCACGCGACCATCGAGTTCTTCAAGGCCGCTTTCGGCTTCGAATTGCGCGACGTCCTCGACGAGGACGGCGCGATCATGCACGTCGAGATGACCTACCGCGGGCAGCTGATCGTGATGTTCGCGCCCGAAGGCGCATTCGGCTCGATCGCGCTCACGCCGAAGAGTGCGCACGCAACCGCTCCGCAGTCTTTCTACCTGTATGTCGACGACGTCGACGCAACCTGGCAGCGCGCGCTCGACGCGGGCGCGCAATCGCTGACCTCGCCGCAAGATCAGTTCTGGGGCGACCGCTTCGCCCAGATCGAGGATCTCGACGGCTACCGCTGGGCGCTCGCGCGCCGCCTGGCTGCATGAACGGAGCCGCGATACGCATGAGTGAAGCCACCACCACCGCGGCCGTGCCGCGTTTCTTCGTCGAAGCGGCGCTGCGCGCCGATACGACGCTCGCGTTGCCGGCCGACGTCGCGCGGCACGCGCAAGTGCTGCGGCTGCAGCCCGGCGACGCGCTCGCGCTGTTCGACGGCAGCGGCGGCCAGTACCGCGCGCGGCTCGTCGAGATCGACAAGCGCGGCGCGCTCGCGCAGCTCGAAGGGTTCGATCCGGCCGAGGCCGAGCCGCCCTATCGCGTGACGCTGGCGCAAGGCATCGCCGGCGGCGACAAGATGGACTGGGTGATCGAGAAGGCCGTCGAGCTCGGCGTCGCGGCGGTCGTGCCGCTGTCGACGGCGCGCGGCGTCGTGAAACTGTCCGGCGAGCGCGCGGACAAGCGCGTCGCGCACTGGCGCGGCGTCGTGCGCGCGTCGTGCGAGCAATGCGGGCGCAACCGCGTGCCCGACGTCGCGCCGGTACGCGGCTTCGGCGCGTGGCTCGATACGCTGCCGGCCGCGCCGGCCGACGGCGAGCTGCGGCTGCTGCTGTCGCCGCGCGCGAGCATCCCGTTTGCGTCGCTGCCCGACGCGCCGCCCGCGGCGGCCGTCACGCTGCTGATCGGGCCCGAAGGCGGGCTGTCGCCCGACGAGGAACACGCGGCCCGCGCGCACGGGTTCACCGCGTTGTCGCTCGGCCCGCGCGTGCTGCGCACCGAGACGGCCGGCGCGGCCGTGCTGGCGGCGCTGGCCGCGCGCTGGGGCGGATGGTGATGCGTCGGGGCGCGGCCGGCGTGGCATGCGCCCGAAACGACCGACGCCGGCCCGATGCCTGACGCACGTTCGGACCGACGCCGCGCGTGACTTCCCGGCGCCCATCGGCCGGAACGCAGACGCAAAAAAGCCCGCGCGATGCGGGCTTTTTGCCGAATCGGCCGCGCTCGGGCGGCCAGTGGATCCGCGCTTTACGCGAACGAATAGAACACACGGAACGCGACCTTGCGCTCGGCCCAGAACTCGGCGGCTTCGCGGAACACGTCGAGCAGCGTCTCGCGCCCTTCCTTGTCGAATTTCTGCGCGATCGGCAACCCTTCGAGAACGATCACGAAACCTGGCTGCGCGCCGGCCTTCGCGACGAGGTCGGTCAGGCAGTCGTACAGCGCGTCGTAGTTCTTGCCGAAATGCTTCGGAAACAGGAACGACGTCGCGATCGTCTCCATCACTTCCTGCTTCGACTGCGCGGCACCGCAATACGCGTACAGGAAATGCTGGCCGAGCCGGCCGGCTTCGTCGGCGAGATCCTGCACGCGGAACGCGCGGATCGACTGCACGAGATTGGGTCGCACGGTCGTGAAAAGGCTCATAGGCTCCTCGTTCGATGAAAGCCCGGGCTCGGCTTCCTGTTGCTCCGCCGCGACGCCTGCCTGTGCCGCCGCGTGAAGTTGGATCACGCGCTGAAACAGGTTGCCGTCGCCGGCCGCGAACAGTTCCGCCGCCGCCGTATCGTGCGCGTAGATGGAGTCGCTCATGCCGTTCATCCCGAAGTCATTCAACAATACGTTTAAAACTGTTGTAGTGGTCGTCCGTGTAATAACAGTTGTCGATCCGGCGCAATGGCCCGCCACAGACGATCCGGCGCGCGCCGCGATTGCGCGCGCGCGGCGTCGGCACCGTGTACTCGTGGTAGTAGCCGCGCTTCGCCTTCGGCAGGATCCGCTCGCGGTTGCCGAAGACGACGCCGTCCTTCTCGTACGGATAGGGGCCACCGGCGCCGATCAGGCCAAGCGTGGTCACGGCCTCGCGCGGCAGGCGGGCGGTCGGGATCGTATCGACCCCGCCGACGGCCAGGTCGGCCGAAACGGCCTGCCGTGCGAAAGCGGCGGAAACCAGACTGCCCGTCGGTGTACCGACGATACCCATCGCGAACATCGCGAAGACGGACGCGAGCGCGCCGTTGCGGAGCCACTTGCGTGCCATGAACCAGGGTTCCCGCTGTTAAATCAAG
This sequence comes from Burkholderia sp. Bp8984, assembly GCF_003853755.1. Taxonomy (NCBI): domain Bacteria; kingdom Pseudomonadati; phylum Pseudomonadota; class Betaproteobacteria; order Burkholderiales; family Burkholderiaceae; genus Burkholderia; species Burkholderia sp. Bp8984. Next base: position 39,409 of record NZ_QTQN01000023.1, read on the forward strand.
TAGTTGACGACCAACCAAAGGCGTTAGCGTAGCGCTATTGTCCGCGCGAATCAATGTTCGTTTGGGAACCGAAAGGCTGGCTCCGCCCGGAATCGCGCATTTTTTACCGAAAAAAGACTACATTTATCTTACATGAGATAAAATATCCGCGGCATCTCTCGCATGGCAAGACCTGCCTCCTTGCCACGCTCGCTAGCCTAGGGGGAGAGATGCCGCTGTTGCTTATGGGAAGCGCGTTTGCGCCCTGCCCGCGGCGTGCCCATTGCGGGCACGCCTCTTTTTGCTTTTGTTTACAATTTTGCCCGCCGCGCGGCAGCGGTTCGACCGGCGCCGCGCGTTCATTCCGCTCAGCGTGCGGCGTTCACGTCGGCGACCAGCAGCGCCGCCATGTTGACGATGCGGCGAACGGTCGCCGATTCGGTCAGCACGTGCACCGGCTGGGCCGCGCCCAGCAGGATCGGCCCGATCGCGATGTTGTTGCCGGCCGCCGTCTTCAGCAGGTTGTACGCGATGTTCGCGGCATCGATGTTCGGCAGGATCAGCAGGTTCGCGTCGCCTTCCAGCGTCGATTCCGGCAGGATTTCCTTGCGCAGCGCCGCGTCGAGCGCGACGTCGCCGTGCATTTCGCCGTCGACCTTCAATTCCGGCGCACGTTCCTGCAGGATCGCGAGCGTATCGCGCATCTTCTGCGCCGAAGGCGCGTTGCTCGTGCCGAAGTTCGAGTGCGACAGCAGCGCGACCTTCGGTTCGATGCCGAAGCGGCGCACTTCCTCGGCAGCCATGATCGTGATCTCGGCGAGTTGCTCCGGGGTCGGATCCACGTTCACGTGCGTGTCGACCAGGAAGATCTGGCGACCCGGCAGCACGAGGCCGTTCATCGCCGCGTACACGCTGCAGCCCGGGCGCTTGCCGATCACCTGGTCGATGAAGTGCAGGTGGCGGTGCGTGGTGCTGATCGTGCCGCAGATCATCCCGTCCGCCTCGCCCTTCTTCACCAGCATCGAGCCGATCAGCGTCGTGCGGCGGCGCATCTCGACACGGGCCAGCTGCTCGCTGATGCCCTTGCGCGCCATCATCTTGTGGTACGTCTGCCAGAAATCGCGGTAGCGCTCGTCGTGCTCGGTGTTCACGACCGTGAAGTCGGTGCCCGGCGTGAGGCGCAGGCCGTAACGCTGGATACGGTGCTCGATCACCGACGGACGGCCGATCAGGATCGGCTTCGCGAGTTTCTCGTCGACGATGATCTGGACGGCGCGCAGCACGCGCTCTTCCTCGCCTTCCGCGAACACGACCCGCTTCTTCTCCGCCGGCGCGCTGCGCGCGAGCTGGAAGATCGGCTTCATCGTCGTGCCGCTGTGATACACGAATTGCTGCAGGTGCTGCTTGTAGGCTTCCATGTCCTCGATCGGGCGCGTCGCGACGCCGCCGTCCATCGCGGCCTGCGCGACGGCCGGCGCGATCTTGACGATCAGGCGCGGATCGAACGGCTTCGGAATCAGGTATTCGGGCCCGAACGACAGGTCCTGGATCCCGTAGGCAGTCGCGACGATGTCGCTCTGCTCGTGCTGCGCGAGTTCGGCGATCGCGTTGACGGCCGCGATTTCCATTTCACGCGTGATCGTCGTCGCGCCGACGTCGAGCGCGCCGCGAAAGATGAACGGGAAGCACAGGACGTTGTTGACCTGGTTCGGGTAGTCGGTGCGGCCGGTCGCGAGAATCGCGTCGGGGCGCACTTCGAGCGCCAGTTCCGGCAGGATTTCCGGCGTCGGGTTCGCGAGCGCGAGGATCAGCGGGCGCTCGGCCATGCCCTTCACCATCTCCTGCTTCAGCACGCCGGCGGCCGACAGGCCGAGGAAGATGTCCGCGCCGTCGATCACCTCGGCCAGCGTGCGGGCTTCGGTTTCCCGGGCGAAACGCTCCTTGTCCGGATCCATCAGCTCGGTGCGGCCCTTGTAGACCACGCCGGCCAGGTCGGTCACCGTGATGTTCTCGAGCGGCAGGCCGATGTCGACCAGCAGGTCCAGGCAGGCCAGCGCGGCCGCGCCAGCGCCCGACGCGACGAGTTTCACCTTCTTGATGTCCTTGCCAACGACCTTCAGGCCGTTCGTGACGGCCGCGGCCACGACGATCGCGGTGCCGTGCTGGTCGTCGTGGAACACCGGGATCTTCATCCGCTTGCGCGCTTCGCGCTCGACGATGAAGCAGTCCGGCGCCTTGATGTCTTCCAGGTTGATCCCGCCGAAGGTCGGCTCCAGCGCGGCGATCACGTCGACCAGCTTGTGCGGGTCCGACTCGTTCAGCTCGATGTCGAACACGTCGATGCCGGCGAACTTCTTGAACAGTACCGCCTTGCCTTCCATCACCGGCTTCGACGCGAGCGGGCCGATGTTGCCGAGCCCCAGCACCGCCGTGCCGTTCGTGACGACGCCGACCAGGTTGCTGCGCGCGGTGAAGCGCGCGGCGTTCAGCGGGTTCTCGACGATCTCCTCGCACGCATACGCGACACCCGGCGAATACGCGAGCGCGAGGTCGCGCTGGTTGATCATCTGCTTGGTCGGTGCGATCGCGATCTTCCCCGGAGTCGGGAATTCGTGATAGTCGAGAGCGGCTTCGCGGAGCTTGGCTTTGGAGGAGGCTTGGGTCGACATGTGTCTCGTGGCGGGCGGATTAGAATGACTGTTCGACGGCATTGTAGCGCCAATCGAAGGCCGTCAGACCGGCGATTCGGGTGCGACAGCCGCGACATAAATGTACTGAACGGTGCAGGAACGGCACCGCTCGCTGCGTACAATGCCATTCCTTTCACCGCTTCCGGGTTCCTCCGCCGTGCCAGCCGCCCTGTCCGAGTTTTCGCTGATCGATCGCTTCTTCGCGCGCCGCGCGGCCCGGGGGGCGCGTGCGTCGACGCTCGGCATCGGTGACGATTGCGCGCTGATCGCGCCGCGATCCGGAAAATTGCTGGCCATTTCGACGGACATGCTTGTCGAGGGCCGCCACTTCTTCCCTGACGTCGCGCCCGACGCGCTCGGCCACAAGACGCTCGCGGTCAACCTGTCGGATCTCGCGGCGATGGGCGCCGAGCCGCGCGCGTTCACGCTCGCGTGCGCGCTGCCGCGTGCCGACGCGGCGTGGCTCGAGGCGTTCAGCAACGGCCTGTTCGCGCTCGCCGAGCGGTTCGGCTGCGAGCTGATCGGCGGCGACACGACGAGCGGGCCGCTGAACCTGTGCGTGACCGTGTTCGGCGAGGTCGCGCCGGATGCGGCGCTGCGGCGCGACGCCGCGCGCGACGGCGACGACGTCTGGGTGTCCGGCACGCTCGGCGACGCGCGCGCGGGGCTCGGGCTCGCGCGCGGCGAATGGAGCGCCGGCGCGGCCGAAGCCGCCGCGTTCCGGCAGGCACTCGAGCGCCCGGAGCCGCGCATTGCGCTCGGGCTCGCGCTCGCGGGCGTCGCGCATGCGGCGCTCGACATCTCGGACGGCCTCGCCGGCGACCTGCGGCACATCCTGACCCGCTCGAACGTGCGCGCCGAGATCGACGCCGACGCGGTTCCGCGCTCGGCCGCGCTCGCGACGCTGCCGCCCGACGTGCAGCGAAGCTGCACGCTGGCCGGCGGCGACGACTACGAGCTGTGCTTCACCGCGCCGGCCGCGGCCCGCGCCGCGGTCGAGGCAGCGGGCGCGAGCGCCGGGGTTCCGGTCACGCGAGTCGGTACAATACATGCGTTGTCCTCGCCGTCGGAGCAGCCCGCGATCGCGTGGCACGACGCCGCCGGCGCGCCCCTGACTCTCACGTTGCACGGTTTCGACCACTTCCATGCAGACTGACCCGACGACCGCGCAATCCGCGGCCGCGCCAGGCGCCGCCCGCAACGCGCCGCGGCGCGCCACCGTGCGCTTCATGCTGTCGCACCCGGCGCACATCGTGTCGCTCGGCTTCGGCAGCGGGCTCGCGCCGTTCATGCCCGGCACGTTCGGCACGCTGTTCGGCTGGCTCGCGTTCGTCGTGCTCAACCGCTACCTGACGGTGCCCGAATGGTGGGCGCTGATCGCGGTCGGTTTCGCGGCGGGCACGTGGGTCACCGGTTTCACCGCACGCAGGATGGGCACGAGCGATCCGGGCGCCGTCGTCTGGGACGAGATCGTCGCGATCTGGCTCGTGATGCTGTTCGTCACGCCCGCGACCTTCATCGGCCAGTTGTGGGCGTTCGTCGTGTTCCGCTGCTTCGACATGCTCAAGCCGCCGCCGATCCGCTATTTCGACCGTCGCGTGAAAGGCGGGCTCGGCATCATGGTCGACGACCTGATCGCCGCGTTCATGACGCTGCTCGTGATCGCCTTCTGGCGCTCCGTCGTCGGCTGACCGATTTCCCGACTCCCGTTTCCCGACGCGCATGCCAACCGATTCCGTCGTCCATCAGCTTGCGATCCGCGCAGGCAACAAGCTGCGTGACGAGCACCTGTCGCTCGCCACCGCCGAATCCTGCACGGGCGGCATGATCGCCGCCGCGATCACCGACATCTCCGGCAGCAGCCAGTGGTTCGAGCGCGGCTTCGTCACCTACTCGAACCAGGCCAAGATCGAGATGATCGGCGTGCCGCCCGACCTGATCGAGAAACACGGCGCCGTCAGCGAGCCGGTCGCGCGCGCGATGGCCGAGGGCGCGCTGCGCAACAGCCGCGCGCAGGTCGCGCTGTCGGTCACCGGCATCGCCGGCCCGGCGGGCGGCAGCGAGAAGAAGCCGGTCGGCACCGTGTCGTTCGCATGGAGCAACCGGCTGCATACCGACGTCGAAACGCTCGTGTTCAAGGGCGACCGCGAGCAGATCCGCACGCAGGCGGCCGCGCATGCGCTGCGCGGGCTGCTCAAGCTGCTCGACGAACGCGAAGGCTGATTCCCCCGCGCGACGGCAGGGGCGGCCGCCGCCCCTCGCCGCTTACTGGATCGCGTCGGGCTTCACGACGATCCAGTTCTTGTCCGCCGTGACCGGCAGGCCGAGCGCCTTCTGCTGCGCGGCCGATTCGTCCGACCATGCGCGGATCTGCGCCATCTGCTTGTCCTTCTTGTTCACCCACACGCGCACGCCGCCGCGCGCGACGTCGGTCGCGTTCAGCAGCATGTAGCCGTCGGATTTCGGCGTGTCGCCCGCGACGAGCACCGGCTTCTTCCACTGGTCGATCCAGCCGGCGATCGAGCCGAGCTTGCCTTCGTACCACGTCATCGGATTCATCAGGAACGGCGTGATCACGAGATTGCGGTTCGCGGCCTCGTCGTACTTGCCGGCCTTGATCTGCAGCCGCGACGTGGTCAGCGCGCCCGTCGCCGGGTCGCGCAGCAGCGTCGTCACGCCGATCACGTTCTGCGGCTTCACGTTGTAGCCGTATTTCGGATCGGACAGCACGAGCCGCGCGAGCTCCTCGTGCGCGGCGGTCATCACGTACACCTCGATCCCGTTCTCGCGCAGCGCGTTGTACAGCTCCTGCATGCCGCGGAAGAAGCGCGGCGGGTTCGCGGTGCCGTCGACGACCTTGTCGCCCTGCCAGTAGCGGATCGGCACCGGCTTGCCGTCGGCGAGCATCGCGTCGACATGGCGCTTCAGGTCGGCCAGCGACAGCCCCGCGAACGCCTGCGCGATCCACGGGTAGCAGACCAGGTCGTCGATCTCGCAGAGCCGGTAGTAGTAGCTCGTCAGCGACTCCTTGTAGTCGGCCGAATCCTTGAACGGGATCAGCTTCAGCGACGGATCGAGCGAGTCGCGCGTCAGCACGCCGCGGTTCTCGAGATACGGCAGCAGCGACTCCTCGAGATCGTAGCGATAGGTCGTGTTGTCGGCGTCGAACACCGCGTAGTCGCCGCGGTTCGCGTGCGCGGCGATCATCGCGTTCAGCGCCTTCGCGCTGTCCGCCGGCCAGTGCGACAGGTCCGCCGCGTGGGCGAACGACATGCACAACGACGCGGCAAGCGCGCTCAGAAGACGTCGGGACAGCTTGGGCATGGCGCCGCTCCTTTTATGACATTCTGGTGACGGATCGATGACAAGCGGCAGCATCGCGCGATTGTGGCGCGGGCATGCGGTGCGCAAGCGACGGGAAGTTGTTCGCGTGCGCCAGGACGGCAAACACGCGAGGCAGGCGCGCGGCCCGCAGATGCGGGTTCGGCATTGAAAGGCCGCCCGGGCGGGCGGCCTGTGGCTCAGCGATATTTCAGCGATGCGCGTTGATCGTATCGCGCGTCTTCTGCGCGGCGAGCGCGGCGGCTTCGGCGAAATCCTCGCCCTTGCTCGCGTACAGGATCGCGCGCGACGAGTTGATCATCATCCCGGTGCCGTCGGCGGTGCGGCCCGCGTTGACGGTCGCCTGCACGTCGCCGCCCTGCGCGCCGATGCCGGGGATCAGGAGCGGCATGTCGCCGACGATCCCGCGCACGATCTCGATCTCCTTCGGGAACGTCGCGCCGACCACGAGGCCGAGCTGGCCGTTCTTCGCATTCCACTTGTTCGCCGCGAGGTCGGCCACGACCTGGTACAGCGGCCGGCCACCCGTTTCGAGGAACTGCAGGTCCGACCCGCCCGGGTTCGACGTGCGGCACAGCACGATCACGCCCTTGCCTTCATGCTCGAAGTACGGCTCGACCGAGTCGTAGCCCATGTACGGGTTCACGGTGACCGCGTCCGCGCGATAGCGCTCGAACGCTTCGCGCGCGTACTGCTCGGCGGTGCTGCCGATGTCGCCGCGCTTCGCGTCGAGGATCACGGGCAGGCCCGGATGCTGGAGGTGGATGTGCGCGATCAGCCGCTCGAGCTGATCTTCCGCGCGATGCGCGGCGAAGTACGCGATCTGCGGCTTGAACGCGCTCGCGTACTGCGCGGTCGCGTCGACGATCTGCCGGCAGAACTCGAAGATCGCGTCGGGCTGGCCGTCGAACTGCACGGGAAAACGCGACGGCTCGGGATCGAGGCCGACGCACAGCAGCGAATTCGTGCGCTGCCACGCGGCGCGCAGCGATTCGATGAAAGTAAGCGGGGAAGACATGGCGGATACTCGCGGCAAACCGTTGATAGACCGCGTATTTTACCCGCGTCGCCGGCGGCCTTCGCGCACGGCGGCGTCGACCCGTGCATCGGCCCGCTCGACGGTGAACGCGAAACGCCGCGTGAGCCGCTCGCCCGGCGCGAGCAGCGTCATCCCGTGCGCGGCCGCGCCGCCCGGCAGGTTCACCGCATTGATCGGATGATCGACCGGCTCGAAGCAGAAGAACGACTCGCCGGGCGGCGTATAGAGCACGTACGCATCGGCGTCGGCCGCGATCGTCAGCAACAGCCCGCGGCGCGGCCAGCTCACCGTCGCGTGGCCGCCCCAGCCGGTGAACGCGTGATTGACGAGCGTCGCCGGCAACGGATACGCGACGCCGAACTGCCAGGCCGGCGGCACGCACACGTGCCGCACCGGCAGGAAATCCGCGCCCGACAGCCACAGGCCGCCCGCGGCCGCAGCCAGCTCGGTCGCGTCGTCGCGCACCAGGAACGGGTGCAAGCCGAGCCCGAACGGCAGCCGTGCGCGCCCAGCATTCTCGATCGTCAGCGCGATCGACAGCGTCGTGTCGTCGAGCGCGAACGACTGGATCGCACGAAACGCGTACGGCGCGCCGCTCGCGCGATCGAGCGACAGCTGCAGCGTGGTGTCGGTCGCGTCGTCCACCTGCCACGGCGCGAGCCAGCCGTCGCCGTGGATCGGCAGCGGCTCGTCGCGGCGGTTGCGCGGCACCGCGACGCTGCGCCCGTCGCATTCGAAGCGGCCGTTGCCGATCCGGTTCGAATACGGCAGCAGCGGATAGCACGCGAGTGCGTTCGGGTCCGTCGCCGTCTCCGGGTGTTCGCAACGTCGGAACACCGGCACCAGCGCACCGTGGTCGCCGCGCCAGTCGAAGCGCGCGACGCCGCCGCCGAGGTGGGGCAGCACGTCGAGCCGAAGCGCCGCGTTCGACAGCGTGACGGCCGCCGCATGCGCGGCGCCGACTCCCTGCGCGAACGTGGCGGTCTGCGGGCCGGCGCTGACCGGCTGCGCGGCGGCAGCCAGGCGCGCACGGCGCGACTGGCTCGTGGACGACGACGATGCGCGCGAGGACGTGGCGGTCATGGTGAACTCCTTTGCTTCGTCGATGAAGCGATACGGATCGTCGCGCGGTGCCGCGCGAACACGGACATCGGCAATCAGGCCCAGCCGCCGTCGACCACCACGTCCTGCGCGGTGATCATCCGGCTGTCGTCGGCCGCGAGAAACAGCGCCATCCGGGCGAGATCGTCCGGCAGCAGCTCGGCGTCGATGCACTGGCCGGCCTTGATCGCCGCCCGGCCCGCGTCGTCGAGCCACAGCCTGCGCTGCTTGTCGGTCATCACCCAGCCGGGCACCAGCGAATTCACGCGGATCCCGAACGGGCCGAGATCGCGCGCGAGCCCGCGGGTGAGGCCCTGCACGGCGGCCTTCGCCATCACGTAGACGGGATAACCGCCGTTCTTCAGCATCCAGCTGATCGAGCCGAGATTGATGATCGCGCCGCCGCCGCGCTGCTTCATGTCGTCGATCACCGCCTGCGCGGCGAAGAACTGGTGGCGCAGGTTCACCGCGATGCCCGCGTCGAACGACGCGGGCGTCACGTCGCCGATCGCGTGGCGCGTGTCGTTCGCCGCGTTGTTCACGAGCACCGCGATCGCGCCGATCCGTACGCGGATCGTGTCGATCGCATGGCGCAGCGCGTCGATGTCGGTGAGGTCGCACGGGAGGAACAGCGGCGCGTGACGTACGTCCGGCGCCTGCGCGAGGCTTTCCGCGAGCGCCTGGCCCGCCTGTGCGTCGAGATCGACGAACGCCACGCGCGCGCCCTGCCGCGCGAAGTGCTCGACGAACGCCGCGCCGATGCCGGTCGCGCCGCCCGTGATCAGCACCGCGCGATCCTCGAGGCTCGGGTAGCGCGCATAACGCGCGTCGCTCGCGGCGCGCGGATCCGGCGCGGAAGTTTCGATGGTCATGCGAATCGTCTCCGTGGAATCGGTCAGTCGCGTACGCCGCGGTTCTTCAGCTGGTCGAGCAGCACGGCCGCGAGCAGGATCGCGCCGCGCACCAGGTACTGGTAGAACGCGTCGATGTTCAGCAGGTTCATCACGTTCTCGACGGTGCCCATGATCAGCACGCCGATCACGACGCCCGAGATCGTCGCGCGGCCGCCCATCAGCGACACGCCGCCGAGCACGCACGCGGAGATCACGTTCAGCTCGAAGCCCTGCGCGGCGTTCGGCTGGCCCGACGTGATGCGTGACGCGAGGATCACGCCGGCGAGCGCCGTCACCGCGCCCTGGATCAGGAAGATGTACACGCGCGTGCGTTCGACGTTGATCCCCGCGAGACGCGACGCCTCGGGGTTGCCGCCGATCGCGAGCGTGTTGCGGCCGTACACGGTCTGGTTCAGCAGCACGCCGAACACGATGAAGCACAGCAGCGTGACCCAGATCGGCAGCGATACGCCGAAGAGCGTGAGCCCGCCGAGCGCGATGAAGGTATCCGACGACACGCCGACCGCCTGCCCCTTCGACACGATGAAGCCGAGCCCGCGCACGATTTCCATCGTCGCGAGCGTCGTGATCAGCGCGTTGATGCGCAGGTACGCGATCACCGCGCCGTTCACGAAGCCGATCGCGGCGCCTGCCGCGACCGCCGCGACGATCGCGACGAACGTGTTGTCGGTCGCGTTCAGCACCATCGCGCACAGCACGCCCGAGAACGCGACGGTCGAGCCGATCGACAGGTCGAAGTCGCGCGACGCCAGACAGAACATCATCGTGCACGCGACCATCCCGATCTGCGAGATCGACAGCGCGAGGCCGAGCATGTTGTCGATCGAGAAGAAGTGATCGACCGTCAGCGACATCGTCAAGAACATCACCGCGAAGATCGCAATGAGGCTGTATTCGGTGAGGTGCTGCCACCACTTCTGGCGGTCGCTCTGCTGTGGAACCAGCGCGTCGGCCGACGGCTTCACGGCTGCGCTGGCGAGGTTTTCCCTGACTTGCATGGTTGTGTCTCCTGCTCCTGCATCGCGCGGCCCGCGCCGCGCGTGATCGATTCGAATGTCCTGCGTCGCCCGCGGCGACCTCACACTGCGTCAGCCGCCTCGACGACGCTCGTCTGCGGCAGCGCGAGGCTCAGCACCGCATGCTCGTTCGCCCGTTCGCGCGGCAGCTCGCCCGCGATCCGCCCTTCGCGCATCACGACGATGCGATCGGACACGCCGAGCACTTCCGGCAGCTCCGACGACACCATCACGATCGCGCAGCCGCGCTCCGCGAGCCGGTAGATCACATCGTAGATCTCGTGCTTCGCGCCGACGTCGATGCCGCGCGTCGGCTCGTCGAGGATCACGACCTTCAGGTCGGGCTCCGCGAGCCAGCGCGACAGGATCGCCTTCTGCTGGTTGCCGCCCGACAGGAAGCGGATCTTCTGCCGCCGGTTCGGCGTCTTGATCTTCAGCCGCTGGATGAAGCGGTCGGCCGTTTCGCTCTCGGTCTTGCGGTCGATGAACAGGCCCGCGCGCAGCGAATGACGGCGGCAGCTGATGTTGATGTTCTCCGCGACCGACGCCATCGCGATGATCCCTTCCTCCTTGCGGTCTTCCGGACACAGCACGATGCCGTGACGGATCGCGTCGCCGGTGCGCTTCACGTCGATACGCCGGCCGTCGAGCGTCAGCGTGCCCGCGCGCCGGCGGTCGGCGCCGTACACGAGCCGCATCAGTTCGCTGCGTCCCGCGCCGACGAGGCCGAAGAACCCGACGATCTCGCCCGCGCGCACCGAGAAGCTCGCGGGTTCGCGCAGCGCCGGGCCATCGACGCCTTCGGCCGACAACCGCACTTCGCCGAGCGCGCGCGGCGCGTAATGGTAGATATCCGAAATTTCACGCCCGACCATCTCGGCGACCAGCCGCTCGCGCGGCACGTCGGCGAGCGATTCGTGCGACGCGATCTTGCGCCCGTCGCGAAAGATCGTGCACGCATCGCACAGCCGGTAGATCTCGTCCATCCGGTGCGAGATGTAGATCAGCGCGCGGCCCTGCGCGCGCAGGTCGTCGACGAGCTTGAACAGCACCTCGGTCTCGCGATGCGACAGCGAGCTCGTCGGCTCGTCGAGCGCGATCACGCGCGCATTGCGCATCAGCGCCTTGCAGATCTCGACCATCTGCCGCTGCGCGATCGACAGCCGGCCGAGCTTCGCATCCGGATCGAGATCGACGCCCATCGCCGCGAGCCGCTCGCGCACGTGGCGCTTCGCCTCGCCCTTCCTCACCCAGCCGAGCGCATTCGGCAGGCGGCCGAGCAGCAGGTTCTCCGCGACCGTCAGGTCGGGCACGTACTGCAGTTCCTGGTGAATCACCGCGATGCCGGCCGCGATCGACGCGGCCGCACTCGAGAAATGCACGGGCTGGCCGTCGACCAGCACGCTGCCCGCATCGGGCTGGTATTCGCCGCCGAGAATCTTCAGCAGCGTCGACTTGCCCGCGCCGTTCTCGCCCATCAGGCCATGCACCTCGCCCGCGTGCACGTCGAACGAGATGCCGTCGAGTGCGCGCACGCCGGGAAATACCTTGCCGATATTGTCAAAACGCAGTGCCGCTGACACGTCGTCTCCCCACTTGCAGATCCATCGATCGCCGGCCGCCGCATCGCCGCGGCGGCCGGCGTGCCGCTTACTTCGAGGCAAGCCCCATCTCCTCGCGCACCTTCGACACGTTGTCGCGCGTCGCGAGCATGCCGGTGGTCAGCGTGAGCGGCGCCGGCGCCTTGCCCTGCGTGATCCACGTGTACATCAGCTCGGAGGTTTCCTCGCCGTGGCGCTTCGGGCTGATGATCACGGTGCCGTAGAAGCCCGTCGGCTGCGGCTTCTTGAACTCGTTCAACGCCGAATCGGAACCGCCGATGCCGATGCCGATCATGTTGTCCGCCTTGAAGCCGCGCCCTTCGGCCGCGCGCACGGCGCCGAGCACGGCCTCGTCGTTCAGGCCGTAGGCGACCCAGTGCTTGAACTGCGGGTTCTTGGTGAGCGCGATGTTCGCCGCGTTGAACGCATTCTCGGTATCGGTCTTCGCCTGCGGCGCCGCGATCACGTTCGCCTTCGGAAAGCCGGCGGCCACCAGCGCATCGGTCGCGCCGCTCGTGCGGTCGTGCGCGGTCGGCAGCTGCTCGTAGGTGATGTCGATCGCGCCGACGTCCTTCATGTTCCAGCCGCGCTTCTTGATCTCGGCCGCGATGCCGTCGCCGACCTGCTTGCCGATGTTGTACGCGGAGATCCCCATGTGCGGCACCGCCTCGATCGGCTTGCCCGCGCCGTCGACGAGGCGGTCGTCGACCGTCATCATCTTCAGGTTGTGCGACTTCGCCTTCGCGACGATGCCCGGCCCGAGCTTCACGTCGGGCGTGCAGATGATGAAGCCCTGCGCCTTCTGCGCGGACAGGTTGTCGATCGCGCTCATCACCTTCTCGCCCGACGGCGCGCCGATCTTCACGAGCGTGAAGCCCTTGTCCTTCGCCGCGATCTCGGCGAACTTCCATTCGTCCTGGAACCACGGCTCTTCCGGCTGCTTCACGAGGAAGCCGATCTTGACCGGGTCGGCCGCGTGCGCCACCGGGCTTCCCATCACCACCGCGGCCGCGGCGGCCAGCGTTACGAACGTTCTGCGTTTCATCTCCAGTGTCTCCTTGTCTTCATCGAACGGAATGCAGCCGCTTGTTGGTTTCGACGCAGCGTGCGCGCGGCCGTCGCACGTGCGCTCTGTCGAATCGTTGCGTCAGTCGTGGTACAGCGCCGCCCGCCCGCCGTCGACGGTGATGCACGCGGCATTGATGAACGGCGCCTCGTCGGACGCGAGGAACACGGCCGTCATCGCGACTTCCTCCGGTTTGCCGATCCGCTTCATCGGCTGCAGCGCGAGCGTCTCGGCGCGCGCCGCGGCCGGGTCGGCCTGCGCATCCCACCAGTCGCGCGTGAGCTGCGTCTCGATGTAGCCGGGCGCGATCGCGTTCACGCGCACGTTGCGCGCCGCGTATTCGATACCGAGCGCACGCGTGAGGCCCAGCACGCCGTGTTTCGCGACCGGATACGGAAAGCAGCCCGGGATGATCCGGAACGCATGCGTCGACGCGATGTTCACGATGCTGCCGCGGCCGCGCTCGACCATGCCCGGCAGCGCCGCGCGGCAGCCGTGCCACACGCCGTCGAGGTCGACCGCGAAGCAGCGGCGCCAGTCGTCGTCCGTCATCGTCAGCGGATCGGCGAACACGTTGATGCCCGCGTTGTTCACCAGCACGTCGAGCGGGCCGAAAGCCGCTTCGGTCTGCGCGAGCGCGTCGCGTACCGAGTCCTGCCGCGCGACGTCCGCATGCAGCGCCAGCACGCGCGCGCCGTCGATGTCGTCGGTGATCGCCGCGGCCGTGCGCTGCGCCTGCGCGAAGTCGAGGTCGACGAGCGCGACGGCCGCGCCCTCGCGCGCGAACGCCTGCGCGATCGCGGCGCCGATCCCGCGGCCCGCGCCCGTCACCATCGCGACCTTGCCCGCGAGGCGTTCCATCATGCGGCTCCGCCGCGCGCCGCGCGCAGGCCGGCCTGGAACGCGCGTGCGTTCGCCGCGGTCGTGTCCGCCGACTGGCCGGGCCGGTACAGCGCCGAACCCAGGCCGAAGCCGTTGGCGCCTGCCGCGAGGAACGGCTGCATGTTGTCCGGCGTAATCCCGCCGACCGGAAGCAGCGGCACCGCGCGGTCGATCACCGCGCGCCACGCCTTCACGACGGGCACGCCGAGCTGCTCGGCCGGGAACATCTTCAGCACGTCGGCGCCGTTCGCGAGCGCGGCAAACGCCTCGGTCGGCGTCGCGACGCCCGGTGCGCTCGCGAGCCCGCGCTCGCGCGCGCGGCGGATCACCGCCGCGTCGCTGTGCGGCATCACGATCAGCGTGCCGCCCGCATCCTGCACGCGGTCGACGAATTCGGCGCGCAGCACGGTGCCCGCGCCGACGATCATGTCGTCGGGCAGCGCGCGGCGCAGCGCCGCGATGCTGCCGAACGGATCGGGCGAGTTCAGCGGCACCTCGACGATCCGGAAGCCGGCTTCATGCAGCGCAAGGCCGTGGTCGACAGCTTCCGCGGGCGCGATGCCGCGCATGATCGCGATCAGCGGGCACGCGTCGAACGCGCGCATCAGCGCGGCGTGCGGCGTGTACGGCGCGGGCAGCGTAAGGTCGGACGACATCGGCAGTTCCTCTTCAATCGGTTCATTGGTCGGCGCAGACGGGTTCGCCGTCCGCGCGCACGAGTCCGGCGCGCGACGCGATCCACCACAAGCCGCGCTCGGTCGCCTGTGCGACGACGCGTGCATGCGTGCAGCCGAATACGCTCAGCGCGTCGACGTAGCGCGCGCACAATCCGTCGTCGCCGATCAGCAGCAGCGGCTGGTTCGCGAGCGCGACACCGCGCTCCGCGAGCATCGCGTCGAGCGCGTTCAGCTCATGGCCGATCAGCAGCCCGGACAGATAGTCGCCCTGCGCATCGGGCGCGAGCCGGTCGGTCAGGCCGAGCGTGCGCGTGCTGAAGATCGTCGCGAGCAGTCCCGCGCGCTGCGCGCCGCGGGCCACCGCGACGCCGCGCGCGAACGCCGCGCGGTCGGGCGACGCGCTCGCGCGCATCGTGCGGCCGAGGATCGTGTGATCACGCAGCGCCGCGAACAGCTCGCCCGTCATGAAGGTCTGGAAGCGCTCGATGAGACCATCCTTCACCCATGCCCACTTCGCATGCGTGCCCGGCAAGCCGATCAGTACCCCTGAACGATCGGCATCAAGCATGGGATCGTTCGCGAGTGCGCCGAATATCTGCGTTTCTTCGCCGCGCATCACGTCGGGCAATTCGCCCGTCGCGATCACGCCCGGCACGATCGACACAGTCGTGCCGCGCGCCGTCGTCACCGTGACGAGCCCCGCGACGAGCGCGTCGGCGCCGGCCGGCACCGCGACGTACGGCGCCTCGCGCCAGCCCTGCGCGCTGCCGACCATCCCGGCCGCCAGCACCGGCACGCCCGGCGCGCGGTCGAGCCAGTCGCCGCACGCTTCCTCGAACACGACGTCGAAGGCACGCGCGCCGCCAGCCGGCACGTGCATCACGCCTGCCGCGCGGCTGCGCGTGTCGAGCAGCGCGCCGTGCGCGTCGAACAGATACGCGCGCAGCGACGTCGTGCCCCAGTCGAGCGCGATCAGCGACGGGGTGGCGGTGTTGGCGTCCGGAGCGGTCCGGGTCGAGTGGGTCATCGTTTGATCCTGCGGGTACCCTGCGGCGGGCTCCAGCCCAGTTCCGCGGAAATGGCTCGCGCTTCGCGCTGCACGAGCGGAATCAGTTCGTCCATCCGGTCGTGCGGCATGTACGGGATCGTGCTCGCGACCGATACGGCGGCGACGATCGCGCCCGACGCGTCGCGGATCGGTGCGGCCACGCAACGGATCGATGCTTCGTTTTCCTCGAGGTCGAACGTGTAGCCGCCGGCCGCGTAATGCGCCATGCGCTGCAGGAACGCGCTCGTCTCGGGCCGGTTGTCCGGCTTGAAATTGACGCCGGCCAGCGCGCGCCGCGCGGCTTCGAACAGCGAGCGCCACCGGTCCGGATCGAGGTCGAGCATCATCGCCTTGCCGATGCCGGTCGACGCGAGCGGCATCCGGTGGCCGACGCGCGAACGCATCTCGAGGCCGCGCGTGCCGGGAATCTTGTCGATGTACAGCACGTCGTCGCCGTCGCGCACACCGAGGTGGATCGTGTCGAGCGTCGCTTCGGCGAGCGCCTCGAGGTGCGGCCGTGCAACCGCCGTGAGCGGCATCTGCTCGAGCGCGATCGTGCCGAGTTCGATCAGCTTCGGGCCGAGCAGGTAGCCGCCCTGCACCTGGCGCAGGTAGCGCGCCTGCACGAGGCTGCTGACGAGACGGTGCGTCGTGCTGCGCGTCGTGCCGAGCGCGGCGCCGATCGCGCGCATGTCGCGCGCGCCGTTCGCGATCGCTTCGAGGATCGCGAGGCCGCGCAGCAGCGTCTGCGTGCCGGCCTGCTGCGCGGCGAGGTCGAGCGGCGTGCTGGTCGCGCCGATGCTGTCGGTCAGCGGCGCATCGTCCGGCGTCGCGCGCCGGGCGTCGAGAGCAAGGGTATCGGGCATCTTGGTCATGGAACGGGCTTCTTCAGCGGAATCGGTCTAGCCGCTGTCGCGAGGCCGGAACGAAGTCCGGCGTCGCGGCAACGCGGCGGTCGATGCACCGAGGAAAGCGCCCGGCGAACGTCATGGAAGGGTGTCTCCGTGTGCGTCGGGCGCCGCGCGATGCGTGGGTCCGAAGCTGTCGATGTGCTTCGGATTGTAGGAGCGCACGCACTCGCCTCCAATATTTGAGTGCGTTGTCCAGATAATGAGAAAAGCGACGGAAGCCGCGGCATTCGGCGCGGAACGGCCGCGCCATGCGCACGGGGGCGGAACCCGACACGTTGCGGGTCCCGCCCCCGTTATCCGCGCGCGGCGCGCTTACTGCTGGTTCGTGCTGCGCGCCTGCATGTAGCGCTGCACGTCGGAGAACGACACGCGGCCGCTACCGTTCGCGTCGATCTGCCGGAAGTGGTTCGCGACGTAGCCGAGGCCGGCCGCGCGCGCCTGCGCTTCGGTGATCGAGCCGGTGTTCTGCGTGTCGGCCGCGCCGAACTGCCGCGCGAGCTTGCGCACCACCTGCGCGTGCAGCGCGGCGCCCGTCGTCTGCGTGCCGGCGGTCGGCTTGCGCGCGGCCGGCGGCACGTATGGATCGCCGAGCTGCGCCTGGCGCGCGCGCGCCGGGGTGGCGGCGTCGCTCGCCTGCGCGAACGCGGACACCGATGCGGATGCTGCAACCCCGGCGCATGCGAGCGCCGCGGCAACGACGATGAAACGTTTCTTCATGTCAGGCTCCAGTCTGGAATGAGGTCGTCGACGGCCGGCGAACGGCGCCGCCGCGGGCGCGCGTCGCCAGGCCCGCACATCGCATCAGTGCGCGGCCGCGTTGTAGAAAGTCACGAGGTCGGCTTTCTCCTGCGGACGCGACGTATCGTCGAGATAGACCATGTGTCCACCCTGATAGTCCTTGATCGTCAGGTTCGGTTGCGTGCCGAGCCGCGCGAGGTCGAGCTCGGTCTGGTAGAACGGCGTCGCGATGTCGTGATACCCGTTCAGCGACAGCACCTTCAGCGACGGATTCAGCGTCAGCGCAGCCGCGAGATCGGGAATCGTGTCGGGCATCGCGAGGCCGTCGTGCGTCCAGTCCCAGGTCTCGATCGCATTGCTGCTGAGCGAATACGCCGACTGCGCGCTGTACTTCAGCACGTTCGGCAGGTAGCTGCCGATCGTGTCGGTGAACGGCTTCGTGATGAACGTGCTCGACGGGTCCCCGTCCGCCGCGAGCGGGCTCGACGACGGCACGTTCACGCGTGCGTCGTAGCGGCCGATCAGCGTGCCCGGGATCAGCGCTACCTGGAAGCTGTTGTCGAAGAAGGTCGGGACCACGTTGAAGTCAGCATTCCAAAGCGACTGCTTCACGCCGGTCGAATTCACCATCGTCGTGACGAGCGCAGGCGGAGGCGGCGTGTGGCTCGCGAGATAGGCGTTCACGGCGGGCGTGTAGCTGCCGGCCGTCAACTGGCGCATCTGGTCCGCGTACTGCGGCAGGCTCGACGGGTTCGGATTGTCGAGCTGGTAGTACGCGCCGACGGTGCCGTAGGACGGCACGAAGCCCGCGCAGCTCACCGGGCTCGCCCCGTTGTTCGAGTTGCCGACATAGTCGCTCGCCATGTCGCAGTTCGCGTTGTAGTTCAGGATCGACGACTGCAGCACGATGCCGTCGAGCTTCACGCCGGCCGTCTCGAGCAGGTTCGCGAGCACGTCGGTGCGCGGCGTGCCGTACGACTCGCCGAACAGGTATTTCGGCGAATCGTTGCGCTGGTTCACGGCGATGTAGCGCATCACGAAGTCGCGGAACGCGCCGCCGTCCTGGTCGACACCCCAGAACGTCTGGTTCGTGTTCGGCGCGATCGCCTCCGAGAAGCCGGTGCCGATCGCATCGACGAACACGAGGTCGGTCGTATCGAGCAGGCTTTCCGCGTTGTCGACGAACGGGAACGTCGAGGCATTCGCGTTCGGGTCGCCCGTCTGGATCCGCTTCGGACCGAACGAGCCGAGATGCAGCCACACCGATGCGGAACCGGGGCCGCCGTTGTACAGGAACGTGACGGGCCGCTTCGCCGCGGGCTGGTTGTCCGCGGTGTACGCGATGTAGAAGAACGAGGCTTCGGGCGCGCCCGTCCGCGGATTGCGCGCGACGAGATGGCCGGCGGTGGCCGTGTAGCGAATCGTCTTGCCGTTCAGCGTGATCTGGTGATGGGTGACGGCGGCCTTTTCGACCGCGGCGGACGCGTCGAGCGATGCGGTCGCGCTCGATGAATAACTGTTGGGATCGTTGTACGGCCTGTCCACCTGAGCGGCGGGATCGGCTGAATTGGCGGTACCTGCTGCCGAGGACGGGGTCACGTCGTCGTTGCAGGCCGCCAGAATCAGCGAAGAGAACACAACTCCCAACCACAGCTTCGCTTTGCTCGCTGGCATCGTTGCTTTCCTTCTCTCGAATGTTTTTTTGTGTCGAGCAGCCGGGTGAGCCGCCCCCCGCCTCGATTGCGGCCGATAAGCCGAGGCGCCGGCCAATATACGCGAGCGGGTCGGCTTTGAAAAATTTGGAAATATTCGATCGATGGCCGGTGCAGTGCACACCTTTCAGGAATGCTTCGATTCGCGAACCGTCGCTTTTCAGTCGCCTTTCGATTGCTTTCGTGTTTACTCCGGAGCACTAAAAATCACGCGGATTTCGTGCCATATCGACAAACAAAATTCCGCGCGTGCGGGCATTGCTCAGCAAAGCGAAATAGACGAATTCGTCTAATGGATGCGGCCCGAAATGCGGGCATCACGAATGCGCTGCAGTGCACCAATGGCGCACCGGCAACGGAACGGACAATGCGACGGCGCGGGTGCGCCGCTCACTGCGATTGCGGAAGTTCGGCCGCGCCCATCCGGCGGGCAATGACGGCCGCGCGCTGCGCCTGGTAGGCCGAGCCGCGGTGCGCGTCGAACCAGCGCGGCTTCGGCAGCATCACCGCGAGGCGCGCCGACTGCCATGCGCCGAGCCGGCTCGCGGGAATCCTGTAGTAATAACGGGCGGCGGCCTCGGCGCCGTACACGCCGCGACCCCATTCGACCGAATTCAGGTAGATCTCGAAGATCCGCTCCTTGTCGAGCACCGTCTCGAGCATCCACGTGATGATCAGCTCCTGCCCCTTGCGGATGTAGCTCTTCTCGCGCGACAGGAACAGGTTGCGCGCGAGCTGCTGGGTGATCGTCGAACCGCCCGCGACGATCCGGCCGCGCGCCTTGTTCTTCTCCCATGCCTGCAGGATCGCGTCGACGTCGTAGCCGTTGTTGGTCGCGAAGGTCGAATCCTCCGACGCGATCAGCGCGCGCTTCAGGTTGCGCGAGATCTGGTCGTACGGGACCCACTGGTGCTGGATCCGCGCGGGCGGCTTGTCGCGCGACAGCCACCATGCGTCGGTCCGCATGAACGCGGTCGAACCGGGATTGATGAACGACCACGCGGCGATCTGCACGAGATAGAACAGCTGCGTCGCGAGCCATGCGCCCGCGAACACCGAACCCGCATAGACGAGCCAGCGCGTCGCGCCGACCGTGCGCGTGCGCTGCGTGCCGCTTACCGCCACCACGTGCCGCGCTCCGCTCAGGCGGCCGCGAGCGCCTGGCGCAGCGCGGCCAGCACCGGTGCGCCGTCCGGCCGCACGCCGCGCCAGATGAAGAACGATTCGGCCGCCTGCTCGACCAGCATCCCGAGCCCGTCGGCCGTGCGCGCGCCGAGCGACGCCGCATGCTGCATGAACACCGTCGGCTGCGCGCCGTACATCATGTCGTATGCGAGCGTGCCCGCGCCGAACGCGGCCGCGTCGCACGCCGGCAGCGCCGCATCGAGGCTGCCTGCCGTCGCGTTGACGATCACGTCGTACGGCTCGGCACGCACGGCGTCCGGGCCGCCGCCCGACAGTACGCAGCCCGCATCGTGCGCGGCCTGCGTGAACTGGCCGACGAGCGCCTCGGCCTTGCTCGCGGTGCGATTCACGATCGTGATCGACAGCGGCGCGCGCTCGAGCATCGGCAGCACGACGCCACGCGCCGCGCCGCCCGCGCCGAGCAGCAGGATGCGCGCGCCCGCGAGCGACACGCCGAGATTCGATTCGATGTCGCGCACGAGGCCGACGCCGTCCGTGTTGTCGCCGTAGATGCCGCCGTCGGCATCGATGCGCAGCGTGTTCACCGCGCCCGCCGCCGCCGCGCGCGGCGACAGCGTGTCGGCGAGCGCGTGCGCGTCGAGCTTGAACGGCACCGTCACGTTCGCACCGCGTCCGCCTTCGGCGATGAACGCGCGCACGGCGGCCTCGAAGCCGTCGACGGGCGCGAGCCGGTGCTCGTAGACGATCGCCTCGCCCGTCTGCGCGGCAAACTGCGCGTGGATGAACGGCGACTTGCTGTGCGCCACCGGGTTGCCGAACACCACATAGCGGTCGGCGCCGCTCGTCGACGCGGCTGCGTTCACGATGCGCGCCCCTCTTCGCTATCTTGGCCGTTGGCGGTCGCGGCCTCGTCGCCCGCGGCCGTCGCGCCGTCCGCTTCGGCCAGTGCTTCAGCCTCGGCTTGCGCCGACGCGTCCTGCGCATCGACCAGCGTGTCGTCGCCGCCTTCGTTCTCGTCTTCGTCGTCGGACGCGTCGCCGCTCGTCACGGTCGGCGCGTCGAGCACGTTAAGCAGCCGCACCGACGCCTCGATCGTCAGCTCGTCGAGCGACATCACGTCGAGCAGCACGCGCGTGCCGCGCGCATGCACGCCGAGCCCCGGCACGTGCAGCAGCAGCGGAATTTCCTCGAGGCGCACCAGATCACCCTTCACCACGCTCGCGACGACCTGCTTCTTCTGCTCCTGCGCGAGCCAGCGCAGGCACCAGAAGTACTCCATCCGGCGCTGGTAGTCGGCGTACGCGGTATAGGTGTCGTCGAAGCCCTGCACGACCGCGTACAGGTCGGCGTCCTTCGGCTTGAACGGCGCGGCGAGCTTCGCGGTGACGCCGTGCTGCACGCATGCCAGCAGTTGCCACTGGTTCACGAGGTCGACGTAACGGCGCAGCGGCGACGTGCTCCACGCGTATTGCGCGACACCGAGGCCTTCGTGCGGCGCGGCCGTCGTCTGCATCCGCGTGCGCTTCGGGCCCGGCGCGCCGAAGCCGCGCTGCGAGCGATAGATGCCGGGCACCGTGTGATCGTGCAGGAACGCGCCCCACGTCGAGTTCGCGAGGATCGCGAGCTCCGACACGATCAGGTCGAGCGGTGAGCCGCGGCGGCGCGGCGTGATCGTCACGTGCTCGCCTTCGACGTAGAAGTTGTAGTCGGTGTTGCGCTGCACTTCGCGCTTCAGGCCGTAGCCCGCGCGCGCGACCTGGCGCTTCTCGAACAGCGCCTGCGCGAGCGGCCACAGCACGGCGATGTCGTCCTTGTGCGGATAGTCGCCGGTGCCGGCGGCGAGCGTCTCTTCGTTGACGAGCTCGTCGAGCGTGTTGTGGCGCAGGTTGTTCTTCACGAACACGAGTTCGGCGCGCGTCTCGTTCGCGACGATCTCCTGCGTCTCGCGGTTGACGATGATGTACAGCGACAGCGCCGGGCGGTAGTCGCCTTCCTTCAGCGTGAACACGTCGACAACGTCGTCCGGCAGCATCGTGATCTTGTCGCCCGGCATGTAGACGGTCGACAGGCGCGCGCGCGCGATCGCGTCGACTGCGTCGCCGCGCACGATGCCGAGCGCCGGCGCCGCGATGTGCACGCCGATCCGCACGCGACCGTCGGACAGGTGCTCGACCGAGAACGCGTCGTCGATTTCGGTCGTCGTGATGTCGTCGATCGAGAACGCCTCGACGTCCGCGCGCGGCAGGTCGTCCGGCAGCGGGCCGACCGTGACGGCCGGGAAGCCCGTGCCGTGCGGGAAGAATTCCGCGAGGAAGCGCGCCTCGTGCAGCGCACGCGGCGACGCGATGCCGCCGCAGTCGAGCATCAGCCGCGCCGGCGACACGCCGCGCGCGCCGGCCGCCGCTTCCATCGCCTTGTATTCGATCGCGTTCTTGTCCGGCCGCGTCAGCAGCCCGAGCACCTTGCCCGCGAACGCTTCCGGCAGCTTGCCGGCCTTCAGCTCCTCTTCGTACTGCGCCTGGACGAGCGCCTGCTGGCGCTTGCGCTCGAGCGACGCGAGCGCCATCTTGAGCTGCTCTTCCGGCGCGCGCTGATACTGGCCGCGCCCCTTGCGGCGGAAGTAGACGGGCGAGCCGTGCAGCCGCAGCACCAGCGCCGCGCGCTCGACCGGGCCGTAGGTCGCGCCGAAGTATTCCGCGGCCAGCGCCGTATACGCGAATTCGTCGGCCGGCGCGCATTCCCACAGGAAATCCAGGTCGATCTGCTGCGCGGCCGTGTCGGCTTCCTGCATCAGCTCGCTCGCGGCCGGCTTCTCGAATTCGATCAGCACGTCTTTCGCGCGCACCTTCGCCCGCCGCCCGCCGGGCAACTCGACTTGAAACGCGTCGCCCTGGCGCGACAGCACGCTGCCCGCCTTGAAACTGCCCGATTCCTCGAAGAAAACGTTCACTCAGTACTCTCGTTCAGACTGCCGGGCGCCGCATCGGCGGCGCCGCATGATGATGGGAATTCGATCGGCATGACGCCGGGTTCATGACGTTCGGTCGTCGCAAAAGGCGAGAACGTCGTCGACATAGTCGGCAAATTCGCTGATTCCGTGGTCGCTGCCTTCGATCACGCGCGTTTTCGCGCCCGGGTAGTGGGCGAGCATCTCGCGGTAGTCCAGCACTTCGTCGCCCGTCGCCGCGAACAGATAGTAGCGTTCGGGCCGCGAAATCGCCGGCACGCGCAGCGCGTCGAGCTCCTGCAGGTGATGGCGTTCGACGACGATCGATCCGCCGCCGTGCCACAGCGGCTGTTCGCCCAGATGCTGCTCGAGGTCGCGCTGCGGCACGATCGCCGGATTCAGCAGCACCGCCTTCCAGCCGTGCTTTTCGGCGAGCCAGGTCGCGTAGTAGCCGCCGAGCGAGCTGCCGATCACCGTCACGTCGCGCACCCCGGCCACCTCGGCTTCCGCGACGGCGATCGCCTCGAGCGGCGACACCGACAGCGACGGGCAGCGCCATTCGGGCGTGCGGCCGAGCTCGGCCATGCGCGCGGCGAGGAGCCGCGACTTCTGCGACTCCGGCGACGACCGGAACCCGTGCAGGTACAGGATCACGCGCGGCTCCCGAGCGCGTCGAGCAGCTTCTGGTGCACGCCGCCGAAGCCGCCGTTGCTCATCACGAGCACGTGGTCGCCCGGACGCGCGGCCTCGACGACCGACTTCACCAAGAGATGGAGATCGTCGAACGCGCGGGCCTTGTCGCCGAGCGGCGCGAGCGCGTCGCCGAGGTTCCAGCCGAGCGCGTCGCGCCCGGTCGGCGCGCCGTAGCCGAACACCAGGTCGGCGTCGGCGAGACTGGCCGGCAGTTGCGCCTTCATCACGCCGAGCTTCATCGTGTTCGAACGCGGCTCGAGCACGGCGAGAATACGGGAGTTTTGGCGGCCGATGCGTGCACGAAGGCCGGCGATCGTGGTTTCGATCGCGGTCGGATGGTGCGCGAAGTCGTCGTAGACGGTTACCCCATCCACGCTGCCGCGCACTTCCATGCGCCGCTTCACGTTGCGAAACGATGTGAGCGATTCGGCGGCCTGCGCGGGCGGCACGCCGACGTGGCGGGCGGCGGCGATCGCCGCGAGCGCGTTCATCCGGTTGTGGTCGCCCTGCACCTGCCACGCGACCTCACCGACACGCTCGGCCTGCGAATACACCGCGAAGCGCTCGTCGACCGGCACGCCGTCCTCGGCCGGCAGTGCCTGCCAGCCGCCATCGACGCCGAAGCGCTCGACCTCGCTCCAGCAGCCGCGCGCGAGCACGCGCTCGAGCGCGTCCGAGCGGCCGTTGGTCACGATCCGGCCGACGCCCGGCACGGTGCGCACGAGATGATGGAATTGCGTTTCGATCGCGGCGAGATCCGGGAAGATGTCGGCGTGATCGAATTCCAGATTGTTGAGCACCGCGGTGCGCGGCCGGTAATGAACGAACTTCGAGCGCTTGTCGAAGAACGCCGTGTCGTACTCGTCGGCCTCGATCACGAAGAAACTCGAATCGGTCAGCCGCGCCGACACGCCGAAGTTCAGCGGCACGCCGCCGATCAGGAAGCCCGGGTTCAGGCCGGCATCTTCCAGCAGCCACGCGAGCATCGACGACGTGGTCGTCTTGCCGTGCGTGCCCGCGACCGCCAGCACCCACTTGCCTGCCAGCACGTGTTCGCCGAGCCATTGCGGGCCGGATACATAAGGCAGGCCGCGATCGAGTATCGCCTCCATCAGCGGGTTGCCGCGCGTGACGACGTTGCCGATCACGAACAGGTCTGGCTTCAGGTCGATCTGCTCGGCGCCGTAGCCCTCGATCAGCGTGATGCCCTGCGCCTCGAGCTGCGTGCTCATCGGCGGATAGACGCCCGCGTCGCAACCCGTCACCGTGTGGCCGGCCTCGCGCGCGAGCACGGCGAGACCGCCCATGAAGGTGCCGCAGATGCCAAGAATGTGGATGTGCATAGATGAATGCTTTCGCGCCGCCGGGCGCCGTCGATTCGGAAAGATGGTCTGCGGCACGCCGGACAGGCCGCCCGGCCAACGACTTTCGCCGCGACACAAAGACCGTCATTGTAACTGACGGCCCGCCGTGCCCGGCGGCCCGAACGACGGATCCGGATGCCGCGCGGCACGGCGGACGACGCGCGGGCGCACCGCGTTCGGCCGCCGCACGATCGAGTATGATTGCCGGATCATGTCTCGCAAACCTCTTGTCGACCCGCGGCGCGCCCGCGAGGAAATCGCCCAGTCCGCCGCCCGCCTGATCGCGGAGGACGGCCTCGATTACGCCAGCGCGAAGCGCAAGGCCGCGCGCCAGCTGTTCGGCGATACGCGCGTTGCCGGCGAATGGCTGCCGGATAACGACCTGATCGAGGAAGAACTGCGCGAGTACCTCGCCCTGTTCCAGAGCGACACGCAGCCGGACGAACTGCGCCGCCTGCGCGAGATCGCGCTCGACTGGATGCGCCGGCTCGCCGAGTTCAATCCGTATGTGACGGGCGCGGTGCTGAACGGCACCGCGAACGCGCATTCGGATATCCATTTGCAGATATTCACCGACAACCCGAAGGACGTCGCGATCTACCTGCTGAACCAGAACGTTCAGTACGACGTGTCCGAGACGCGGCATTTCGCCGGTCGCGCCGACGTCGAGACGCTCAGCTTCCTGTGGCGCCCGCGGCGCGACGTGGACGCGATCGGCATTCACGTCGCGCTCTACGCGAGCGACGACCTGCGCGGCGCGGTCAAGGCCGACGCGCGCGGCCGGGTCGCCCGCGCGGACGCCGCCGCATTGCGTGCGCTCGTCGAAGCCAGCAACGCCCCTTCCGAACCGGAATGATTCAACGATGATGATGAAACGCATGTTGCCGCTCGCGGTGGTCGCGGCCGCCGCCGTCGCCGGCGGGCTCGCCGCCGGCCACTGGTTCCGCGGCGGCAGCGCCGATGACGGCGTCGCCGTCGCCGCGCCCGCTGCGCAGGGCAGCCCGGTCGACCAGCTGTGGGCCGCGTCGCTGACCGGCGTCGACGGCAAGCCGGCGTCGCTCGCTTCCTTCAAGGGCAAGAAGGTCGTGGTCAATTTCTGGGCGTCGTGGTGCGGCCCGTGCGTCGAGGAGATGCCGGAGCTCGTCGCGCTGTCGCACCAATACAAGCAGAAGGGCATCCGCTTCATCGGGATCGGCGTCGATTCCGACCAGAACGTGAAGAACTTTCTGCAGAAGGTGAAGGTCGACTATCCGGTTTTCGTCAGCGGTTATGCGGGCGCCGATCTGGCCCGTAATTTCGGAAATACCGCCGGCGCGCTGCCGTTTACGGTCGTCATCGACGAAACCGGCAAGATTCGCGAGACAAAATTAGGACAAATCCAACCGGCCGAGCTGAAAAAGACCCTCGACGCGTTGTGATCGCCCTGAACGGCGGCCCGCACGTTGGCGGCGATTTGTACGTCGATCGCCGCAATTTCACGTGAATTCGCTGATACTTTGCAGCCGCACCGGTAATTCTTGCAGGTCCGGCGCGCTCGGCCGTTCGGCAAAACTAGACAAATTTCTCTAAATAGCGCTAAAGTTCGCGCAATTCCGCAGAAATAGAAGCGACCATGACACGATTGCTGGTGCTGCACGGCCCCAACCTGAACCTTCTCGGCACCCGGGAACCGGAGGTGTACGGCCGCGTCACGCTTGCGCAGATCGATCAGGCGCTTGCCGCGCGAGCCCAGGAAGCCGGCGCCGAACTGTCGTCGTTCCAGAGCAACCATGAAGGCGCGCTCGTCGACCGCATTCAGGCCGCGCGGGAGGAACAGACCGATTTCATCCTGATCAATCCCGCCGCGTATACGCACACGAGCGTCGCGATCCGGGACGCGATCGCCGGCGTCGGCATCCCGTTCGTCGAGGTTCATCTGTCGAACGTGCACCGCCGCGAAGCGTTCAGGCATCACTCCTACTTTTCCGACCAGGCCGAAGGCGTGATCTGCGGGCTCGGCTGGAAAGGTTATCTGTACGCGCTCGAGTACGCGCTGGACAAGCTGCAAGGCGCGTCGCGCGGCTGATTTCGCGATCTAGATTCAGCGCCGGTCCCACCGGCGCTTTCACGTATTGAAAGGGGAATTCCCGATGGATCTTCGTAAGCTGAAAACTCTGATCGACCTCGTTTCCGAATCCGGCATCTCCGAGCTGGAAGTCACGGAAGGCGAAGGCAAGGTGCGTATCGTCAAGAACGCGCCGCCGGTCTACGTGCAGCCGACGGCTGGGTATGCCCCGCAAGTCAGCGCGCCCGCTCCGTCGGTCGCGCTGCCGACCGAAGGTGCTGCCGCGCCGGCAGCAGGCGCCGCCGCCACACCGGCCGCCCCGCAAGGCCACGTCGTGACGTCGCCGATGGTCGGCACGTTCTATCGCGCGCCGTCGCCGGGCGCGGACCCGTTCGTCCAGGTGGGCGACACGGTCAAGGAAGGCCAGACGATCTGCATCATCGAAGCGATGAAGCTGCTCAACGAGATCGAGTCGGACAAGGCCGGCGTGATCAAGGAAATCCTCGTCGAGAACGGCCAGGCCGTCGAATACGGCCAGCCGCTTTTCGTGATCGGCTAAGTCCGCCGCGCGGCCCGTCCGGCCGCGCGCCGCCGATGCTCGCCAGGCGCCGTTCGCGCGCCCCTCGAAGAGACGAATACTCGCTATGTTTGAAAAAATCCTCATTGCCAACCGCGGTGAAATCGCGCTGCGCATCCAGCGCGCGTGCCGCGAGCTCGGCGTCAAGACGGTGGTCGTCTACTCGGAAGCCGACAAGGAAGCCAAGTACGTGCGCCTCGCGGACGAAGCCGTCTGTATCGGCCCGGCCCCGTCGAACCTGAGCTACCTGAACATGCCGGCGCTGATCAGCGCCGCGGAAGTCACCGATGCCGAGGCGATCCACCCCGGCTACGGCTTCCTGTCCGAGAACGCCGACTTCGCCGAACGCGTCGAGCAGTCGGGCTTCACGTTCATCGGCCCGCGCCCGGAAACGATCCGGATGATGGGCGACAAGGTCACCGCGAAGCAGACCATGATCAAGACCGGCGTGCCGTGCGTGCCGGGCTCGGAAGGCGCGTTGCCGGACGATCCGAAGGAGATCGTGAAGATTGCGCGCGCGATCGGCTATCCGGTCATCATCAAGGCAGCGGGCGGCGGCGGCGGGCGCGGGATGCGCGTCGTGCACACCGAGGCCGCGCTCGTGAACGCGGTCAACATGACCCGCGAGGAAGCCGGCCGTGCGTTCGGCAACCCGCAGGTGTACATGGAGAAGTTCCTCGAGAACCCGCGCCACATCGAAATCCAGGTGCTGTCGGACGCGCACAAGAACGCGATCTGGCTCGGCGAGCGCGACTGCTCGATGCAGCGCCGTCACCAGAAGGTGATCGAGGAAGCGCCGGCGCCCGGCATTCCGCGCCGCCTGATCGAGCGCATCGGCGACCGCTGCGCGGACGCGTGCAAGAAGATGGGCTACCTCGGCGCAGGCACGTTCGAATTCCTGTACGAGAACAACGAGTTCTACTTCATCGAGATGAACACGCGCGTGCAGGTCGAGCACCCGGTGTCGGAGATGATCACGGGCGTCGACATCGTGCAGGAACAGATCCGCATCGCTGCCGGCGAGAAGCTCGCGCTGCGCCAGCGCGACATCGAGTTCCGCGGACATGCGATCGAATGCCGGATCAACGCGGAAGATCCGTTCAAGTTCACGCCGTCGCCGGGCCGGATCACGTCGTGGCATACGCCGGGCGGCCCTGGCGTGCGCGTCGACTCGCATGCGTACAATGGCTATTTCGTGCCGCCGAACTATGATTCGATGATCGGCAAGCTGATCACCTACGGCGCGACGCGCGACCAGGCGATCCGCCGGATGCGCATCGCGCTGTCGGAAATGGTCGTCGAAGGCATCCAGACCAACATCCCGCTGCACCGCGAGCTGATGATCGACTCGAAGTTCGTCGAAGGCGGCACCAGCATCCACTATCTCGAACACCGGCTCGCCCAGAAGCAGCAGGTCGCACCGGAAGAAGCGTAAGCATGAGCTATCGCGAACTCGTCGTCGAACTGGCCCGTGAGCATGCGGAGGCGCTGTCCGACGCGCTGCTCGACCTCGGCGCGCTGTCGGTGTCCGTCGAGGACGCCGACGCCGACACGCCCGACGAACAGCCGCTCTTCGGCGAGCCCGGCCTCGTTCCCGAACGCACCGCGTGGCAGCACTCGCGCGTGATCGCGCTGCTGTCGCCCGATCACGACCCGGCCGTGCTGCTCGCGGCGGCCGCGAACGAGATCGGCGTCGCCGAGACGCCGAAGTTCGACGTGCGCGAAGTCGAGGAACAGGACTGGGTGCGGCTCACGCAGTCGCAGTTCGAGCCGATTCCGATCGGCGAGCGGATCTGGGTCGTGCCGTCGTGGCACGACGCGCCCGACCCCGACGCGCTGATCCTCGAACTCGACCCCGGTCTCGCGTTCGGCACCGGCAGCCACCCGACCACCCGCCTGTGCATGGAATGGCTCGAACAGTCGGTGAAGCCCGGCCAGTCGGTGCTCGACTACGGCTGCGGCTCGGGCATTCTCGCGATCCTCGCGCGGAAATGCGGGGCGAACCCCGTGGTCGGCATCGACATCGATCCGCAGGCGGTCGAATCGGCGCGCCAGAACAGCGAACGCAACCATGCGGAAGTCACGTACGGGCTGCCCGATGCGTGCCCGGCCGGCGAATTCGACATCGTCGTCGCCAACATCCTGTCGACCCCGCTGAAACTGATGGCATCGATGCTCGCATCGAAGGTGAAACCGGGCGGGCGCATCGCGCTGTCGGGCGTGCTCGCGCGCCAGGCGGACGAAGTCGCGGCCGTCTATGCGCGCTACGTCGACATCTCGGTCTGGCGCGAACACGAAGGTTGGGTATGCCTCGCCGGAACGCGGCGGGAAAGCCATTAGAATAGCGCTGTCCTTCACTCTGGCCAGCAGGCCGCCCGGCTCGACATGCTTCTTGCGACGCGCTGCCCTCATTGCGAAACCGTCTTCCGGCTGCAGCAGGAGCAGCTCGCGCTGCATGACGGGCTCGTGCGTTGCGGACACTGTCAGCAGGTCTTCAACGCATCGCAGTCGCTCGTACCCGATCCGGCACCGCCGGAATCCGCGCTGACCGAAGCGGCGCCGGTCGAGCCGGCCGCCGCCAACCCGCAACACGACGCCGCGCTCGCGCGGCTCTTCACCACCGACGCACCGGTCGAACCGGCAGCGGGTTCCGATTACCAGCCGGAAGGCTGGGACATGTGGGCGCCGTGGCTCGATGGCGGCGTCGACCCGTCCCTGCAGCACAGTGTCGAGACCGTGCGCGCCGAGCCGCTGATCCCGCTTGCGCTGCCGTCGACGGAATCCGGTGTGGTTCACCTGTCCGGCACGCCGGCGCCGATCGCATCGCAGCCGGCCGAGTTGCACGCCGTCGCCGCGCGATCGGCCGGACCGGATGCAGTGCCGCCCGAAACCGACGAACCGCTCACGCCGCTCACCGAACCCGACCTGCGTGAACCGCGCTTCGTCGCGCCCGCGCCGTCGATCGAACCCGCCGCAGCAGCGCCCGTCGAACCGGTCGGCAACGCGCGCTTCGCCGTGCCCGACGACGAGCACGCGCCACGCGAACCGCGCTTCGCGTTCAGGCCGGTACAAGCCGAGCCCGGACTCGAACCGAAACCCGAACCCGACACCCACGCCGAACGTGCCGCCGCACCGGCCGCAGCCGCCAGCGAACCCGGTGCCGAACCGGACGTACAACCGGCCGCCGAGCCGGTCGCCCAGCCGGCCGCCCCCTTCCCCGCCGCACTGTCCGACGACGACCGCCCGCCCTTCGCCGTGACGCGCGAGCCGCGCGCGCAGCAGCGACGTGGAACGCTCGGCGGCTTTTTCGGCGGCCTCGTCGCGGCCGTGCTCGCGGTGCTGCTCGTCGCGCAGCTCGCGTGGTGGCAGCGCGAAACCGTGATGATCTACTGGCCCGTCACGCAGGGCTGGTTCCGGCAGGCGTGCGCGCCGCTCGGCTGCAAGGTGACGCCGCCGCGCGCGATCGACGGCCTGCGGCTCGACGCGGCCGACCTGCGCCAGATCGACGGCCCGCGCGTGCTGGAGTTGAAGGTGCCGCTGACGAACCGCTACCGCGTCGCGCTCGCCTACCCGTCGCTCGAGCTGACGCTGCTCGACGACACGAATCACGTGACCGTGCGCCGCGTGCTCGCGCCGCGCGACTACGTGCGCCCGGGCATGCCGATCGACGCCGGGCTGCCGCCCGGCACGACGCAGACGATGGTCGTCCGTCTCGACACGAACGGCGCGCCCGCCTCGAATTTCCGCGTCCAGATCTTCTATCCGTGACGCCCCGCGGCGCGCGCATGCGCGCCGTCTCAACCCGTGCGCCGCTGCGGCGCGCTATTTCGGAGCACGAACATGAGCAAAGTTACGCTGGGTGGCAACCCGATCGATCTCGCCGGCACGTTCCCGGCCGTCGGCTCGCAAGCCCCCGACTTCAAGCTGGTCGGCAAGGACCTCGCCGACCTGTCGCTCGCCAGCTTCGCCGGCAAGCGCAAGGTGCTGAACATCGTCCCGAGCCTCGATACGCCCACCTGCGCGACGTCGACCCGCAAGTTCAACGAAGCCGCGTCGTCGCTCGACAACACGGTCGTGGTGGTCGTGTCCGGCGACCTGCCGTTCGCCGCCACGCGCTTCTGCACGACCGAAGGCCTCGCGAACGTCGTGACGGCTTCGACGTTCCGCGGCGGCCGCGCGTTCGCGAACGCATACGGCGTCGACGTGACGAGCGGCCCGCTGAACGGCCTGACGGCCCGCGCGGTCGTCGTGCTCGACGCGCAGGACAAGGTGCTCCACGCGGAACTCGTCGGCGAGATCAAGGACGAGCCGAACTACGACGCAGCGCTCGCCGCACTGAAGTAACCCGCAGCCGCCCGGCCCTGCCGCGCGAGGCCCGACGGCCTGCGCGCGCCGGCCGGGCAGCCGCCTCCCTTTGCTCTCTACAGGAACGCACGCCTTGACTACGCTGATTTGCGGCTCGCTCGCCTACGACAACATCATGACCTTCGAAGGCCGGTTTCGCGAGCACATCCTGCCCGACCAGGTTCACCTTCTGAACGTGAGCTTCCTCGTGCCGACGATGCGTCGCGAATTCGGCGGTTGCGCGGGGAACATCGCCTACGCGCTGCACATGCTCGGCGGCGACGCGCGCATCATGGCGACGGTCGGCGCGAACGACGCCGATCGCTATCTCGAGCGTCTCGACAGCCTCGGCCTGTCGAAGGCCAGCATACGCGTGGTGCCCGAAACGCACACCGCGCAGGCGATGATCACGACCGACCTCGAGAACAACCAGATCACCGCATTCCACCCCGGCGCGATGATGCAGTCGCACCTGAACCGCGCGGACGAAGTGTCGGGCGTGAAGCTCGGCATCGTCGCGCCGGACGGCTTCGACGGGATGGTCCAGCACGCCGAGCAATTCGCGAAGGCCGGCATCCCGTTCATCTTCGATCCGGGCCAGGGCCTGCCGCTGTTCGACGGTGCGACGCTGCGCCGCATCATTGAACTCGCCACCTTCGTTGCGGTCAACGACTACGAGGGCAAGCTCGTCAGCGACAAGACGGGCTGGTCCGAACAGGAAATCGCCAGCCGGGTTCAGGCGTTGATCATCACGCGCGGCGAGCGCGGCGCCACCATTCTTCACAAAAACGGCGAAGAACAGATTCCGGTCGTGCAAGCCGAGCGTGTCGTCGATCCGACCGGCTGCGGCGACGCCTTCCGGGGCGGCCTGCTGTACGGCATCGAGAATGGCCTCGACTGGGCAACCACGGGCCGCCTCGCGAGCCTGATGGGCTCGATCAAGATCGCCCACCAGGGGCCTCAAACTTACGCACTGACGCGCGCCGAAATCGACGCGCGCTTCGAGGCTGCCTTCGGGTACAGTCTCAAATGAATATTGT
The DNA here is from genome assembly GCF_003853755.1 of Burkholderia sp. Bp8984. NCBI lineage: Bacteria > Pseudomonadati > Pseudomonadota > Betaproteobacteria > Burkholderiales > Burkholderiaceae > Burkholderia > Burkholderia sp. Bp8984. Next base: position 72,280 of record NZ_QTQN01000023.1, read on the forward strand.
GGGAGAGCAAAGATGTTGACCAAGAAAACCCTCACGCTCGCTGCCATGCTGACGGCCACGCTGACGCTCGCCGGCTGCTTCACGGCGCCGGGCTCGGCAGATGTCTATAGCGTCGGCCAGGCGCAGCGCGAGCAAACCGTGCGCATGGGCACCGTCGAAAGCGTCCGTGCGGTGCGCATCCAGTCCGATGGCGGCGGCAGCGCGATCGGCACGCTCGGCGGCGGCGCGCTCGGCGCAGTCGCGGGCAGCGCGATCGGCGGCGGCAAGGGATCGATCCTGACGGCCATCGCGGGCGGTCTCGTCGGCGCGGTCGCAGGCAACGCGGTCGGCGAAAACCTCAGCACGGCGAACGGTGTCGAAATCACCGTGCGCCTCGACAACGGCGACCTGCGCTCGATCACGCAGGCGGCGAGCGGCGAAGTGTTCCGCGCCGGCGAACGGGTGCGACTGCTGTCGAGCGGCGGCGTCACGCGCGTCACGCACTAACGAGCATCCTCAGCACGCGGCGCAAGCCGCGGTCGAACGCATGTGCGAAGCTGCACATGCGTTTTTTTTCGTCCGTGCCCGGCAGCCGGCCGGCCCATCGATGCAGAGGGACGAAAAAAATCCCGCCACCTGAGCCAGATGGCGGGATCGATTGAGTAGCGCTACTCAACCCGCGGACACCGCGTGAGTGTCCGGGTAGTGCTGGTCAGCCGCGATTACGGACGACTGCCGGTCGGGAACGGCCATGCCGCTGCCGGGTTGAGCGCGGTCTTCACGCCCGATGCCGGCGCGACCGATGCGGTCGACGCGGTGGTTGCCGGTGCAGCCTTCTTCACGACGGCCTTCTTCGGAGCAGCAGCCTTCTTCGGTGCAGCGGCCTTCTTCGCCGGTGCGGCAGCCTTCGGTGCAGCGGCAGCCTTCTTCGCAGGGGCAGCCTTCTTGGCAGGCGCAGCCTTCTTCGCAGCAGCCTTCTTCGCAGGCGCAGCCTTCTTGGCGGCAGCCTTCTTCGCCGGCGCGGCCTTCTTGGCAGCGGCCTTCTTCGCCGGTGCTGCCTTCTTCGCAGCAACCTTCTTCACCGCGACTTTCTTGGCTGCAACCTTCTTCGCAGCGGCCTTCTTCGCCGGTGCTGCCTTCTTCGCGGCAACCTTCTTCACCGCGACTTTCTTCGCAGCAACCTTCTTCGTTGCGACCTTCTTTGCCGCGACCTTCTTCGCAGCAGCCTTCTTCGCCGGTGCTGCCTTCTTCGCGGCAACCTTCTTCACCGCGACCTTCTTCGCAGCAACCTTCTTCACCGCAGCGGCCTTCTTCGCCGGAGCAGCAGCCTTCTTCGCAACGGTCTTCTTGGCAGCAACCTTCTTAGCAGCCGGTTTCTTCTTGGCAGTAGCCATGTTGTTCTCCTTCAGGTTCAGATGAGAGTCAGTTCAAACTACACCCTTCGTCAAAACCCGCTTCCCGCGGACGCTGTTCAGGACGTGCGCTTCGAAGCGGGCTATTCATCGGCGTACGCGGATACCACGCGCTTACGCTAATGAATACGGTATGGCGCGCGTGACCCCATGGCCTCGCGCGCCAAATCAAGTCGGTAGCCGGCGCGCCTCGCGCCGCCACCCCTAATCGCTTGATCAAGCGGACCGCCACACGGCCGTCCGCTTTTTCCGGAGGGAAGTTTGCCCATCCCACTGAAGGGTTCGCAAAGTGCCGATCATGTCGTTGGGCCGTTAAGGCACCGGGCATGCTTTGCATCAGGCGTTCTTGCTCCTAAACCTTGGGCCGGGGCCGAGAGGCCGCCGGCTGCTCACATCATGTGACGGGTTCGCTGCTGCGGGTTATTCCCAGGACAGCGCGCCGCCCGTCTGATACTCGATCACACGCGTCTCGAAGAAGTTGCGTTCCTTCTTCAGGTCGATCATCTCGCTCATCCACGGGAACGGGTTTTCCTCGTTCGGGAACAGCGGGTCGAGGCCGATCTGCTGGCAACGGCGGTTGCTGATGAAGCGCAGATAGCTCTTGAACATCGACGCGTTCAGACCCAGCACGCCGCGCGGCATCGTGTCCTCGGCGTAGCGGTATTCGAGTTCGACAGCCTGCTTGAACAGCTCGCGGATCTCGGCGCGGAATTCCGCGGTCCAGAGATGCGGGTTCTCGAGCTTGATCTGGTTGATCAGGTCGATGCCGAAATTGCAGTGCATCGACTCGTCGCGCAGGATGTACTGATATTGCTCTGCAGCACCCGTCATCTTGTTCTGGCGGCCGAGCGCGAGAATCTGCGTGAAGCCGACATAGAAGAACAGGCCTTCCATGATGCAGGCGAACACGATCAGCGACTTCAGCAGCTTCTGATCCGCTTCGAGCGTGCCGGTCTTGAAGGCCGGGTCAGTCAGCGTGTGGATGAACGGGATCAGGAATTCGTCCTTCGCGCGGATCGACGTGACCTCGTGGTACGCGTTGAAGATCTCGCCTTCGTCGAGACCGAGCGATTCGACGATGTATTGGTACGCGTGCGTGTGGATCGCCTCTTCGAACGCCTGGCGCAGCAGGAACTGCCGGCACTCGGGCGCCGTGATGTGGCGGTACGTGCCGAGCACGATGTTGTTCGCGGCGAGCGAATCGGCCGTCACGAAGAAGCCGAGGTTGCGCTTGACGATGCGGCGCTCGTCCTCGGTCAGACCGTTCGGATCCTTCCACAGGGCGATGTCGCGGGACATGTTGATTTCCTGCGGCATCCAGTGGTTCGCGCAACCCGCCAGATACTTTTCCCACGCCCACTTGTACTTGAACGGCACCAGCTGATTGACGTCAGTCTGGCCGTTGATGATGCGCTTGTCTGCAACGTTGACCCGCGCTTCCGAACCGCCGGCGGGAACAGCCGATGCTTGCGGCGGCACCGCAAGATCGCCTTCGAAAATGTCGCGGACCTGATGGGCGGCAGGCGTTGCAGCCTGCATTCCGACAGCCATCCCTGCGGAGGTGCGCAACGCGTTTTGCTGCGCTCCGCTCGCGGGGGTTACGGCAGTCTTCTCGTCATCCCAGTTGAGCATAAATTCTCACCATCAATTTAGAACGGTTTGTACCATCTTTTCCTGAGCGATAAAAGGGCTCGCTCACGAAAAATCCTTTTTTCGATTCGCGTTGCGACCTCGATACAACACTTTGAGCAACGCATCGTCGTTCATGCAGCGCGCGACGTGTGTCGCACGTGTATCGCGAGGTGCGCTCGACGCATCGAACGCTGATCGAAACGCGACGTCGTCGGGGATGTTTCGATCGCTTGTCACTGCCTGCAACGCGAGTGCCGCGTTACAGATTCCTTATCATTTTTTTAGTTGAGAGCGGCGCACACTTCAACCTCGATCGGTTGTCGTGCGCGCCGCCCGAACCTTCTTCAGGTCATGCGCGCCGCGTTACTGGCAGGCTTCGCACTCGTCGAAGCCGGGATCGCCCGGGCGCATCGTGCATACCGGACCGTCCGCTTCAACCGGCGCGAGTGCCGGTGCCGCGTCGACTGCGCCCGACGACGACGCTGCGCCGCCCGCTGCACCGAAGCCGCCTGCCGCGCCTTGCGCGCCGCCGCTGCTCGAGCCGCCGCTCGTCGGCACCGCGTTCAGCGCGCCGTGTGCGACCGTCGACTTCTCGACGTGCGTCGCTGCCATCGTGCGGAGGTAGTAGGTCGTCTTCAGACCGCGCAGCCAGGCGAGCTTGTAGACCTCGTCGAGCTTCTTGCCCGACGCGCCGCCCATGTAGATGTTCAGCGACTGCGCCTGGTCGATCCACTTCTGGCGACGCGATGCCGCTTCGACCAGCCACGTCGGGTCGACTTCGAACGCGGTCGCGTAGATCGCGCGCAGGTCGGCCGGGATGCGGTCGATGCGCGACAGCATGCCGTCGAAGTACTTCAGGTCGGCGACCATCACTTCGTCCCACAGGCCGCGTTCCTTCAGGTCGCGGACGAGGTACTCGTTGACCACCGTGAATTCGCCCGACAGGTTCGACTTCACGTACAGGTTCTGGAAGGTCGGCTCGATGCATGCCGACACGCCGATGATGTTCGAGATCGTCGCCGTCGGCGCGATCGCGACGCAGTTCGAGTTGCGCATGCCGTGCGCGGCGATCCGCGAACGCAGCGTCGTCCAGTCGAGCGACTCGGACGTGTCGACCTCGACGTAGCCGCCGCGCGCTTCCGTCAGCAGCTTCAGCGTGTCCTGCGGGAGGATGCCGCGATCCCACAGCGAGCCGCGGTAGCTCGAGTAGCGGCCGCGTTCCTCGGCCAGCTCGGTCGACGCGTAGTACGCGTAGTAGCAGACCGCTTCCATCGAACGATCGGCGAACTCGACCGCCGCTTCCGACGCGTACGGCGTGCGCAGCAGGTGCAGGCAGTCCTGGAAGCCCATGATGCCCATGCCGACCGGACGGTGCTTCAGGTTCGAGTTACGCGCCTTCGGCACCGCGTAGTAGTTGATGTCGATCACGTTGTCGAGCATGCGCATCGCGACGCTGATCGTGCGCTTCAGCTTGTCGTGGTCGAGCGCGTAGCTGCCGTCGGCCTGCTTCACCAGGTGGGCGACGAGGTTCACGGAGCCCAGGTTGCACACCGCGATTTCGGTGTCGCTCGTGTTCAGCGTGATTTCCGTGCACAGGTTCGACGAGTGGACGACGCCGACGTGCTGCTGCGGCGAGCGCACGTTGCACGGATCCTTGAACGTGATCCACGGGTGGCCCGTTTCGAACAGCATGCCGAGCATCTTGCGCCAGAGCTGCTGCGCCGGAATCTTCTTGAACAGCTTGATCTCGCCGCGCGCGACCTTCTCTTCGTAAGCCGTGTAAGCCTTCTCGAAATCGGCGCCGAACTTGTCGTGCAGGTCCGGGCAGGTCGACGGCGAGAACAGCGTCCAGTCGGCGCCTTCCATCACGCGCTTCATGAACAGGTCGGGAATCCAGTTCGCCGTGTTCATGTCGTGCGTACGGCGGCGATCGTCGCCGGTGTTCTTGCGCAGCTCGAGGAACTCCTCGATGTCGAGGTGCCACGATTCGAGGTACGCGCACACCGCGCCCTTGCGCTTGCCGCCCTGGTTGACCGCGACGGCCGTGTCGTTGACGACCTTCAGGAACGGGACCACGCCTTGCGACTTGCCGTTCGTGCCCTTGATATGCGAGCCGAGTGCGCGCACGCGGGTCCAGTCGTTGCCGAGACCGCCGGCGAACTTCGACAGCAGCGCGTTTTCCTTCAGCGCTTCATAGATGCCGTCGAGATCGTCCGCGACCGTCGTCAGGTAGCACGACGACAACTGCGAGCGGTGCGTGCCCGAGTTGAACAGCGTCGGCGTCGAGCTCATGAAGTCGAAGCTCGACAGCACGTTGTAGAACTCGATCGCGCGCGTTTCGCGGTCGATCTCGTTCAGCGACAGGCCCATCGCGACGCGCATGAAGAATGCCTGCGGCATTTCGATGCGGCTGCCGTCGACGTGCAGGAAGTAGCGGTCGTACAGCGTCTGCAGGCCGAGGTAGCCGAACTGCAGGTCGCGGTTCGCGTCGAGCGCTTCGCCGAGACGCTTCAGGTCGAACTGCAGCAGCTTGTCGTCGAGCAGGCCGGCGTCGACGCCGCGCTTCAGGAACTGCGGGAAGTATTCCGCGTAGCGGGCCGACATCTCGGCCTGGACCACTTCCTCGCCGAGGATCTCGCGACGGATCGTGTGCAGCAGGATGCGGGCCGTGACCTGGCTGTATGCCGGATCCTTTTCGATCATCGTGCGCGCAGCGAGGATCGCCGAGTCGTAGACCTGGCTCATCGGCACGCCGTCGTACAGGTTCTTCACCGTTTCCGCGACGATCGGGTCAGGGTTAACCGCAGCGCCGAGACCGTCGCATGCCGACACGATCAGCGCGCGCAGTGCGTTCAGGTCGAGCGGGCGCGTGACGCCGTTGTCGACGACGTTGATGCCGGTGCTCGACTCGCCGCCCGCTGCCGCTGCTTCCTCGCCCGCATGCTGGCGCTCGAGGTGACGCTTCTCGCGATACAGCACGTACGCACGCGCGACGTTGTGCTCGCCGCCGCGCATCAGCGCGAGTTCGACCTGGTCCTGGATGTCTTCGATATGGAACGTACCGCCGTTCGGACGGCTGCGCACGAGCGCGCGCACGACGTTGTGCGTGAGCTGCTCGACGAGTTCGCGTACGCGTGCCGATGCCGCGCCCTGCCCGCCATTGACGGCCAGGAAAGCCTTGGTCACCGCAATCGCGATCTTCGAAGGCTCGAACGACACCACGCTGCCGTTGCGGCGGATCACCTTGTAGTCGGCGAACGTGGCCTGCGGCGCGAGCGCCTGCGCGCCCTGTTCGGTCCCGCCGAGCGGACGGCTCGAGGCGCTCTCGTACTGGGACGTCGCGTTGTCGGTGGTTTGCATGTGCAAAGCTCCTGGTGTTGGATGGTGCGGAGAGAACCGCGGATTAAAACGAACGCTGCGCTATCGGATGCGCGAGCGGTAAGAGGCGAGCGATGCGTCGGGGAAGCCGGTTCGGTCGATGCGCGACAACCGATCCGGTCGTGTGCTTCGTCATGTGTACGCTGCCCCGTCGAAGTTCGCTGCGCTTGATTGCGACGCCCGGACCGCCCGGCCTGGCGCGCCGCACTGAGAACCCTGGCCGCCGGCGTTGCCCGCCGGCCGGTGCCGCTCGGGTTTCCCCTGCGACACACACTATATCTAGTACAGAACCGCTCAACTGGCACCAAGTATAGTGGACATTCCGGCGACATCAAAACGGAGAATTTTCGCCGGAGGTATTGACATCAACCCGGCCGCCCGGACGGGCAGACGCGACAAGGCATTGGTCGGAAAAAAAAATTTCGCCCGCTCAAAAACCCTGCGATCAGTGCTGACGGAAAGGAAAGTATTCGGCGGAAAACCCGGCATCGCTCGCGAAGCGTTGCCAATCGAAGTGCGGACCCGGGTCGGTCTTGCGGCCCGGCGCGACGTCCGAATGCCCGGCCACCGCATCGATCGGATAGCGTGCGGCGAGCGTGCGTGCGAGCACCCCGAGCGTCGCGTACTGCGCCGCGTCGAACGGCACGTCGTCCGCACCTTCGAGTTCGATGCCGATCGAGAAGTCGTTGCAGCGCGACCGGCCGAAGAACTCGGACGCGCCCGCATGCCATGCACGCTCGTCGCACGACACGAACTGCACGAGTTCGCCGTCGCGGCGGATCAGGAAGTGCGCGGACACGCGCACGTCGCGCAGGTGGCGCTGGTAATAGGGGTGCGTATCGCAATCGAGGCGATTCAGGAACAGCGCCTCGATCGCATCGCCGCCGAACTCGCCGGGGGGCAGGCTGATGTTGTGGACGACGACGAGCGTCGGCACCGCGCCCGCGGGCCGCGCCTCGAAATTCGGCGACGGCGCGTGGCGCGCTTCGCGCACCCAGCCGTTCGCGTCGACCGACAGCAGCGCTGCGTCGCTCATCGGGCGTCGTGGCCGCTCGCGTGTGCGCCGTGGCGCTGCGCGTGCTCGGTGCTGCAGAAGTATTCGCCGCCCGCGGCGACGGCGTCGCCCTGCGGCGTATGCACGCCGCACTCGGCGCAACGCACCATCGGTTCGGGCAGCGAGCGCGCGTCGCCGTTCGGGCGTGCCGCCCCGGCGCCAGGACCCGGTGCGCCGTCGTTGCCGCCACCGCGGCCGGCGCGCGCCTGCGCGTGCTCCTGGGCCTGGCGCAGCTTGCGCGTGAGCCACGAACCCGCGAAGAAGAGAAGAATCAGGAGAAGAATCTGTCGCATCGGAAACCTGCGTTCAAACCACGGAGCGGTGCAGCAGCACCTCGAAAACGAACCGGCTGCCGACATACGCGAGCAGCAGCGCGGCAAACGACACGAGCACCCAGCGCGCGGCGCCGCGCCCGCGCCAGCCCGACGTCTTGTGCGCGATCAGCAGGCCGCCGAACATCAGCCACGACAGCACCGCGAACACGGTCTTGTGATCGAGCCGCAGCGCGCGTGCATCGACCTGCTCGCTGAACAGGATCCCCGACGCGAGCGTCAGCGTCAGCAGCACGAAGCCGGCGCCGATCAGGCGGAACAGCAGCTTCTCGAGCGTGAGCAGCGGCGGCAGCGTTTCGAGCCAACTCGCGATCCAGCCGGTCGAGCCGTCGCGCCCGCCGCTCCTCAGCGACTGCAGGCGCCGCTCGACCATCAGCATCAGGACCGCGTGCAGCGCGGCGATCGCGAAAAGGCCGTACGCGATGTTCGCGATCAGGAAGTGCATCTTGAACAGCGGCGCTGCGGCATAAGGCAGCACCCGCACGCCACCGAACACGAGCGGCAGCAGCGACGCGCCGCACGCGAGCGGCAGCACGAGCAGGCGCAGGCTGTCGAGCGGGAAGAAGAAGCTCTCGATCCAGTAGATGCCGGCGCCGAGCCAGAACATCGCGGACAGCGCGAACGCGAAGCCGAAGACCATCGCGTCGTGCGGGAAGATCGTCGTGTGCAGCAGCACGCCGTGCGCGACGAGCGCCGCGAACAGCAGCGCGCGGCCGGCGCCGCTCATTCCCGACGCGGCGGACGCCGGCACCGGCACGGCCGGCACGCTCGCGACGAGCGGCGTCGCACCCTGGCGGTGCGTGCGCCAGCCTGCGACGGCGAGGCCGCCGTACAGGAATGCGGTGAGGGCATACAGTACAATATCCATGTTCGAAGTTTACACTAGGCCCCCTTCCCGCGACGGCTCCCTTTTGTACGGTTCCGTTGCGCCTTCGGGCCCCACTGTCCATCGCTCCCCATGCTCGACAATCTCACTCAACGGATGGCGCGCGTCGTCAAGACGCTGCGCGGCGAGGCCCGGCTTACCGAGGCGAACACCCAGGAGATGCTCCGCGAGGTGCGTCTCGCGCTGCTGGAAGCCGACGTCGCGCTGCCGGTCGTCCGCGAATTCATCGCCAAGGTCAAGGAAAAGGCGCTCGGCGAGGAAGTGATCAGCAGCCTGTCGCCGGGCCAGGCGCTCGTCGGCGTGGTCCAGAAGGAACTGACCGCCGTGATCGGCGGCGACTACGAAGGCAAGGCCGCCGAGCTGAACCTCGCGGTCACGCCGCCCGCCGTGATCCTGATGGCCGGCTTGCAGGGCGCCGGCAAGACCACGACCGCCGGCAAGCTCGCGAAACTCTTGCGCGAGAAGTACAAGAAGAAGGTGCTGACGGTGTCGTGCGACGTGTATCGCCCGGCCGCCATCATGCAGCTGAAAACGGTGAGCGAACAGGTCGGCGCCGATTTCTTCCCGTCGACGCCGGACCAGAAGCCCGTCGACATCGCACTCGCGGCCGTCGACTGGGCGAAGCGCCACTACCATGACGTGCTGATCGTCGACACGGCCGGCCGCCTCGGTATCGACGAGGCGATGATGCAGGAAATCGCCGCGCTGCACGGCACGCTGAAGCCGGCCGAAACGCTGTTCGTCGTCGACGCGATGCTCGGCCAGGACGCGGTCAACACCGCGAAGGCGTTCAACGACACGCTGCCGCTCACCGGCGTCGTGCTGACCAAGCTCGACGGCGATTCGCGCGGCGGTGCCGCGCTGTCGGTGCGCCACATCACGGGCAAGCCGATCAAGTTCGTCGGCGTCGCCGAGAAGCTCGACGGCCTCGAGGTGTTCCACCCGGACCGGATGGCGAACCGGATCCTCGGCATGGGCGACATCCTCGCGCTCGTCGAGGAAGCGCAGCGCGGCGTCGACGTGCAGGCCGCGCAGAAGCTCGCCGACAAGGTCAAGAAAGGCGGCGACTTCGACCTGAACGATTTCCGCGCGCAGATCTCGCAGATGAAGAACATGGGCGGCCTGTCGTCGCTGATGGACAAGCTGCCCGCGCAGTTCCAGCAGGCGGCGGCCGGCGCCGACATGGGCCAGGCCGAGAAGTCGATCCGCCGGATGGAAGGCATCATCAGCTCGATGACGCCCGCCGAGCGCGCCAAACCCGAAATCATCAAGGCGACGCGCAAGCGCCGCATTGCAGCCGGCGCGGGCGTGCCGGTGCAGGAAGTCAACCGGATGCTGAACCAGTACGACCAGATGCGTACGATGATGAAGAAGCTGAAGGGCGGCAACATGCAGAAGATGATGCGCGGCTTGAAGGGCATGATGCCCGGCATGCGCTGATTCCGCCCGTCGGCCGGCGCGCGGGTTTTTGCCGTAGCGCGCGCCAGCCGTTCTGCTTCATTCTTATTTGTATACCGACTGCCCGCCAGAACTCATGAACCGCGAAGAAGCCCTCCACATTTTCGAACACTCCGAAGAGATCGTCTCGGCGGACGCCGTCAACGCGTCGATCGCCCGGATGGCCGAAGCGATCCGCGCCGAGATCGGCGACGCGTTCCCGCTCGTCCTCTCGGTGATGGGCGGCGCCGCGGTGTTTACCGGGATGCTGCTGCCGCATCTCGATTTCCCGCTGGAATTCGACTACATCCACCTGACCCGCTACCGCAACACGACGCAGGGCAGCCCGGAGATGCACTGGCGCGTCGCGCCGCGCGAATCGGTGAAGGACCGCATCGTGCTCGTGCTCGACGACATCCTCGACGAAGGCGAGACGATGGCCGCGATCCGCGACCGCATCCTCGACATGGGCGCGAAGCGCTTCATGTCCGCGGTGCTGTGCGAGAAGACGCTCACGAAGGCGAAACCGCTGCATCCCGACTTCTGCGGCTTCTCGGTGCCCGACCGCTACGTGTTCGGCTGCGGGATGGACGCCAAGGGCTACTGGCGCAACCTGCCGACGATCCGTGCGCTGACCGCGAACGTTTGATCGCCGCCCTGCCCGCTATATAAATGGAAAGCGGCGCTCCGGTTACCCGGAGCGCCGCTTTTTTTCGTCGGTACGCACCAACGCGTTACATCTGCAGCTGGTGCACGAACGCCTTGATGCCGGCGAGCAGCATCTCGACCGAGATCGCGACGAGCACGAGACCCATCAGCCGCTCGAACGCGGCGACGGTCCGCTCGCCGAGCCACTGCTGGATCCGTTCGGCCAGCACCAGCGTGATCGCGCAGACGATCATCGTGACCGTCAGCGCGCCGACCCACTCGAACATCTTGCCCGGCGCCTGCGACGTCAGCAGCATCACCGTCGCGAGCGCGGACGGCCCGGCGAGCGCGGGAATCGCGAGCGGCACGATGAACGGTTCACCGCCGGCGCGCGGATCGCTGCCGAGCGCGCCGTCCGGATGCGGGAAGATCATCCGCAGCGCGATCAGGAACAGCACGATCCCGCCGCCGAGCCGCAGCGACAGGTCGGTGAGGTTCATCATCCGCAGGAAGCGGTCGCCGACCACCATGAAGAACAGCAGGATCACGAACGCGATCCCGACTTCACGCAGGATCAGCTTCACGCGCCGCTCGCGCGGCACATCCCGCATCGCCGTGATGAACAGCGGGATGTTGCCGAGCGGATCCGTGATCAGCACGAGGAGCACGGTGGCCGACAGGAAGGTGTATTCCACCGTGTCCTCCGGTCGAAGCGCTTAGCGCGCGAGCGCGGCGCGGATCTTCTCCGTCACCGTCGCCGCGGCCGCGTCGGCCGGCAGCAGCGTCGCCTCGGCGTCGCGGCGGCCCTGATACTCGATCTTGCCTTCCTTCAGGCCGCGCTCGCCGATCACCAGGCGATGCGGCACGCCGATCAATTCCCAGTCGGCAAACATCACGCCCGGGCGCTCGCCGCGATCGTCGAGGATCACGTCGATGCCGGCCGCGGCCAGTTCCGCGTACAGCTTGTCGGCGGCCTCGCGGACCATGTCGCTGCGATCGTAGCCCATCGGGCACAGCACGACTTCGAACGGCGCGATCGACTCGGGCCAGATGATGCCGCGCTCGTCGAAGTTCTGTTCGATCGCAGCGCCGAGAATGCGCGTGACGCCGACGCCGTAGCAGCCCATCAGCATCGGCTGCGGCTTGCCCGACTCGTCGAGGAACGTCGCGCCCATCGCTTCCGAGTACTTGGTGCCGAGCTGGAACACGTGGCCGACTTCGATGCCGCGGCAGATGTCGATCTCACCCTTGCCGTCCGGCGACGGATCGCCCTTCTTCACGTTGCGCACGTCGGCGACGTCCGGCTCCGGCAGGTCGCGGCCCCAGTTCACGCCGGCGATGTGATAGTCAACCTCGTTCGCGCCGACGACGAAATCGCTCATGTTCGCGACCGTGCGATCGGCGATCACCTTCACCGGCTTCTTCGTGCCGACCGGGCCGAGGTAGCCCGGCGGCGTGCCGAACCACTCGACGATTTCCTGCTCGGTCGCGAAGCGGTGGTTCTTCAGCCCCGGCAGCTTCGACACCTTGATCTCGTTCAGGTCGTGGTCGCCGCGCAGCATCACGAGCCAGATGGTCGGCTCGGCGCCTTCGTTGTCGGTGGCGAGCACGATCGACTTGATCGTGCGCTCGAGCGGGATCGACAGCAGTTCGGCGACGGCCTCGCACTTCGCCTTGCCGGGCGTCGCGACCTTTTCCATCGCTTCGGCGGGTGCCGCGCGTTCGGCGATCAGCGGCAGCGCTTCGGCCGCTTCAACGTTCGCCGCGAAGTCGGACGTCGGGCAGTAGGCGATCGCGTCCTCGCCGGTATCGGCGATCACGTGGAACTCGTGCGAGAAGTTGCCGCCGATCGAGCCGCTGTCGGCCGCAACCGCGCGGAACTCGAGGCCGAGGCGCGTGAAGATGCGCACGTATGCGTCGTACATCTTGCGATACGACTCGTTCAGGCCGGCCGCGTCCTTGTCGAACGAATACGCGTCCTTCATGATGAACTCGCGGCCGCGCATCACGCCGAAGCGCGGACGGATCTCGTCGCGGAACTTCGTCTGGATCTGGTAGAAGTTCACCGGCATCTGCCGGTAGCTCTTGATCTGGTTGCGCGCGATATCGGTGATGACTTCCTCGTGCGTCGGCCCGATCACGAAGTCGTTGTCCTTGCGGTCCTTGAAGCGCAGCAGTTCGGGGCCGTACTGCTCCCAGCGGCCCGATTCCTGCCACAGCTCGGCCGGTTGCACGGCCGGCATCAGCAGCTCGATGGCGCCAGCCCGGTTCATTTCCTCGCGCACGATCGCCTCGACCTTGCGAATCGAACGCAGGCCGACCGGCAGGTAGTTGTAGATGCCGCCGGCGACGCGACGGATCATGCCGGCGCGCACCATCAGCTTGTGGCTGACGATCTCTGCGTCGGCCGGTGCTTCTTTGAGGGTGCCGATAAAGAAACGGGAAGCTTTCATGCGGACGGTTCCAAATACGGCGCCCCCAGGCGGGGCGCCCGAAAAAGTTTCAAGGTGAAAAAGCTGCGCGCGACGAACGACGAGGGACGACGATGGCGCAGATGACTTAGCAGACAAATCAGGGACAATTCAGCCGGTGTACCCCGCGCGGTTTCGCTCCGTCACGGTGCGCAGCGCCCGTTATCTGTTTATAATCAAAGCAATTTTAAAGGATTCGAAGGTGGTTGTATGCTGGATCGTGAAGGCTTTCGCCCGAACGTCGGCATCATCCTCTTGAACGCGCGCAACGAGGTGTTTTGGGGCAAGCGGCTCCGCGAGCATTCCTGGCAGTTTCCTCAAGGTGGGATCAAGTACGGCGAGACCCCCATGCAGGCGATGTACCGGGAGCTGCACGAGGAGACGGGCCTGCACCCGGAACACGTCAAGATAATCGGCCGCACTCGCGACTGGTTGCGTTACGAGGTGCCTGACAAGTTCATCAAACGCGAAGTACGCGGACATTACCGCGGCCAGAAGCAGATCTGGTTCCTTCTGCGGATGGTCGGACGCGATTGCGACATTTGCTTGCGCGCGACCGACCACCCGGAGTTCGATGCGTGGCGCTGGAACGAGTACTGGGTGCCGCTCGATGCGGTGATCGAGTTCAAGCGGGATGTCTATCAGTTGGCGCTGACGGAACTGTCGCGCTTCCTGCGCCGCCCGGCGCAGCGAGCCGAAAAGCCGCGTGGGCCGCGTCTGTCGCGCTATCCGCGCGTCATCGGCGCGCAGGCCCAGCAGACGCTGACGATTGTCGACACATCGGTGGTCTGTTCCGAGATCGAAGTGGAGGCGAGCACGCTCGACGAGATGCCGCCCCGCGTGATCGTCGGCAAATGACGAGTCGGACTGCATGACCGGGCGCGACCTTGGTGTCGCGCCCTTTTTTTACGAGGAATGCATATTGAAAGCGATTGCTCTCGCGCTCGCATCGATCGTCGCGGCGGCCACGCTGGCCGGTTGCGCGAATTCGAAGACGCCGACCAACAAGGATGACAGCGAGTTCGTGTACCTGCTGGACCGCCAGGGCAACTGGAAGGAAAACCCGGTCGACACGCTGCCGCCGCTGCCGCAAGCGGGCGATCTGCTGCCGTTCAACGTGTCGCAGAACACGCCGCTCAAGTTCTCCGTCGATGCGAAGTCGCTCGCGGTCGGCAGCGACGGCGTCGTGCGCTACGCAGTCGTCATCACGAGCCCGGCCGGCGCGCGCAACGTGAACTACGAAGGCATCCGCTGCGACACTTACGAATGGCGTCAGTATGCAGGCCTGAATTCGGATCACGACGGCTGGGACCGCACGGTCGAGAACGACTGGCGTCGCATCGAGAACGGCGAGCTGAACGCGTACCACTCGGCGCTGTACCAGGACTATTTCTGCGCGAACAAGATGCCGCAGGGCACGACCCAGCAGATCCTCGAGAACATCAAGTTCCATCGCACCGCGATGAGCCAGCTGCGCTGACCGCACAACCGAGGCCGGCTGCCCGGCCTCGTTTCGCTTCGTCACAACAAAAAGCCCGCGCGATGCGGGCTTTTTGCTGTCTCGCGACGCCTGGCCGAACGGTCACACGAGCACGAGGTTGTCGCGGTGAATCAGCTCCGGCTCCAGCATGTAGCCGAGCACCGTCTCGATCTCGCCGCTCGGCTTGCGGTGAATCAGCTTCGTTTCCGCGCTGCTGTAGTTCGTGAGGCCGCGCGCCACTTCACGCCCGTCGGGGCCGACACACGCGATCACCTCGCCGCGTGCGAACGCGCCCTGCACGCCGGTCACGCCGATCGGCAGCAGGCTCTTGCCGCCGGCCGTCAGCTTCTCGACCGCGCCCGCATCGATCACGACGTGCCCGCGCACCTGCAGGTGATCGGCCATCCATTGCTTGCGCGCGGCCATCCGCGCGGTGCGCGCGATCAGCTGCGTGCCGATCGCCTCGCCCGCCGCCAGCCGCACCAGCACGTCGGCTTCGCGGCCGCTTGCGATCACGGTGTTCGCGCCGCTGTGCGCCGCGCGCTTCGCCGCAAGGATCTTCGTCAGCATCCCGCCGCGGCCGAGGCTCGAGCCGGCGCCGCCGGCCATCGCTTCGAGCTCCGGCGCGCCCGCGCTGGCTTCCGCGACCAGCGTCGCATTCGGATCCTTGCGCGGATCGGCGGTGAACAAGCCCGTCTGGTCGGTCAGGATGATCAGCGCATCGCCTTCGATCAGGTTCGCGACGAGCGCGCCGAGCGTGTCGTTGTCGCCAAACTTGATTTCGTCGGTGACGACCGTGTCGTTCTCGTTGATGATCGGCACGACGCCGAGCCGCAGCAGCGTCAGCAGCGTCGAGCGCGCATTCAGGTAGCGCTCGCGATCGGCCAGGTCGGCGTGCGTCAGCAGGATCTGCGCGGTGCGGATATCGTGCTCGGTAAAGCGGCTTTCATAAACTTGCGCGAGCCCCATCTGGCCGACCGCGGCGGCGGCCTGCAGCTCGTCGATCTCGCGCGGACGCTTGCTCCAGCCGAGCCGCTGCATCCCTTCCGCAATCGCGCCCGAGCTGACGAGCACCACTTCCTTGCCCTGCGCGCGCAGCGCGGCGATCTGGGCCGCCCAGCGGCCGATTGCAGCATGATCGAGCCCCTTGCCGTCGTTGGTCACGAGGCTGGAGCCCACCTTCACCACCAATCGCTTCGAATCCGCGATGATCGAACGCATCGTGCGCCGTCTCCTGTATCTGATGCCTGCCCGGCCGGGCGCAATTGAATTCAGGCACCGGACGCGATGCCCGGTGCGTGTCGGGCCCGCTCAGGCGTCGTCGCCGGGCGTCGCGCCGCCATCGGCTTGCGGCGCATCGCGGAACCGCACGTCCGCGGCCAGATCTTCCTCTTCCGCCGCACGATGTGCGTCCGAATGCCCGGCGAGGTAATCGTAGATCGCGTAGCACAGCGCTTCGCAGCCCTGGCCCGTGAGCGCCGAAATCTCGAACACCGGGCCGTCCCAGCCGAAACGGTCGAGGAAATCGGCGACGCGCGCCTCGCGCTCGTCTTCCGGCACCATGTCGAGCTTGTTGAGGACGAGCCAGCGCGGCTTCTCGTACAGCGCCTCGTCGTATTTGCGCAGCTCGCCGACGATCGCGGTCGCTTCAGCGACCGGGTCGACGCTTTCGTCGAACGGAGCCAGATCGACGAGATGCAGCAGCACGCCGGTGCGCTGCAGGTGTCGCAGGAACTGGTGGCCGAGGCCCGCGCCTTCGGCGGCGCCCTCGATCAGCCCCGGAATATCGGCGATCACGAAGCTCTTGCTCGGGCCGACCCGCACGACGCCAAGGTTCGGCGCGAGCGTCGTGAACGGATAGTCGGCGATCTTCGGCTTCGCGTTCGACACCGACGAGATGAAGGTCGACTTGCCGGCGTTCGGCATGCCAAGCAGACCGACGTCGGCGAGCACCTTCAGCTCGAGCCGCAGCATGCGCCGTTCGCCGGGCTTGCCGTCGGTTTTCTGGCGTGGCGCGCGGTTCGTGCTCGACTTGAAATGCAGGTTGCCGAGACCGCCTGCGCCGCCCTTCGCGAGCATCACCTGCTGATCGTGCTCGGTCAGGTCGGCGATCAGCTCGCCCGTATCCATGTCGGTCACGACCGTGCCGACCGGCATGCGCAGCGTGACGTCGTCCCCGCCCTTGCCGTAGCAATCCGAGCCGCGACCGTTTTCGCCGTTGCGCGCCAGGTGCTTCTTCGCGTAACGGTAGTCGATCAGCGTGTTGATGTTGCGGTCGGCGATCGCGTAGACGTTGCCGCCCCGGCCGCCGTCGCCGCCGTCCGGCCCGCCGAACGGAACGAATTTCTCGCGGCGCATCGACGCGCTGCCATCGCCTCCGTCGCCGGCGATGACTTCGATTCGTGCTTCGTCAATGAACTTCATTCGTCACTCCGACCAGTATTTCCGCTATTGTGCCGCGCGCCGGCGCGCTTGAACAATCTGCCGTTCGGCCGATTGCCCGCCAGTGTCGCGACAGCCGCCGGCGCGCACATGCGCCCGGCGGCCAAATAAAAAAAGGCCCCGCGAAGACTGCGGGGCCTTTCGGCTACGAAGCCCGTGGGTGCCTGAACTTAGGCAGCCGCCGGGACAACGATGACCAGATGCTTCTTGTCCGCGCCCTTGGTCGCGAACTTGACGTGACCGTCGACCAGCGCGAACAGGGTGTGATCCTTGCCCATGCCGACGTTCTCGCCAGCGTGCATGCGCGTACCGCGCTGACGCACGATGATGCCGCCAGCGTTGATCGCCTGGCCGCCGTACACTTTCACGCCGAGACGTTTCGACTCGGAGTCGCGGCCGTTCCGGGAAGAGCCGCCTGCCTTTTTGTGTGCCATCTGATTGCTCCTTTACCGAGGCGCTTACGCGTTGATCGCGTCGATGCGCAGCTCAGTGTAGTTCTGGCGGTGGCCGCCGTGCTTTTGGTAGTGCTTCCGGCGACGCATCTTGAAGATGGTGACCTTGGCATGACGACCGTGCGACACAACGGTGGCCTTGACGGAAGCCCCACTGACCAGCGGCGTACCGAACTTAATCGATTCGCCTTCGCCCACTGCGAGAACCTGGTCGAGCGTGATTTCAGCGTCAATGTCAGCCGGTATCTGTTCTACTTTGAGTTTTTCGCCAACGGCAACCTTGTACTGCTTGCCGCCGGTTTTTATGACCGCGTACATTGAGAACCTCACTCTGGATCCAATTTTTCCGCACACCACGCGCGGAAAACACGTGATTATACATGGGCTTAGCACCCAAGTCAAAGCCGATCCACGATTGCCGCCCGCAAGCCCTGGCCGGACGGCCAAAATCACCGGGCAGACACGTCCGACAGACCGGCATATCGCGGATTCGACTTATAATCCGCGGCATCACCCATTTCGATCATCATGTCGTCGTCCACCGCCTCCCCCACCCTCAGCGCCGCCCACCTGCTCGCCCCGATCGCCAGCGACATGGAGCAGGTGAATCGCGTTATCCGGCAAAGCCTCGCGTCCGACGTGCTGCTGATCAACCAGATCGCCGAGTACATCATCGGCGCGGGCGGCAAGCGGCTGCGTCCGGCCCTGCTGCTGCTCGTCGCCGGCGCGCTCGGCGAGACGTCGCACCAGCGGCACGTGCTGGCCGCCGTCGTCGAATTCATCCACACGGCCACGCTGCTGCATGACGACGTCGTCGACGAATCCGAACTGCGGCGAGGCCGCCAGACGGCCAACGCGCTGTTCGGCAACGCGGCGAGCGTGCTGGTCGGCGACTACCTCTATTCGCGTTCGTTCGAGATGATGGTCGGCGTCGGCAAGATGCGCGTGATGGAAATCCTGTCGGAAGCGACGACGATCATTTCCGAAGGCGAAGTGCTGCAGCTCCTGAACATGCACGACGCGGACGTCGACGAGACGCGCTACATGCAGGTGATCCGCTACAAGACGGCGAAGCTGTTCGAGGCATCGGCCCGCCTGGGCGCGGTGCTCGCCGGCGCCGATGCGCCGACCGAAGCCGCCGCCGCCGAATACGGCCGCCGGATCGGCACCGCATTCCAGATCATGGACGACTGGCTCGACTACGCGGGCACGGCCGAAGCGATGGGCAAGAATGCCGGCGACGACCTGCGCGAAGGCAAGCCGACACTGCCGCTCATCTATCTGATCGAACGCGGCACGCCCGAGCAATCGGCGCTCGCCCGCGAGGCGATCGAACAAGGCGGCACCGATCGCTTCGACACGATCTTCGACGCGATCACGCGTTCGGGCGCGCTCGACCATACTCTCGAATGCGCGCGCCAGGAAGCACAGGCCGCCGCGGCCGCGATCGCCGCGTTCCCGGATTCGATCTACAAGGAAAGCCTGCTCGCACTGTGCTCGTACTCGACGTCGCGACAGTCGTAAGCGCGCGGCGACCACGACACGAACCGCATTTCGAAAAATTTCTTCATCAAGGTATTCCCTTTTCGAAAAAACATCGTTATAGTTACGTTCTTGCTTGTGACGACGCAGCGATCTGAACGAAAGCGGCGAAGTCGGAAGAGCAAAAAATCGGGGTGTAGCTTAGCCTGGTAGAGCGCTACGTTCGGGACGTAGAGGCCGGAGGTTCGAATCCTCTCACCCCGACCAGATTTTGAAAAAACCGTGCACCGTGTGCACGGTTTTTTTTTGCCTTCTTCTGCCTGGTCTCGCGAGCGCGCGTGTCGCGCACGACACATCCCGGCCGCCGGCCTCTGCTATATTCCCTCCATCCCTGTCCTTCACTGCCCTTCTGACGCGTGGACCAAATTCCCTTATGGGCGCAAATCGGCGCCGTCTTCCTGCTTCTCCTCTGCTCCAGCTTCTTTTCCATTTCCGAGACCGCGATGATGGCGCTCAACCGCCATCGGCTGAAGCATCTCGCCGGCCAGGGCGTGCTCGGCGCGAAAACCACGCAGGGTCTCCTCACGCGCACCGACCTGCTGCTCAGCGTGATCCTGATCGGCAACAACCTGTTCAACACGATCATCCCGGTCCTGACGACGTCGCTCGCGCTGCACACGTTCGGCCGTAACAACCTGGCGCTGTCGATCGCGACCGGCATCGTCGCGTTCCTGATCATCGTGTTCGCGGAAATCGCGCCGAAGATCGTCGGCGCGACCTTTCCCGAACGCATCGCGCTGCCCGCCAGTCTCGTGATCGCGCCGCTGATGCGCGTGTTCAAGCCGGTCGTCTGGTTCGTCAATGAACTGGCGAACGGCGTTCTCTGGATGCTGCGCATCAATACGAAGAAGGGCCGCGACCAGCGGATGTCCGCCGACGAGCTGCGCGCGATCGTGCTCGAGTCGAGCAGCTTCATGCCGACCAAGCACCGCAGCATCCTGCTCAACCTGTTCGACCTCGAGAACATCACGGTCGACGACGTGATGGTGCCGCGCCGCCAGATCGAGTCGCTCAACTTCTACGCGCCGCTCGACGACATCCTGCATCAGCTCGAGACCTGCTATCACAACCGCCTTGTCGTCTACGAAGGCGACATCGACAAGGTGCTCGGCGTGCTGCACGTCCGCAAGACGCTCACCGCACTGCACAACCAGGATTTCGACCGCGAAACGTTGCGCACGCTGCTCGCCGAGCCGTACTACGTGCCGTCGGGCACGCCGGTCGTCCAGCAGCTCCAGTATTTCCAGGAAAGCCGCCAGCGGACCGCGCTCGTCGTCAACGAGTACGGCGAACTCGAGGGGCTCGTCACGCCCGAGGACATCATCGAGGAACTGATCGGCGAATTCACGACGTCGATGCCGCGCGGCGAACGCGCGGGCGGCTGGAACGAGAACGGCGAATGCATCGTCGCCGCCAGCATGCCGCTGCGCGAACTGAACCGCTGGCTGCACCTGCAACTGCCGACCGACGGACCGAAGACGCTCAACGGCCTGATCCTCGAAATCCTCGAGGAAATCCCCGAAGGCGACGTGTGCCTGAAGATCCGCGACGTGATGCTCGAGGTCATGCGCAGCGACGACCAGGCCGTGCGCACCGTCAAGCTCTTCAAGCCGCGCAGCACGCGCGCACGCGGCGCGCGCTAGCCGAACGGCCGACTGTCGGCGCCGCGCACGATACGCGACCATTTGCCGGTCACGATCAACAGGCGGCCGAGCGCCGGCTCACATGCACTTCCCACTTCCCGGGGCGCCGCTGCACACGCAGCGGCCGCCTGTCTCCACCGACGCATCGCCCGCCGAAACACCGCGGTCGCTCGATGCGGCGCAACTCGACGACTCACCCGCCGTACGGCTGCTGACCGACACGCTGCACGCCGCCCGCGTGCGCGACGCGTCCGACATCCACGTCGAACCGTTCGAAGCAGGCTGGCGCATCCGCCTGCGCATCGATGGCGTCCTGCATGAACACGCGCGGCCGCCCGCTCATCTGCGCGACGCGCTCGTGACGCGGATCAAGGTGCTCGCCCGCATGGACATCGCCGAGCGCCGGCTTCCGCAGGACGGCCGGCTGCGCATCGCGGTCGACGGCGGCACGCGCGGCGACTACCGGGTCAGCTCGCTGCCCACGCTGTTCGGCGAGAAGCTCGTGTTGCGCCGCCTCGAAACGCTGCCGCCCGACCTCACGCTCGCGCGTCTCGGCTTCGACGCGCGGCAGGCCGCGGCGATGGAAGCCGCGATACGCGCGCCGCACGGTCTCGTGCTCGTGACCGGGCCGACCGGCAGCGGCAAGACGCTGTCGCTCTACTGCGCGCTGCAGATGCTCGACCGCGATGCGCACAATGTGTGCACGGTCGAGGATCCGGCCGAGATCCAGCTCGACGGCATCAACCAGGTCGGCGTCGCCGAAAAAGCCGGGCTGACGT
Source organism: Burkholderia sp. Bp8984 (assembly GCF_003853755.1). Classification (NCBI taxonomy): domain Bacteria; kingdom Pseudomonadati; phylum Pseudomonadota; class Betaproteobacteria; order Burkholderiales; family Burkholderiaceae; genus Burkholderia; species Burkholderia sp. Bp8984. The sequence continues at coordinate 93,847 of NZ_QTQN01000023.1, forward strand.
TCGCCACTGCGCTGCGCGCGCTGCTGCGTCAGGACCCGGACGTCATCATGGTCGGCGAGATTCGCGATGCGGAGACGGCCGACGTCGCGATCAAGGCCGCTCAGACCGGGCACCTCGTGCTGTCCACGCTGCATACGAACGACGCGCCGGCAGCCGTCGCGCGACTGCTCGACATCGGCGTCGCGCCATACAACCTCGCCGCCGCGTTGCGCCTCGTCACCGCGCAACGCCTCGTGCGGCGCCTGTGCCCCACCTGCCGCGTGCGTTCGGACGCGTCGGTGCGCGCGCTGCGCGAAGCAGGCTGCAATCCGGCAGCACTGGAATCCGGGTGGCGCCCGTTCGTCGCGCGCGGCTGTGCCGCCTGTCACGGCATCGGTTATCGAGGCCGCATCGGCCTGCATCAGACGATGCCGGTTTCACCGGAGATGGCGGAACGCATCGTCGCGCGCGCAAGCGTCGGTGCGCTCGCGCAATGCGCGGCAGCCGAGGGCGTACGTAGTCTGCGCGACGCGGCACTCGCGCACGTTCGCGACGGTACGACGAGCGTCGCGGAAGCACTGGCCGCGACGCCCGACGCGTGATCGCGATGCCTGCACCGCCGCACGAGACGCGTTTCGCGTGGCGTGGCCGTCGTCGCGACGGCACGCCATGCCGCGGGAACGTCATCGCCTTCGACGCCGCCGCCGCACGTGCGGCGCTCGCGCGCGACGGCGTCACGGTGCTGTCGCTCGATGTCCGCGGCACGGCCCGGCCGCCGTCGGCCGGCGCGCGGGAAGTCACGCGCTTCACGCGTCAGCTCGCGAGCCTGCTGCAGGCCGGACTGCCGCTCGCACCGTCGCTCGAGATGCTCGCGCGCACCCGCACGCGCGACGGGCTGCCGCGCATCGCCGCCGGCCTCGCACGCGAGATCGTCGGCGGGCAACGCTTCGCCGCCGCGCTCGCACGCTACCCGTCCCAGTTCGGCACGCTGTATCGCCAGTTGATCGAGGTAGGCGAAGCATCGGGCGCGCTCGGCACCATACTGACCCGCGTCGCGGAGCACCGCGAACGTGCCGACGCGCAATGGCGCAAGCTGCGTGCCGCGCTCGCCTACCCGGTCGCCGTCATCGTGTTCGCGCTCGCGATCTCGGCCGCGCTGATGGTGTGGGTCGTGCCGACGTTCCGGCAGATCTTCGACGGCTTCGGCGCGGCCTTGCCGGCGCCGACCCGAGCCCTGCTCGCCCTCTCGTCCGCGACCTCGGCCTGGGGCGGCACGTTCGTCGCCGGGGCAGCGGTGGCGGGGCTCGCCGCACGTCACGCGCTGCGGCGCTCGCCATCGCTGCGCTACACGGCCGCGCGGCACGTGCTGGATGCGCCGCTCGTCGGCGGCGCGCTCACGCGGTTCGCCACCGCGCGCTGGTGCCGCTCGCTCGCAACGCTGCTCGGTGCGGGCGTCCCGCTCGCCGATGCATTCGCCACGCTCGAACGCACCGCCGGCCATCCGGTGTTCGAGCAGGCCACCGCGCAGATCGCGACGCACGTGCTGCGCGGCGCGCGTCTCGCCGATGCGATGCACGCGGCGGGCTGCTTCCCGGACGACGTCGTGCAGCCGATCGCCGTCGCCGAGGAAACCGGCGCGCTCGACACGATGCTCGCCGATATCGCCGCGCTATGCGAGCGTCAGCTCGACGCACGGCTCGATGCGCTCGCCGCGCTCGGCGAGCCGCTGATCGTGATCGTCCTGGGTGCGCTCGTCGGCGGCCTCGTGATCGCGATGTATCTGCCCATCCTTCAGCTGGGCAACGTGGTGTAGCATCGCAACCGATTCTGTCGCCTTTCAAGCCCGAACCCGAGCCCCATGACGCCCGCGCCCCTGACCACCGTTTTCGACTCGCCCGACAGCACGTTGCACGCGCTGGCGATGCTGCCGCTCGCGGTGCAGTATGCGTTCGCCGTCGTGCTCGGCCTGTGCGTCGGCAGCTTCGTGAACGTCGTCGTGCACCGGGTCCCGGTGATGATGCAGCGCGCGTGGCAGGCCGAAATCGCGGAAGCAACCGGCAGCGCAAGCTCGCCGCCGGACGACGGCTATCCGCCGCACTACGATCTGTGGCGCCCGCGCAGCGCCTGTCCGCATTGCGGTCACGTGCTGCGTGCGTGGGAAAACATCCCGCTCGTGAGCTACCTGCTGTTGCGCGGGCGCTGCCGTCAGTGCGGCCATGCGATCGGCGTGCGCTATCCGCTCGTCGAGCTCGCCGGTGCGCTGCTCGCCGCCGGTTCGCTCGCCGCGTTCGGCCCCACCGTTGCCGCACTCGCCGCGTTCGGACTGTGCGCCGCGCTGCTGGCGATGAGCGCGATCGATATCCAGACCGGCTACCTGCCCGATTCGATGACGCTGCCTCTGCTGTGGGCCGGGCTCGCACTGAATCTCGGCGGCACGTTCACGTCGCTGCGTTCGGCCGTGGTCGGCGCGATGGCCGGCTACCTGTTCCTGTGGTCGGTCTACTGGCTGTTCAAGTGGCTGCGCGGCATCGAGGGCATCGGCTTCGGCGACCTGAAGTTGCTCGCCGCGCTCGGCGCGTGGATGGGCTGGGCCGCGCTGCCGCAGGTCGTGCTGTTCGCCGCGGTGACGGGTGCGCTCGTCGGGCTCGTCGCGACCTGGCGCGGTCGCATGCGCTTCGAGGAGCCGATTCCGTTCGGCCCGTTCCTCGCGGCAGGCGGTGTCGCCACGCTGTTTTTCGGTACCCCTTTCTATTCGGCGCTCGGCGGCTGACATGACACGCTGCCGGCGTCCGCCATGTTCGCTGCGTCGCGGGGAGGCGCTTCGCTTCCGCGCGGCCGCCCGGCGGAGGCTCACATGTTTGCAATAGGACTGACCGGCGGCATCGGCAGCGGCAAGACGACCGTCGCCGACCTGTTCGCCGCACGCGGTGCATCGCTCGTCGACACCGACCTGATCGCGCACCGCATCACCGCCCCGGCCGGTCTCGCGATGCCCGCGATCGAACACGCATTCGGACCGGACTTCGTCGCGGCCGACGGCTCGCTCGATCGCGCGAAGATGCGCGCACTCATTTTCAGCGACGACGACGCACGCCGGCGCCTCGAGGCGATCACGCATCCGCTGATCCGCGCCGAAACCGATCGCGAAGCCCGCGCAGCGCGGGGCCCTTACGTGATCTTCGTCGTGCCGCTGCTCGTGGAGTCAGGTAACTGGAAGGCGCGCAGCGATCGAGTGCTCGTGGTCGACTGTCCGGTCGAAACGCAGATCGCACGTGTGATGCGACGCAATGATTTCACGCGCGAACAGGTCGAAGCGATCATCGCGAGACAGGCAACGCGCGAGGCGCGTCTCGCAGCGGCCGACGACGTGATCGTCAACGACGCGACGACACCCGATGCGCTCGCCGCGCAGGTCGATGCACTGCACCAACGCTATCTCGCATTGGCGGCTGCCGCGCACTGATCGCGGCGTGCGATCGGATGGTGTACGAAATTGGTGCGTTGCTAGGGTAGACAGTGAGCATTAGAATGTCCTGCATTGTTTCAATCCCTACCCTAGAGGCGAGCGCGCTTGATTCTTTACGAGTATCCGTTCAACGAGCGAATTCGCACGCTGTTGCGCCTCGAAGACCTGTTCGAGCGCTTCGCGTTCTTTTTGGCTCAGGAGGACCCGCGTGAGCATCACGTCGCGCTGACGACGCTGTTCGAAATCGCCGAGGTCACGGGCCGCGCGGACCTGAAATCGGATCTGATGAAAGAGCTCGAACGTCAACGCCAGACGCTCGCCCCCTTTCGCGGCAATCCGGGCATCGAACAGAATGCGCTCGAGTCCGTGCTCGGTGAAATCGAGCAGACGCTCGCCAATCTTGCGCAGATGCAGGGCAAGACCGGGCAGCATTTGGTCGACAACGAGTGGCTCGCCAGCATCCGCAGCCGCGCGGTGATTCCCGGCGGCACGTGCAAGTTCGACCTTCCGTCGTACTACGCGTGGCAGCAATGGCCCGCGGAACAGCGGCGCCAGGACATCGCGAAATGGATCCTGCCGCTGCTGCCGCTGCGCGATGCCGCGGCGATCGTGCTGCGGCTCGCTCGCGAATCGGGCCAGGCGTCGAAGGTGATGGCGATGCAGGGCAGCTACCAGCAGATGCTGTCGGGGCGCACCTATCAGCTGATGCAGGTGCGCGTGCCGCCGGAGCTGCGCGTGATTCCCGAAGCGAGCGCCAACAAATACATGTTGTGGGTACGGTTCACCATGCAGGACGGCGACGTGCGGCCGCGCGCGGTGGACATCGACGTGCCGTTCCATCTGACACTGTGCAATCTGTAACGGCCGTGTGCCGGTTCGACGCTTTCGTATGACTACCGTTGTGAAATGTCCTTCGTGCGGCGCAGAAGTGCGCTGGACGCCTGAAAACAAGTTCCGTCCCTTCTGTTCGGCCCGCTGCAAGCAGCTCGACCTCGGTGCATGGGCCGCGGAAAAGTACCGGATCGGCGGGTCCTCCGACGAGGGTCCGTCGTCGGAGGAAGACGGCACCGACGGCCGCCGAGATAGCTGAGCGGCGCACGGCACCGCCCATGGGCGGATGTGGCCCGCCTTCCAGGCGAGCCGTCACGGCGTCATTGCGACGCCGCTTCCTTCTCGAGCAGTTCCAGCACCGGCAGCGCCGCCGGCAACAGCGGCGCGACCTCGACCGGCAGTTGCTGCCATACGAACGCCTGCCCTTCCTTGCTGTGCGGCTCACCCGTCCAGCCCGTCACCTTGCAGAAATAAAGCCGCACGTACGCGTGCGGATAATCGTGCTCGAGCGTATGCCAGCGGTGGCTGGCCGTGACTTCGATGCCGAGTTCCTCGTGCAGCTCGCGCGCCAGCGCGTCCTCGACGCTCTCCCCGGCCTCCAGCTTGCCGCCCGGAAACTCCCAATAGCCTTCATACGGCTTGCCCTGCAGCCGCTGCGCGAGCAGGTAGCGACCGTCTGGCTGCACCAACACGCCGACCGCGACTTCCGTCACCTTCCGGCCGTCGGGCGCGCGCACGGCGCTCGTTACGGAATCCGTGCTCATGCCTGCTCCTTGCGGCCCGACCAGTCGCGCGCGAACTGCCATGCGACACGCCCCGAACGCGAACCGCGCTCGAGCGCCCAGACGAGCGCATCGCCGCGTGCCGTCTCGATCTCGGCGTCCGCGCAACCGAAATGGCGCAGCCAGTGCGCGACGATGTCTAGGTAGTCGTCCTGCTTGAACGGGTAGAAGCTGACCCACAGGCCGAAGCGCTCCGACAGCGAGATCTTTTCCTCGACGACTTCGCCGGGGTGGATCTCGCCGTCCGGCAGATGCTTGTACGACTCGTTGTCGCTCATGTACTCGGGCAGCAGATGGCGGCGATTCGACGTCGCGTAGATCAGCACGTTGTCGGACTGCGCGGCGATCGAGCCGTCGAGCGCGACCTTCAGCGCCTTGTAGCCCGATTCGCCGTCCTCGAACGACAGGTCGTCGCAGAACACGATGAACCGCTCCGGACGCTGCGAGATCACCTCGACGATGTCGCCGAGATCGTGCAGATCGTCCTTGTCGACTTCGATCAGGCGCAGCCCGTCCTTCGCATAGGCGTTCAGGCACGCCTTGATCAGCGACGACTTGCCGGTGCCGCGGGCACCGGTCAACAGCACGTTGTTCGCCGGCTTGCACTGCACGAACTGTCGCGTGTTCTGCTCGATCAGCCCTTTCTGCCGATCGATGTTGTGCAGGTCGTCGAGCGTGATCGTCGACGCTGCCGGCACCGGTTGCAGATAGCCGCGCCCCTGGCGCTTGCGCCAGCGGAACGCGGTGGCGGCGTTCCAGTCGACGGCCGCCGGCGCCGGGGGCAGCATCCCCTCGAGGCGGCCGAGCAGCGCTTCCGCGCGCGTCAGAAACTGTTCGAGCTTGTCCATGTCGTTCGAGCGCTCCCGATCAGGAGCGGTAGTCCGCGTTGATGCTCACGTAATCGTGCGACAGGTCGCACGTCCAGACCGTTGCCTGCGCGTCGCCGCGGCCGAGCAGCACGCGAATCGTGATTTCGCTCTGCTTCATCACGCGCTGGCCGTCCTCTTCCTGATAAGCCGGGTTGCGGCCGCCGGCCTTCGCGACGAGCACGTCGTCGAGATAGAGATCGATCTTGCCGACGTCGAGATCCGTGACGCCCGCGTAGCCGATCGCCGCGAGAATCCGGCCCAGGTTGGGGTCGGATGCATAGAAGGCCGTCTTCACCAGCGGCGAATGCCCGATCGCATACGCGATCTGGCGGCACTCGGCGACACTCTTGCCGCCCTCGACCTGCACCGTCATGAATTTCGTCGCGCCTTCGCCGTCGCGCACGATCAGCTGCGACAGCTGCTGGGCAACCTGCGTCACTGCATCGCGCAGCGCCGCATAAGCCGGCGAGTCGGTCGACGTGATCGCGGGCAGCGTGCTCTTGCCCGACGCGATCAGGATGAACGAGTCGTTCGTCGACGTGTCGCCGTCGATCGTGATGCAGTTGAACGAGCGGTCGGCCACTTCCTTCACGAGCGTGTCGAGTACCGGCTGCGCGACGTTCGCATCGAACGCGAGGAAGCCGAGCATCGTCGCCATGTTCGGCTTGATCATGCCCGCGCCCTTGCTGATGCCCGTCAGCGTGACCGTATGGCCGTCGATCGTCACCTGGCGCGACGTGGCCTTCGGCAGCGTGTCGGTCGTCATGATCGCCTGCGCGGCGTCGTACCAGTTCGCGGCCTTGCGGTTCGCGAGCGCGGCCGGCAGCCCGGCCTTCAGGCGGTCGATCGGCAGCGGCTCGAGGATCACGCCGGTCGAGAACGGCAGCACCTGTGCGGCGTCGAGGCCCGCGAGACGCGCGAGTTCCGCGCAGGTTTCGCGGGTGTTCGCGAGGCCTGGCTCGCCGGTGCCCGCATTCGCGTTGCCCGTGTTCACGACGAGCGCGCGGATGCCCGCGCCGCCCGCGCGCACCTTCGCGAGATGCTCGCGGCACACGATCACGGGCGCGGCGCAGAAGCGGTTCTCGGTGAATACGCCAGCGACCGTCGCCCCTTCGTCGACGGAGATGACCAGCACGTCCTTGCGATTCGGCTTGCGGATGTTCGCTTCCGCCCAGCCGAGCGTGACGCCGGCGACGGGATGGAGTTGGGCGGGATCGATCGACGGAAAATTGACAGCCATGGGGCACACCTGCCGGATGGAAAATGCCGGCACGCGCCGGCATCGATTGGAAGAACCGGCGGCCGCACGCGCGGGCCGCCGCAACTCACGTCACTGACTCGAAGCTGCGAACGAAGCGGCACGCGGATGCGCGCCGCCGCCGATCATGACAGCTTCCCGTGACATTGCTTGTACTTCTTGCCGCTGCCGCACGGGCACGGGTCGTTGCGGCCGACCTTCGGCATCTCGCCGCCGGGGCCGCTGTGGGTCATCGCACTGCCGACCATGTCGGCCGTCGCCGTGGCCGCGGTGGCGGCCGCGACGTTCGCGACCGGCGCGCCGGATTCCGCGTAGTCGGCGTGCTGAAACTCGACGTTTTCGAGATGACCGCCGCGCTCCTCGATCTGCTCGGCGGCTTCCTCGAGCTGCTCAGGCGACTGGATCTGCACGTTCATCACGATGCGCGTGACTTCCTGCTTGATCGCGTCGAGCATCGCGGCGAACAGCTCGAACGCTTCGCGCTTGTATTCCTGTTTCGGGTTCTTCTGCGCATAGCCGCGCAGGTGGATGCCCTGGCGCAGGTGGTCGAGCGCCGCGAGGTGCTCGCGCCACAGCCGGTCGACCGTCTGCAGCATCACCGAACGCTCGAACGCGCTGAACGATTCGCGGCCGACCAGCGCGACCTTCGCCTCGTACTGCTCGTCGGCGGCGGTCGTCACGGCTTCGAGAATCTCCTCGGCCGTGATCGACGACGACTCGTTCACCATTTCCTGGATCGCGAGGTCGAGCTGCCAGTCGTTGCGCAGCGCTTCCTCGAGCTCGGGCACGTCCCACTGTTCCTCGATGCTGCCTTCCGGCACGAACTGGCGGACGACTTCGGTGATCACGCCGTGACGCATCGCCGAGATCGTCTCGGTGATGTCGTGCGCTTCGAGCAATTCGTTGCGCTGCTGGTAGATCACCTTGCGCTGGTCGTTCGACACGTCGTCGTATTCGAGCAGCTGCTTGCGGATGTCGAAGTTGCGCGCTTCGACCTTGCGCTGCGCCGATTCGATCGAACGCGTGACGATGCCGGCCTCGATCGCCTCGCCTTCCGGCATCTTCAGGCGATCCATGATCGAGCGCACGCGGTCGCCCGCGAAGATGCGCAGCAGCGGATCGTCGAGCGACAGATAGAAGCGCGACGAGCCCGGATCGCCCTGGCGGCCCGCACGGCCGCGCAGCTGGTTGTCGATCCGGCGCGATTCATGGCGCTCGGTGCCGATGATGTGGAGGCCGCCCGCGGCCTTCACCTGCTCGTGCAGCGTTTCCCACTCGTCGTGCAACTGCTTGATGCGGCGCGCCTTTTCGTCGGCCGGGATCGCTTCGTCGGCTTCGATGAATGCGGCCTGCTTCTCGGCGTTGCCGCCGAGCACGATGTCGGTACCGCGACCGGCCATGTTGGTCGCGATCGTGATGCGCTTCGGACGGCCGGCTTCCGCGACGATCGCCGCTTCACGCTCGTGCTGCTTCGCGTTCAGCACCTCGTGCGGCAGCCCGGCCTGCTTCAGCAGGTGCGACAGCAGTTCCGAGTTCTCGATCGAGGTCGTGCCGACCAGCACCGGCTGACCGCGCTCGTAGCACTCGCGAATGTCGCGGATCACCGCGTCGTAGCGCTCCTTGGCCGTCTTGTAGATCTGGTCCTGCTTGTCGATCCGCTTCGGCGGACGGTTGGTCGGGATCACGACCGTCTCGAGGCCGTAGATCTCGTTGAATTCGTACGCTTCGGTGTCCGCCGTGCCCGTCATGCCCGCGAGCTTTGCGTACATCCGGAAGTAGTTCTGGAACGTGATCGAGGCGAGCGTCTGGTTCTCGCTCTGGATCTTCACGTGCTCCTTCGCCTCGACCGCCTGGTGCAGGCCGTCGGACCAGCGGCGGCCCGCCATCAGGCGGCCCGTGAATTCGTCGACGATCACCACTTCGCCGTTCTGCACGACGTAGTGCTGATCCTTGTGGAACAGCGTGTGGGCGCGCAGCGCCGCGTACACGTGGTGCATCAGCGTGATGTTCTGCGGCGCGTACAGGCTCTCGCCCTCGCCGATCAGGCCCCACTCGGCGAGCAGCCGCTCGGCCTTCTCGTGGCCCGACTCCGTCAGGAACACCTGGCGCGACTTCTCGTCGAGCGTGTAGTCGCCCGGCTTCTCGACGCCCGTGCCATCGGCCTTCTCCTCGCCGATCTGGCGCTCGAGCAGCGGCGGCAGCGCGTTCATCCGCACGTACAGCTCGGTGTGGTCTTCCGCCTGGCCCGAGATGATCAGCGGCGTACGCGCCTCGTCGATCAGGATCGAGTCCACTTCGTCGACGACCGCGAAGTTCAGGGCCCGCTGCACGCGCGCGTCGGTCTCGTAGACCATGTTGTCGCGCAGGTAGTCGAAGCCGAACTCGTTGTTCGTGCCGTAGGTGATGTCCGACGCGTAGGCCTGCTGCTTCTGGTCGTGCTCCATGCCGGACAGGTTGATGCCGACCGACAGACCGAGGAAATTGTAGAGGCGCGCCATCCATTCGGCGTCGCGCTGCGCGAGGTAGTCGTTGACCGTCACCACGTGCACGCCACGGCCGGCCAGCGCATTCAGGTACACGGGCAGCGTCGCGACGAGCGTCTTGCCCTCGCCGGTGCGCATTTCCGCGATCTTGCCGTAGTGGAGCACCATGCCGCCGATCAGCTGCACGTCGAAATGGCGCATCTTCAGCACGCGGCGGCTCGCCTCCCGGCAGACTGCGAACGCCTCGGGCAGCAGCTTGTCGAGCGACTCGCCGCCCGCGATCCGCTGGCGGAACTCATCCGTCTTACCGCGCAACTGGTCGTCCGTCAGCTTCTCGATCTGCGTTTCGAGCGCATTGATCGTCGCGACGGTCTTTTGGTATTGCTTGACGAGCCGCTGGTTGCGGCTGCCAAAAATTTTCTGGAGAAAACCGGTTGTCATCGGATCGGATCCTGCGTCGCAGCACCGGCGCCCGGCGCGTGTTGCGCGCCCCGACGCCCGAGCCTCGGCGGCTTAGCGAATTAGTGGAATCAAACGAGGAATTTTAGCACGCGAGGAAGCATGCGCCGGTGTCCCGGCCCGACCCACGCCGCACGCCGAACCCGTGCAGGCAACCGGGCGCACGGCCCGAAAGCCGCCCGTGCGGGAGCCGGCGCGGGTACAATCGGCGTCAACGCCCGCGCCCGTGCGCGCCCGAAGAATGCCTCGATGAACCGATTTTCCAAGCGTTTCGGCCCGCTCCCCGCATATCGCCCGCAACCCGTGTCCGAAGTGCTCAACCGCACCGACGCGTTCGCGGCGCTGCGCGCCGGCGTCGAACAGGTCGCGTCGCTGCAGCGCGACCTCGCGGCGCTCCTGCCCGACTATCTTGCGAATCATGTCGAACCGGGCTCCATCAAGGACGGCACCCTGACCCTCTTTGCCGCGCACAATGCGCTCGCGGCCCGCCTGCGGCAGGTCGAGCCGCGCCTGCTCGCCGATCTCCAGAAGCGCGGCTGGCCGGTCTCGGCGCTGCGCGTACGCGTGCGGCCGAAGGACGCGCCGGAACCGCCGCACGTGAAGCAGGCGCGCATGACGACCGTCGGCGCCGCCGCGTTGCGCGAGCTCGCCGATCACCTCGAGCCATCGCCGCTGCAGGCCGCGCTCGCGCGGATGGCCGCACGGCACGGCGCGAAGTCGTCGCGCTGAACGCGCACCGCCGCCCGTGCGGGCCGGCCGCCCAATAAAAAAGCGACCCGAGGGTCGCTTTTTTTATCGCGGGGCGCCGGACGCCGATCAGGCGAAGGCCGTCTGCGCGTCGAACGCGAAGCCCTTCGGCGCAGCCTGCGGGTCGTCGAACGTGACGATCTCGTACGCGTCTTCGTGCGCGAGCAGTTCGCGCAGCAGCGCGTTGTTCAGCCCGTGCCCCGACTTGTACGCGGTGTACGACGCCAGCAGCGGATGGCCGACCACGTACAGGTCGCCGATCGCATCGAGCATCTTGTGCTTCACGAACTCGTCGTCGTAACGCAGCCCGTCGTTGTTCAGGATCCGGTACTCGTCGAGCACGATCGCGTTGTCCATGCTGCCGCCGCGCGCGAGACCCAGCTCGCGCATCATTTCGACTTCATGGGCAAAACCGAACGTGCGCGCACGCGCGATCTCGCGCACGTACGACGTATTCGCGAAATCGACCTCGAGTTCCTGGCCGGTCTTGTCGACGGCCGGGTGACGAAAGTCGATCGTGAACTTCAGCTTGAAGCCGAAATACGGATCGAGACGCGCGAACTTGTCGCCGTCGCGGATTTCGACCGGCTTCTTCACCTTGATGAAGCGCTTCGGCGCGTTCTGCTCCTCGATGCCCGCGGACTGGATCAGGAACACGAAGGACGCGGCGCTGCCGTCCATGATCGGGATTTCCTCGGCCGTCACGTCGACATAGAGGTTGTCGATGCCGAGGCCGGCGCACGCCGACATCAGGTGCTCGACGGTCGACACGCGCGCTCCATCCTTCTGCAGCACCGACGCGAGCCGCGTGTCGCCGATCGACATCGCGGATGCCGGAATGTCGACAGGCGTGGGCAGGTCGACGCGCGAGAATACGATCCCCGTGCCCGGCGCGGCCGGGCGGAGCGTCAGTTCGACCTTGCGGCCCGAGTGGAGACCGATGCCCACGGTCTTCACGATCGCTTTGATGGTGCGCTGCTTCAACATGGTGTTCTTCGTCTTGATTGAGAATATCAATCAGGAGTTATATTCGATAGGTGAGATTATAGCGTAATTCCCTATTCGACGCTGTTTGAAACTGCGTATCAATCTGTTTCGACTGGTTACCCGCGCCGATACGGGACGGGCCGATGCCCGGAACGGAGGCGTTTCCGGTCATCGGCCCGTGTTACAACTGCCCTGAGGCCGGTGAGCAGCGTTGCCGGCAGGCAACGGCGCACCGCACGATCAGGACTTCAACGTCGCGAGCACACTCGCCGCATCGCTCACTTCGAACTTGCCCGGCGCTTCGACGGCCAGCGTCTTGACCACACCGTCGTCGACCACCATCGCGTAGCGCAGGGAACGGATTCCCATGCCACGCGCGGACAAATCCTGCGTCAGCCCCAGCGCATGAGTGAAAGCAGCGCTGCCGTCCGCCATCATGCGCACCTTGCCCGCGGTGTGCAGATCACGTCCCCATGCGCCCATCACGAATGCGTCGTTGACGGACACGCACCAGAGCTCGTCGATGCCCGCCGAGCGCAGTTGCTCGGCGTGCTCGACATAGCCCGGCACATGCTGCGCCGAGCAGGTCGGCGTGAAAGCTCCCGGCAATCCGAAGATCACCACCCGCTTTCCCGCAACCTGGTCGCGCACGCTGAAGGCATTCGGCCCCAGCGTGCAGCCTTCGCGCGCGTCGTCGATGAACTCGAACAGTTGCGCGTCGGGCAGCGCGTCGCCCACTTGAATCATGGCTGGTCCCTCATAGCGATACGGTTTTTCAGCGTGTTGCGGACAGCACGGCCCATCCCGCCTCGCTCGAGCGAAGAGGGCACGCTTCCCGGCCCGGCGTCGCATCCGACGCGGCCTGTCGTGGTCCGTGGCATCCGTCACGCCGGCGTTACCGCGGCAAACTTGCCGCGGCTTCGCCTGTGTGCGTCGTCAGTCAGCCTGCTTGCGCAGGAAAGCCGGGATGTCGTACGTGTCGACACCCTTCTCCTGCAGCGCCTGCACGTGCGATGCCGCGGTTTCGCGCGAGTTGCGCCACACCGCCGGCGTATCGAGCGCGCCGTAGTCGGCCGTGCTGACGTGCTGCGGCTGCGCATAGCCGTGCGAGACGTTCACCGGCTGGTTGTCGGTGCCGGTGCGCAGCAGCGTCATCGGAGCCGATTGCTGCTTCTTCGCCGCACGGCCCAGACCCGTCGCCACGACCGTCACGCGCAGCGCATCGCCCATCGCGTCGTCGTACACCGCACCGAAGATCACCGTGGCATCTTCCGCCGCGTAGCTCTTGATCGTGTTCATCACTTCGCGCGTTTCCGACAGGCGCAGCGAACGGCTCGACGTGATGTTGACCAGCACGCCGCGCGCGCCCGACAGATCGACGCCTTCGAGCAGCGGGCTCGCCACGGCCTGTTCCGCCGCGAGGCGTGCGCGATCGACGCCGGCGACCGTCGCCGTGCCCATCATCGCCTTGCCCTGCTCGCCCATCACCGTCTTCACGTCTTCGAAGTCGACGTTCACGAGGCCATCGACATTGATGATTTCGGCAATGCCCGCAACCGCGTTGTTCAACACGTCGTCCGCGCACTGGAAGCACTTGTCCATCTCGGCGTCATCGCCCATCACGTCGAACAGCTTGTCGTTCAGGACGACGATCAGCGAGTCGACGTGATCCTCCAGTTGCTGCGAGCCTGCTTCCGCGACGCGCATGCGCTTGCCGCCTTCGAATTCGAACGGCTTGCTGACGACACCAACCGTCAGGATGCCCATCTCCTTCGCGATCTGCGCGACCACCGGCGCCGCGCCCGTGCCCGTGCCGCCACCCATGCCGGCCGTGATGAACACCATGTGCGCGCCACGCAGTGCGTCGGCGATGCGCTCGCGCGCCTCTTCCGCCGCCGCCTTGCCCATTTCCGGCTTCGCGCCGGCGCCGAGGCCCGTGTTGCCGAGCTGGATCACGGACGGTGCGCGCGCACGCGACAGCGCCTGTGCGTCGGTGTTCATCACGATGAAGTCGACGCCCTGCACGCCACGGTTGATCATGTGCTGAACGGCATTGCCGCCAGCGCCGCCAACGCCGACCACCTTGATGATGGTGCCGTTGGTTTCGGTTTCCAGCATTTCGAATTCCATTGTTGCCTCCGTCAAGAAAATAGAACTACTCGGCCGTTATTCGGCAGGAGATCGGGCAACCCCCTGTCGCGCGCCAGCCGCCGGCACCGGCGCGAATTTCGATTCGGTATGTCAAAAGTTGCTCAGGAACCATTCCTTCATCCGCGAGAAGATCTGCCCCGCGTTGCCGGACTGCACGGCGACCTTGCGACCGCGCATGCGCTGTGCACTGCCTTCGACCAGCAGGCCCATCGCCGTCGAGTAGCGCGGGTTGCGCACCACGTCGGCGAGGCCGCCTGCGTATTCCGGCGCGCCGATGCGCACCGGCTTCAGGAAAATGTCTTCGCCGAGCTCGACCATGCCCGGCATCATCGAAGCCCCGCCGGTAATGACCACGCCGGAGCTCAGCAGTTCTTCGTAACCCGACTCGCGCACGACCTGCTGCACGAGCGAGAACAGTTCCTCGACGCGCGGCTCGATCACAGCGGCAAGCGCCTGGCGCGACAGCGTGCGCGGACCGCGTTCGCCGAGGCCCGGCACTTCGACCATCTCGTCCGGATCGGCGAGCGCCTGCTTCGCGATCCCGTAGCCGACCTTGATGTCTTCCGCGTCCGGCGTCGGCGTGCGCAGCGCCATCGCGATGTCGCTCGTGATCTGGTCGCCGGCGATCGGAATCACCGCGGTGTGGCGGATCGCGCCTTCGGCGAAGATCGCGATGTCGGTCGTGCCGCCGCCGACGTCGACCAGCACCACGCCGAGATCCTTCTCGTCTTCAGTCAGCACGGCCAGCGACGACGCGAGCGGCTGCAGGATCAGGTCGTTCACTTCCAGCCCGCAGCGGCGCACGCACTTGACGATGTTCTGCGCGGCGCTGACCGCACCGGTCACGATGTGCACCTTCACCTCGAGGCGGATCCCGCTCATGCCGATCGGCTCGCGCACGTCTTCCTGGCCGTCGATGATGAATTCCTGCGTGAGGATGTGCAGCACCTGCTGGTCGGTCGGGATGTTGATCGCCTTCGCGGTCTCGATCACGCGCGCGACGTCGGTCTGCGTGACTTCCTTGTCCTTGATCGCGACCATCCCGCTCGAGTTGAAGCTGCGGATGTGGCTGCCGGCGATCCCCGTGAACACGTTGGTGATCTTGCAGTCGGCCATCAGCTCGGCTTCCTCGAGCGCGCGCTGGATCGACTGCACGGTGGCCTCGATGTTGACCACCACGCCCTTCTTCAGACCTTTCGACTCGCTCTGGCCGAGGCCGATCACCTCGTAATGGCCTTCGCCCTTCAGCTCGGCGACGATGGCCACCACCTTCGACGTGCCGATGTCGAGGGAAACCAGCAGATCCTTGTAGTCTTTGCTCATAAAGTGCTCTTGCGTGTGATCTCTCGTTACTTCTTGCGCTTGTCGGTATCGGTCAGGAACCGCATGCCTGCCGCACGAATCGCGAATCCGTTCGGATAACGCAGGTCCGCGTACTCGATGTCGTTGCCCCAACGCTCCGTGACGGCCGGCCAAGCGGCGACGAGGCGCTGGCTCCGGTCATGCAGCGACTCGCTGTTGCGTTCCTTGCCCAGCTCGACCTGCATGCCGTTCGACAGCTTCACCGTCCACGCGTAGCGCGCCGACAGCGTCACTTCTTCCGGCGCCGCCTTCAGCGGCGCAAACCAGTTCGCGAAGTCGTGATACCGCGTGACGACTTCCTTCGCACTGCCCTCCGGGCCGTCGAACGCGGGCAATTCCTGATCCAGTTCGCCCTGGTTCGCGGTGAACAGCTCGCCGTCGACGCTCACGAGCTGCGCACTGCCCCAGGTCCCGAGCGGTTTGTACTCCTCGAGCGTGACAGCCAGCGCATTCGGCCACACCCGGCGCACGCTCGCGTGGCGCACCCACGGCATCTGCTCGAACGCCGCCCGCGCCGCGTCGAGATCGACCGTGAAGAAATTGCCCTTCAGCCGGCCGACCACGCCTGCACGCACCGTCGGCGAGTTGATGTGCTCGGTGTCGCCATCGATCCGGATTTCGCGCAGCGCGAACGTCGGACGCTGGATCAGCCAGTAGCAGCCGGCCGCCGCCAACACGAGCAGCAACAGCGCGTACAGCGCGCTGGCGGCAAGGTTGAGTTGGCGAACGTTGTTCCACATACGTCGTTCCGTTCCTGCGTCAGTCGTTGAGCGTAAGCGACAGCACCTTCACGACCAGCTCCGAATAGCTGATGCCGATCGAGCGCGCGGCCTTCGGCGGCAGCGAGTGGTCGGTCATCCCGGGGGCCGTGTTCACTTCCAGGAAATACGCGCTGCCGGCGGCGTCGAGCATGAAGTCCGCCCGGCCCCAGTCGGTGCAACCGAGCACGTCGAACGCGCGGCGCGCGATGCGCTTCAGTTCCGCTTCCTGTTCGGCGGGCAGCCCGCACGGAATCAGGTACTGCGTGTCGTCGGCGACATACTTCGCGTGGTAGTCGTAGAACTCGCCGGCCGGCACGATCTTGATCAGCGGCAGGTCGAGATCGCCGGCGATGCACGCGGTGTATTCGCCGCCGCCTTCGATGCTCTTCTCGACGATCACGATCTTGTCGTGCGTCGCCGCTTCCGACAGTGCGGCGGGCAACGCGTCGGCCGTCTTCACCTTCAGCACCGCGACGCTCGAGCCTTCGCTCGCCGGCTTCACGAACAGCGGCAGGCCGAGCTTCGCGACGATGTCCGTCGCGCGCGCCGCGTAGTCGTCGCCGCGCATCACCGTCTCGAACGGCGGCGTCGGCACGCCCGTCTGCTGCCACACGAGCTTCGTGCGGAACTTGTCGAGGCCGAGCGCCGAGCCGAGCACGCCGCTGCCCGTGTAGCGGATCCCGTAGAAATCGAGTGCGCCCTGGATCTGGCCGTTCTCGCCGTAGCCGCCGTGCAGCGCGTTGAACGCGCGCACGAAGCCTTCGTCCTTCAGCGCCGACAGCGGCCGCTCGGCCGGGTCGAACGGATGCGCGTCGACGCCCGCGTCGCGCAGGCCCTGCAGCACGAGGCGGCCCGAGGTGAGCGACACCTCGCGCTCGGCGGATTCGCCGCCGAACAACACCGCCACCTTGCCGAAACGTTTCGGATCGATCCCGCTCATGTCATGCCTTCTGTTGAGTGTGTTGCACGAGCTTCGCCGGCACGCCGCCGATCGAACCCGCGCCCATCGTGATCACCACGTCGCCGTTCTGCGCGACCTTCGCCAATGCATCCGGCACGTCGTCGACCGTCGCGACGAACACCGGGTCAACCTTCCCCACCGCGCGCAGCGCACGCGACAGCGCGTCGCCGTTGGCCGTCGCGATCGCCGCTTCGCCCGCGGCATAGACTTCCGTCAGCACCAGCGCGTCGACCGTCGACAGTACGTTGACGAAATCGTCGAAGCAGTCGCGCGTGCGCGTGTAGCGGTGCGGCTGGAACGCCAGCACGAGGCGGCGGCCCGGGAACGCGCCGCGCGCGGCCGCGATCGTCGCGGCCATCTCGACCGGGTGGTGGCCGTAATCGTCGATCAGCGTGTACTGGCCGCCGTCCGCGCTCGGCACCTCGCCGTAGCGCTGGAAGCGCCGGCCGACGCCGTTGAATTCCGCGAGCGCCAGCTGGATCGCGTCGTCCGCCACGCCGAGATCGGTCGCGATCGCGATCGCCGCGAGCGCGTTCTGCACGTTGTGCAGGCCCGGCAGGTTCAGCACCACCGCGAGCGGCGCACGGCCTTCGCGGATCACCGTGAAATGCATGCGGCCGTCGCGCGCGTCGATGTCTTCCGCGCGCACCTGCGCGTCCGGCGACAGCCCGTAGCGCACGACCGGCTTCGAGATGAACGGGATGATCTGCCGCACGTTCGGATCGTCGACGCACACCACCGCGCTGCCGTAGAACGGCAGGCGCTGCGTGAACTCGATGAACGCCTGCTTGAGCCGCGCGAAATCGTGGCCGTAGGTGTCCATGTGATCGGCGTCGATGTTCGTGATGACTTCGATCACCGGATACAGGTTCAGGAACGACGCGTCCGACTCGTCGGCCTCGGCGACGATGAAGTCGCCCGTGCCGAGCCGCGCGTTCGCGCCGGCGCTGATCAGCCGGCCGCCGATCACGAAGGTCGGGTCGAGGCCGCCTGCCGCGAGCACGCTCGCGACGAGGCTCGTCGTCGTGGTCTTGCCGTGCGTGCCGGCGATCGCGATGCCCTGCTTCAGGCGCATCAGTTCCGCGAGCATCACCGCGCGCTGCACGATCGGCACGCGCTGGCTACGCGCGGCCAGCACCTCGGGGTTGTCCGAGCGCACGGCCGTCGATACGACGACCGCGTTCGCGCCCTCGATGTTCGCCGCGTCGTGGCCGATCGCGATCCGCGCGCCGAGCGCCTCGAGACGGTCGGTCACCGCGTTGCGCGACAGGTCGGAGCCGCTGACCTCGTAGCCGAGGTTGACGAGCACTTCTGCGATGCCGCTCATGCCCGCGCCGCCGATCCCGACGAAATGAATGTGTTTGACGATGTGTTTCATTGCAGTTTTTCCAGGTTCGCGCCGGCCGCCTTCGCGCAGACACGCGCGACTTCGTCGGTGGCCTCGGGCTTCGCCAGCGAGCGCGAACGCTCCGCCATGTCCGCGAGCGACGCCCGCGACTGGCCGCGCAGCCAGTCGGCGAGCAGTTCCGCCGACAGGTCGCGTTGTTGCACCAGCACCGCCGCGCCCGCATCGGCGAGGAACGCGGCGTTGGTCGTCTGGTGGTCGTCGACCGCGTACGGGAACGGCACGAACAGCGCCGCCACGCCCACCGCCGCGATCTCCGACACCGTCATCGCGCCGGAACGGCAGATCACCAGATCCGCCGCCGCGTACGCGCTCGCCATGTCGTCGATGAACGGCACGAGCCGCACGTCTTCGCCGGCCGCGAAACCGGCCGCTTCGTAATTCGCCTTGAGCGCGTCGATGTGCTTCGCGCCGGCCTGGTGCACGACGCGCGGGCGCTCGTCCGGCGTCAGCAGCGCCAGCGCGCGCGGCACGACTTCGTTCAGCGCGGCCGCACCGAGGCTGCCGCCGACGACCAGCACGTTCAGCGGGCCGCTGCGCGACGCATAGCGTGCTTTGGGCGGTTCCGTGTGCGCAAGTTCCGCACGAATCGGGTTGCCCGTCCATTCCGCGTGCGGCAGCGCGCCGGGAAACGCGACGAGCACGCGTTTGGCCAGTTTCGCGAGCACCTTGTTGGTCAGGCCCGCGATCGAATTCTGTTCGTGCAGCACGAGCGGACGACCCGACAGCGCGGCCATCACGCCCGCCGGGAACGTGATGTAGCCACCCATCCCGAGCACGACGTCCGGCCGCACGCGGCGCAGCGCGCCGAGGCTCTGCCAGCATGCGCGCAGCAGGTTGAACGGCAGCGTCAGCTTGGTCTTCAGGCCCTTGCCGCGCAGTCCGCCGAAGCGCACGTATTCCATCGGAATGCCGTGCTTCGGCACGAGCGTCGCTTCCATCCCGGCCGGATTGCCGAGCCACACGACGCGCCAGCCCGCCGCTTCCATCCGGTGCGCGACCGCGAGCCCCGGGAACACGTGGCCCCCGGTGCCGCCTGCCATCACCATCAGCGTGCGTCGCGACGCGGTCATACCTTCCCTCCCCGCATCAGCAAGAATGAACGAACGTTTTGGCTACGGCCGCTACGCTTAACTTCGCACGCTTCGCGCACGAAGTTAGCCTTCGCCGAAATCGCGTACTGACGCAGGGAGGTCATACCTTCCCTCCCCGCATCAGGACGCGATTTTCATAATCGACCCGCAGCAGCACCGCGAGCGCGACACAGTTCAGCAGGATGCCCGAACCGCCATAGCTCACGAGCGGCAGCGTCAGGCCCTTGGTCGGCAGCAGGCCGAGGTTCACGCCCATGTTGATGAACGTCTGCGCGCCGAACCAGATACCGATGCCCTTCGCCGTCAGGCCCGCGAACGTGCGATCGAGCGCGAGCGCCTGGCGGCCGATCTCGAACGCGCGGCGCACGATCCAGTAGAACAGCAGGATCACGACCATCACGCCGACGAAGCCGAGTTCCTCGCCGATCACCGCGAGGATGAAGTCGGTATGCGCTTCGGGCAGGTAGTTCAGCTTCTCGACGCTGCCGCCGAGGCCGACGCCGAACCACTCGCCGCGGCCGAACGCGATCAGCGAATGCGTGAGCTGGTACGCCTTGCCCTGCGCATAGCGCTCGTCCCACGGATCGAGATACGCGAAGATCCGCTCGCGACGCCACGGCGACAGCCATACGAGCATCGTGAAGGTGCCGACCGCCGTCGCGACCAGGCCGCCGAACAGCTTGCCGTTCACGCCGCCGAGGAACAGCACGCCCATCGCGATCGCGGCGACCACCATGAACGCGCCCATGTCCGGCTCGAGCAGCAGCAGCGCGCCGACGAGACCGACCGCGAACGCCATCGGCAGGAAGCCTTTCGCGAAGCTCTGCATGTACTCCTGCTTGCGCACCGTGTAGTTCGCCGCGTAGATCGTCACCGCGAGCTTCATGATTTCCGACGGCTGCATGTTCGTGATGCCGAGCGGAATCCAGCGGCGCGCGCCGTTCACGCCCTTGCCGACGTGCGGGATCAGCACGATCACGAGGCCGACCAGCGCGATCAGGAAGAGATGCGGCGCGTATTTGTCCCAGGTCGACACCGGCACGCGGAACGCGATCACCGCCGCGATGAACGCGACGACGAGCGACACGCAGTGGCGCATCAGGAACGCGTAATCGTGATACGACGCGTATTTCGGCGAATCGGGCATCGCGATCGACGCCGAATACACCATCACGACGCCGAGCCCGAGCAGCGCGATCGCGACCCACAGCAGCGAGTAGTCGAAGTCGAGCATCCGCGAGCGGCTCGGCCGCACGCCGTTGACGACGCTCGCGAGGCCGCCGGTCGCAGCGCGCGTGGCGGACGCGACGCGGCCGCCGGCGGCATTGCCGCCGGTGTCGCGCCGGTCGTTGAAACGGGAGACGAGGCGATCGGACCAGCTCATGGCGTCGCTCCTTTGTCGATGGCGACTTCATCCACCGCCGCGCGGAACACCTCCGCGCGATGGGCGTAGTTCCTGAACATGTCGAGGCTCGCGCACGCGGGCGACAGCAGCACCGCATCGCCCGGCTCGGCGAGCTCGGCGGCGGCACGCACCGCGTCTTCGAGCGTCGCGTGGTCCGCGAGCGGCACGCCGGTTTCGGCGAGCGTGTCGCGAATCGCCGGCGCGTCGCGGCCGATCAGCATCACCGCACGACACCAGCGCGCGACCGGCGCGACCAGCGGCGCGAAATCCTGCCCCTTGCCGTCGCCGCCGGCGATCAGCACGATCTTCTGCGCGAGCCCGTCGAGCGCGGCCACCGTCGCGCCGACGTTCGTTCCCTTGCTGTCGTCGACGTAGTCCACGTCGTCGATCGTCGCGATCACTTCGACGCGATGCGCCTCGCCGCGGTATTCGCGCAGCGCGTGCAGCAGCGGCGCTGCGGCCAAGTCGATCGCACGCGCGAGCGCGAACGCGGCCAGCGCGTTCGCCGCGTTGTGCAGCCCGCGGATGCGCAGCGCGTCGACCGGCATCAGGCGCTTCTGCGCGATGTCGGGCGTATGCGCGCCGTCGCGCTTGCGCCGGCGGGTCGTCGTCGTTTCGTCCGGCGCGTCGCGGTCGACCGCTTCGACCAGCCACGCGATACCGTTATCGCGCGACAGCCCGTAGTCGCCGTCCTGCACCGGTTCGTTCAGCCCGAACGTGACCGTGCGCGCCGCATCGGCCGCGCCGGCGGCCGGCGCGAACTTCATCACGGCCGCATCGTCGCGGTTGAGCACGCGCGTCGTCGTCGCGCCGAAGATCCGGCCCTTCGCGGCCGCATACGCGTCGAAGCTGCCGTGCCAGTCGAGGTGATCCTGCGTGATGTTGAGAATCGCGGCCGCGTCGGGTGCGAACGTGCGCGCCGTCTCGAGCTGGAAGCTCGACAGTTCGAGCACCCAGACGTCGGGCAGCGCCGTCTCGTCGATCGCGCCCGCGAGCCGGTCGAGCATCGCCGGGCTGATGTTGCCGGCGACGGCGACCTTCTTGCCCGAACGCCGGCACAGCAGGCCCGTCAGGCTCGTCGTCGTGGTCTTGCCGTTGGTGCCGGTGATCGCGAGCACCTTCGGCTGGTAGCCGCTCGTGCCGAGCGCGCGCAGCGCCTGCGCGAAGAATTCCAGTTCGCCCCAGACCGCGATCGCGCGCTCGTTCGCGGCCGCGATCAGCGCCGCCAGCGCCGGTTCGAGCGGCGACAGGCCGGGGCTCAGCCCGACGATCTCGACGCCGCCGTCGAGCAGCGCGGGCGTGAACGGCCCGCCGACGAACTCCGCATCGATGCCTTCGGCCTGCAGCGCGGCAAGGTTCGGCGGCGCCTCGCGGGTATCGGCAATACGCAGCCGGCACCCGTGCCTCGCGCACCACCGCGCGATTGCGAGGCCCGATTCACCGAGCCCCAGTACGAGCACCATCGGCCGCTGCCGATCTCCAAACATCTCGCCAGACATCCTTGTTACCTTTCCTTTACCGCAGCTTGAGGGTGGACAGACCGAACAGGCACAGCATCAGCGTGATGATCCAGAAACGCACCACCACCTGCGTTTCCTTCCAGCCGGACAATTCGAAATGGTGATGCAGCGGCGCCATCTTCAGCAGGCGCCGCCCTTCGCCGTAACGCTTCTTCGTGTACTTGAACCACGACACCTGCAGCATCACCGACAGCGTTTCCGCGACGAAGATGCCGCCCATGATGAACAGCACGATTTCCTGGCGCACGATCACCGCGACCGTGCCGAGCGCGCCGCCGAGCGCCAGCGCGCCGACGTCGCCCATGAACACCTGCGCGGGGTGCGTGTTGTACCAGAGGAACGCGAGCCCTGCCCCGCCCATCGCGGAACAGAAGATCAGCAGTTCACCGGCGCCCGGGATGTGCGGGAACAGCAGGTATTTCGAATAGACCGAGCTGCCCATCACGTACGCGAACACGCCGAGCGACCCGCCGACCAGCACGACCGGCATGATCACGAGCCCGTCGAGGCCGTCGGTCAGGTTCACCGCGTTGCTCGCGCCGACGATCACGAAATACGTCAGCACGATGAAGCCCCAGACGCCCAGCGGATAGCTGATCGACTTCAGGAACGGCAGCATCAGGTCGGCCCGCGCCGGCAGCCCCATCGACAGGCCGCTCCTCACCCACGCCATGAACAGGTCGAACACGCGCACGTTGTTCGCCTCGGACACGCTGAATGCGAGGTAGACCGCCGCGAACAGCCCGATCACCGACTGCCAGAAATACTTTTCGCGCGACGACATCCCGCGCGGGTCCTTGTAGACGACCTTGCGGTAGTCGTCGACCCAGCCGATCACGCCGAAGCCGAACGTGACGAGCATCACGATCCAGATGAAACGGTTCGTCAGGTCGCCCCACAGCAGCGTCGCGACCGCGATGCCGATCAGGATCAGCACGCCGCCCATCGTCGGCGTGCCGGACTTGACGAGATGGCTTTGCGGGCCGTCCTTGCGCACGGCCTGCCCGACCTTCATTTGCGTCAGCTTGCGGATCACCCACGGTCCGCACACGAGCCCGATACCGAGCGCGGTGATGGTAGCCATCACCGCACGGAACGTCAGGTACGTGAACAAGCGCAAAAAGCTTGCGTCTCCCTGCAGCCATTGCGCCAGCGCCAGCAGCATGCTTCCTTCCTTCTACTCAGTGTGCAGCGGGCACCGTGCCCGCCGCGGGTTGGTTCGTCAGCGCGTCGACCACGCGCTCCATCTTCATGTACCGCGAGCCCTTCACGAGCACCGTCGCCCGCGCGCCATAGCCCGCCGCGAGCAGCGCCGTCACCAGCGCGCCGACGTCGCCGAAGTGGCGGGCCGTCTCGCCGTACGCCGTGCACGCATCGCGCGACGCATCGCCGAGCGCGAACAGCGCATCGATGCCGCGCTCGCGCGCATACGCACCGATCTCCCGGTGAAACGCCGGGCCTTCGTCGCCGACTTCACCCATGTCGCCGATCACCAGCACGCGCGGCGCCGGATGGGCAGCAAGCACGTCGATCGCCGCACGCATCGAATCGGGGTTCGCGTTGTACGTATCGTCGACGACCGTCGCGCCCGCGAGGCTGCCGGCGATCGCCTGCTTCACCTGGAGCCGGCCCTTGACCGGTTCGAACGACTCGAGGCCCTGCTTGATCGCCGACAGTTCGACACCCGCGCCCAGCGCCGCGGCCGTCGCGGCCAGCGCGTTGCGCGCGTTGTGCTCGCCGAGCGCACGCAACCGCACCGTAACGGCGCCCGCCGGCGTGTCGATCGCGAGTTCGCCGCCGTGAAGGCGCCCGACGACCTGCGCATCGTTCTGCCGTTCGGCGTCGTGCAGTGCGAAATCGAGGATCCGGTTGCCGGTCGCCGCGACGCGCCAGATGCCCGCGTACGCATCGTCGGCCGGGAACACCGCGACGCCGTCCGGCGGCAGCGCGTGGATCACGGCCGCGTGTTCGAGCGCGACGGCTTCGACCGTCGCCATGAATTCCTGGTGTTCGCGCTGCGCGTTGTTGACGAGCGCGACCGTCGGCGCGGTGAGGCGCGCCAGAACTTCGGTTTCGCCCGGGTGATTCATGCCGATCTCGATTACCGCGAGGCGATGCGCGGTCGACAGGCGCAGCAACGTCAGCGGCAGCCCGACGTCGTTGTTCAGGTTGCCGGCCGTCGCGAGCCGCGCGTCGGTACCGACCGCCGCGGCGAAGATCGACGCGATCATTTCCTTGACGGTCGTCTTGCCGTTGCTGCCCGTCACCGCGACGAGCGGCAGCGCGAATCGTTTGCGCCAGCCGTGCGCGAGCGCGCCGAGCGCGGCACGCGTTTCGCCGCCTTCGATCGCCGGCATCGCGAGACCCGCCGGCACGTGTGCGACGAGCGCCGCCGACGCGCCGCACGCGGCCACGTCGCCGAGGAAGTCGTGCGCGTCGAAGCGCTCGCCCTTCAGCGCGACGAACAGGTCGCCAGGGCCGACCGTGCGGCTGTCCGTCGACACGCGCTCGAACGTGGTGTCCGGATCGCCGTGGACGGTGGCGCCGGGAATCAGGCGGGCGGCTTCGCCCAGACTGAGCATCGTCATTCGCCGCCTCCCTTGCCATGCGTCGCGCGTGCCGCGAGTGCGAGCCGCGCGTGATCCTGATCGGAGAACGTGCGCTTCTTGCCCATGATTTCCTGCGTTGCCTCGTGCCCCTTGCCGGCCAGCACGACGACATCCTCGCGGGCGGCGCCCCGCACGGCCTGCAGGATCGCGCTCGCGCGATCCTCGATGCGGCGTGCGCGATCGGGCGCGGTCATGCCCGCGATGACCTGGTCGATGATGCGCTGCGGATCCTCGCTGCGCGGGTTGTCGCTCGTGACGACGACTTCGTCGGCGAGCCGCTCGGCGATCGCGCCCATCAGCGGACGCTTGGTCGCATCGCGATCGCCGCCGCAGCCGAACATGCAGACGAGCCGGCCGCCGCGCGCCGCCGCGATCGGGCGCAACGCGTCGAGCGTCTTCTCGAGCGCGTCGGGCGTATGTGCATAGTCGATCACGACCAGCGGTTCGTCGTTCGCCAGCCGGCCGCCAAGGCGCTGCATGCGGCCGTTGACGGACTCGAGCC
The DNA here is from genome assembly GCF_003853755.1 of Burkholderia sp. Bp8984. Lineage (NCBI taxonomy): Bacteria > Pseudomonadati > Pseudomonadota > Betaproteobacteria > Burkholderiales > Burkholderiaceae > Burkholderia > Burkholderia sp. Bp8984. The sequence goes on from NZ_QTQN01000023.1 coordinate 119,478, forward strand.
GCGCAATCTCCGCGACCGCCGCGTCGAACGGCAGGTCGGCCGCGAGCAGCGAGCCGAGCACCGCGAGCAGGTTGCTGACGTTGAACGTGCCGAGCGTGCCGACTTCGATGTCCGCATCGCCCCACGACGAGCGCAGGCGGAATGCCGTGCCCGTGGCGGTCGCGCGCACGTCGAGCGCGACCAGCTCGCGATCGGCGTCGGCTGCGTGCACGTCGCCGATCCCGTAGGCGATCGTGCGCACGCGGCCGGCCAGCTTCTCGAGCAGGCGGCGGCCGGCTGCGTCGTCGCGATTGACGACCGCCGCGCGCAGGCCGCGCCATGCGAACAGCTTCGACTTCGAGGCTTCGTACGCATCGAACGTGCCGTGATAGTCGAGGTGATCCTGCGTGAGGTTCGTGAACACGGCGATGTCGAACGCCGTGCCGTTCACGCGGCCCTGGTGCAGCGCGTGCGACGACACTTCCATCGCGACGGCCTTTGCGCCCGCGTCGTGCAGTTGCGCGAGGCTGCGCTGCAGCTGCGGCGCGTCCGGCGTCGTGAAGCCGGTCGGCACCAGCTGCCCCGGCATGCCGCTGCCGAGCGTGCCGATCAGCGCGCACGGCTGGTGCAGCGCCGTCAGCGCGGCCGCGATCCAGTGCGTGCACGACGTCTTGCCGTTGGTGCCGGTCACGCCGATGGCGAGCAGGCTGTCGCTCGGGTCGCCGTACCAGCCGCTGGCGATCTCGCCGGCCAGCTGGTCGAGCGCCGGCACCGCGAGTGCGACGGGTGCGGCCGGCGCGGCTGCGAGGCCTTCCGGCTGGTACAGCACGGCGGCCGCACCGCGGGAGACGGCCTCGGCAATGAAGGCGCGATTGTCTGCCCCGTCGACCGCATAGCCGAGAAACACGTCGCCTGCCTGCAGGCTGCGCGTGTCGGCATGCAGTTGCGCCGCGGGGGCCACATGCTGGCGCAGCCACGCAAGCGCGGCCGCGATCTGCTGATGCGCCGGATGGGAACTGCGAGCGGCGCTCATCGAACAACTCCTGGTGAATTACGTGTCGTGCTGGATACGATCATATGCTTCGCACCGCCGCCGGCGGCGAGCTTTTGCGGGCCCGTCCTGGCGGGCGTGCCCGGCGTGTCGTCGGACACGACCAGTTGCTTGATCGGCATGTTCGGCGGCACGTTCAGCGCACGCATCGTATCGCCCGCGATCGCCGAGAATACGGGGCCCGACACCTGGCCGCCGAAGTGGCTGCCGGCGGTCGGCTCGTCGACCGACACCGCGATCACGACGCGCGGATTCGGCATCGGCGCCATCCCGACGAACGACGCGCGGTACTTGCGCGTGTAGCCGTGACCTTCATGCTTGTACGCGGTACCGCTCTTGCCGCCGACCCGATAACCCGGCACGGCCGCATCCGGCGACGTGCCGCCCGGCGCGACCACCGTCTCGAGCATCGCGCGCACTTCGCGCGCGGTGGTCGGGTTGAACACCTGCGTGCCCACGATCGGCTGATTGGGGTCGGTCTTGAAAATGGTCACGGGCATCAACTCGCCGTCGTGCGCGATCGCCGTGTAGGCGCGCGCGAGCTGGAACAGCGACACCGACAGGCCGTAGCCGTACGACATCGTCGCCTGCTCGATGCGCCGCCAGTTCTTCCACGGACGCAGGCGGCCGGCCACCGCGCCCGGGAACCCGACCTTCGGCGCCTGACCGAGGCCGATGCTCGTATACATATTCCACATTTCCTCGGGCCGCATCGTCATCGCGATCTTCGTCGCGCCGATGTTGCTCGACTTCTGGATCACACCGCCGACCGTCAGCGTGCCGAAACCCGCGTCGTCGGTGATCGGCGCGCCGTCGAGCACGAAATGCCCGTTGCCCGTTTCGACGAGCGTGTTCGGCGTCACGCGGTGCAGGTCGAGCGCGAGCGACACCGTAAACGGCTTCATGATCGAGCCCGGCTCGAACACGTCGGTCATGATCCGGTTGCGCAACTGCTCGCCCGTCATGCGCGAACGGTCGTTCGGGTTGTAGGTCGGGTAGTTGACGAGCGCGAGCACCTCGCCGGTACGCACGTCGACCACCATCGCCGCGCCGGCCTTCGCCTTGAACTTCTCGACGGCGGCCTTCAGGTTCGCATACGCGATGTACTGGATCTTGCTGTCGATCGACAGGTCGACGTCCGTCCCGTTGTGCGGCGGGATCTGCTCGGCGACGTCCTCGACGATGTGCCCCATCCGGTCCTTGATCACGCGGCGCACGCCGGACGTGCCGGACAGCATCTTCTGGTCGCCGAGCTCGACGCCTTCCTGCCCTTCGTCCTCGACGTTCGTGAAGCCGATCAGGTGAGCAGTGATCTCGCCTTCCGGATAGAAACGCTTGTATTCGTTGCGCTGATAGACGCCGGGGATGTCGAGCGCGGCGACCTTGTCCGCGATGTCGATCGGCACCTGGCGCTTCACATAGACGAATCCCTTGTCTTCCGACAGCTTCACGCGCAGTTCCTTCGGCGTCATGCCGAGGAGCTTGCCGAGCTGATTGACCTTGTCCGCGCCGAGATCGTCCGGCACGGCATCCGGAATCGCCCAGATCGCGCGCACGGGCAGGCTCGTCGCGAGCACGAGCCCGTTACGGTCGAGGATCTTGCCGCGCGTGGCCGGCAGCTCGATCGTGCGCTGGTAGCGGCTTTCGCCCTGCTTCTGATAGAACGCGTTGCCGGGCCCCTGGATCCAGAACGCCCGCGCGGCCAGTGCGACGAACGCCATGAACAGCAGGAACACGACGAATTTCGAGCGCCACATCGGCAGGTGCACGCCGAGCACGGGGCTCGACGAGAATTTCACGTCCTGGCGCTTTTGTGCCGGCTTCATCGCGCGCCTCCCCCGCCCTTGGCGGCCGTCTCGGCCGAAGCCGGAATCGGTGCGTCGATCGCCTTCACGGCGCCCGGCGGCAGCGTCAGGTATTGGGTGCGACCCGTCGTGATCGCCTGCATCTTCAGCGAATCGTTCGCGAGTTGCTCGATACGCGACGTCTTCGACAGCGCGCTCTGCTGATATTGAAGCTGCGCGTAGTCCTGCTGGAGCTGACGCTCCTGCGACTGCGCACGCTGCAGCTGGATGAAGATCTGGCGCTGCTGGTTCGTCGAGTTGACGACCGACAGCGCGCAGCCCATCACGATGATCAGCAGGAAGATATTGAAGCGGCTCATGGCGTGACGCGCTCCGCGATGCGCATCACGGCCGACCGGGCGCGCGGATTCGCGGCAACTTCCGCTTCGCTCGGAAACTGGCGGCTGATGATCTTGAGCGGCGGGCTCGGGAGGTCGACGGCGCGGATCGGCAGGCGACGATCGACCGCAGGCGCGCTCGCGTGCGCCTGCATGAATCGCTTGACGATCCGGTCCTCGAGTGAATGAAAGCTGATGACCACCAGCCGCCCCCCTTGCTCCAGCAACGACAATGCCGCGTCTAGTACGACTTGCAGGTCCGCAAGCTCTTGATTGACGTGAATCCGTATAGCCTGAAAGGTGCGGGTTGCCGGATCCTTGCCCTTCTCACGGGTTTTGACGACGTTACCCACGATTTGGGCAAGCTCGCCCGTGGTGTCGAGAGGCCCAAGACGGTCGGACTCTGCCCGGCGAGCAACAAGCGCCTTTGCAATCTGAAAAGCAAACCGTTCTTCCCCATAATCCCGTATCACCTCCGTCAATTCCTGCACCGAAGCCCGCGCGAGCCACTCGGCCGCCGACTCGCCGCGCGTCGGATCCATTCGCATGTCCAGCGGGCCATCCGCGCGAAAGCTGAAGCCGCGCGCCGGATCGTCCACCTGCGGCGAGGACACGCCCAGGTCCAGCAACACACCCGACACCTTCTCGACGCCGCGCGCCGCAAGCGCGTCGCGCATCGATGCAAAGCTGTCATGCACGATCGAGAAGCGCGCATCCTCGATGCGCTGCGCCGTCTCGATCGCCCTCGGATCCTTGTCGAACGCGATCAGCCGGCCGGCCGCCGCCAGCCGCGCGAGCACCGCGCGGCTGTGACCGCCGCGCCCGAACGTACCGTCGACATAAATGCCGTCCGGCCGCGTCACGAGCGAATCGACCGCTTCGTCCAGAAGCACGGTCCGATGCTGCAATTCGTTTCCCATCGCGGGCGTCTCCGTCACCGCAATCAGAACGTGAAATTCTTCAGCGCGTCGGGCATGCCCTGCGCCATCGCTGCCTGCTCCTTCGCGATGTAGGTCTGCGAATCCCACAGCTCGAAGTGACTACCCATTCCCAACAACATGACTTCCTTTTCCAGTCCGGCCGCCATCCGCAGCTCGGGCGATACGAGAATCCGGCCCGCGCTGTCGAGATCGACATCCATTGCATTGCCGAGAAAGATCCGCCGCCACCAATGTGCATCCATCGGCAGCGCGGCGATCTTGGCGCGGAATACCTCCCATTCGGGGCGCGGAAACAGCAACAGGCAGCCGTCCGGGTGCTTGGTCACAGTCACCCGTCCTTCTGCCTGTCCTTGCAGCGCTTCGCGATAGCGAGCCGGCACCGACATCCGCCCTTTCGCATCGAGCGTCAGCGCCGACGCCCCTTGGAACACTTTCCGCTCTCCCGTTCAGGGCACCGAAGCACCCGCTCAACGCTCAAGAATTTAGCCCGAATAGCCCGCCAAATCACACAAAAATACACTTTCTCACACTGTCTCCCACTTTAGAGGAAGGGTTTGGCACGGTCAAGGGAGCGGCCCGGTTTTTTGACGAATTTTGTTAGTTAGAACAAGGACTTACGCGCACATGCTCATGCGGCCCCTCATACCAAAAACCGTTATAAATGAATGAGCTAGTGCAACTTGTGAAGGTGATACGTGAGAAAGGCGGGCCAGACTGGCGTGCGGACGGGGCTTTCGGGGGCGGGAAAACGCGGAAAAAACGGGCGGTATCGATGGGTGACGGAGGTGGGCGGCGTCATGCGCCGCCCACCTCCGAATGTCACAGATAGTATGCAGTGCTCGTCATGACTTTCGACGCGGCGCGCATCAGCATCCGTGCGGGCAGCGGCAGTTCGATCCCGCCCGCATCGGTCGCGGCCTTGCCGTGCTTCACCTCGTCGAGCCGCATCTGCTCGACGATCGCGCGCGACGCCGTGTCGGTCGCCGGCAGCTCGGACAGGTGCCCGTCGAGGTGGCTCTCGACCTGACGCTCCGTCTCCGCCATGAAGCCGAGGCTGACCTTGTCGCCCAGCGTGCCGGCGACGACACCGATCGCGAGCGCGCCGGCGTACCACAGCGGGTTGAGCAGGCTCGGACGCGAATCGAGTTCCTTCAGCCGGTGCGCGGTCCACGCGAGATGATCCTCCTCCTCGCGCGCGGCTTCCTCGAACATCGCCTTCGACGACGACGAGCGCGCGGTCAGCTTCTGCGCCTGATAAAGCGCCTGCGCACAGACCTCGCCGACGTGGTTCACGCGCATCAGCCCCGCGGCATGCGTGCGCTCCGCGGGGGTCAGTTCGCCGGCCGGCGGCTCCGCCGGCGCGGGCACCGGGCGGCTCATCCGGCTAATGCCGGTCAGCGATCGCAGGCCGCGATCGAATTCGCTGATCAGTTCGTCCAACACCATCCTGTTCTCCTGGCTGCGTGCGCTGCCGCGGGCGGCAACGGCACGTGCTCCGCTACGTAACCGACTTGATTATTCAGCGGAAATTGCGGTTAACCCGTGATTTTAACCATTGTTGCATAAAGGAAACATGGGAACCTTGAGCCACGGCATTTCGCTTTGTCGGAAAAATCGGCTTTGCTACATTACGTGCGACTTCTTGCGAAGTTGATGGGGCCCGTCAACACACCATAACTATCCGCCCCGCCAAAAAAATTCAGTGATTCTTGGAGATCCGTTAATGAAAAAGTCGCTTCTCGCGCTCGTCGCGCTGGGCGCGTTTGCTGGCGCTGCACATGCGCAAAGCAGCGTGACGCTTTACGGCATCATCGATGAAGGCTTCATCTTCAACAACAACGCCAAGGGCGGCCATCTGTACGGCCTGGCAAGCGGCGTGATGCAAGGCAGCCGCTTCGGCCTGCGCGGCACCGAAGATCTGGGCAGCGGCCTGAAGGCGATCTTCGTGCTCGAGAACGGTTTTGACGTCAACTCCGGCAAGCTCGGCCAGGGCGGCCTGATGTTCGGCCGCCAGGCTTACGTCGGCCTGTCGAGCCAGTACGGTACGGTCACGCTGGGTCGCCAGTACGACTCCGTCGTCGACTTCGTCGGCCCGCTCGAGGCAGGCGACCAGTGGGGCGGCTACATCGCCGCTCACCCGGGCGACCTCGACAACTTCAACAACGCTTACCGTGTGAACAACGCGGTCAAGTACACGAGCCCGACCTACGGCGGCTTCTCGTTCGGCGGCCTGTACAGCTTCGGCGGTCAAGCCGGCCAGTTCTCGAAGAACCAGGTCTGGTCGCTCGGCGCCGGTTACAACAACGGCCCGCTGGTGTTGGGTGTCGGCTACTTGAACGCACGTACGCCGGCGAACTTCGGCGGCATGTTCAATACGGGCGCGTCGGCTGCTGCGACGGCCGTGTCGTCGCCGGTCTACGGCGCGTATGCGAACAGCGCGAACACGTACCAGGTCATCGGTGCGGGCGGCGCATACACGTTCGGCGCAGCGACGATCGGCGCGACGTACTCGAACACGAAGTTCAAGGGCTTCTCGGTCGGTCCGTTCGTGAACCAGACCGCGACCTTCAACAACGGCGAAATCAACTTCAAGTATCAGTTGACCCCGGCATTGATCGTCGGTGCGGCGTACGACTACACGCAAGGCAGCAAGATCGACGGCAACTCGGCAGCCAAGTACCACCAGGGCTCGCTGGGCGTCGACTACTTCCTGTCGAAGCGCACGGACGTCTACGTGATCGGCGTGTACCAGCATGCATCGGGCAACACGCTCGACTCGGCAGGCAACGTCGTTCAGGCACATGCTTCGATCAACGGTCTCGATCCGTCGACGACCAGCAACCAGGTCGCAGCGCGTGTCGGTATCCGTCACAAGTTCTAATCCGCTTGCCTGACAAGCCGCAGCATCTTGAAGGCGCCTTCGGGCGCCTTTTCTTTTGGGGCTGCGAAGCGGTGTGCGGTGTGCGGTGTGCGCGGAATGATCGCCGGGTAACGCACTCTTGGCGACGAATCGTTCGCGATGCTGACTCGACACGAACGCCACCATTTGCCGACTCCGGCGTGCAGCGAAGTGCCGCCCCGTTCGAATCGAGTCGGCGGCGGGCGGCCCGACCGGGGCGCTCCGCCCGCCGCGGCGCGCCCGGACGAACGCGCGCCGTTCCGATATGGCGCGGCAGCCCTGATGCGCACCACAAGCAAAAGAGCCCGGCACAGACCGGGCTCCTTCGTTCGACTTGGGTGTTACACGCGTCCGTCGCGCAGCTCGCGCCGCAGGATCTTGCCGACGTTCGTCTTCGGCAGCTCCGTGCGGAACTCGACGAGTTTCGGCCGCTTGTAACCGGTGAGCCGCTCCTTGCAGTACGCGAGGATGTCCTTGTCGGTCAGCGCCGGATCCTTCTTCACGACGAACAGCTTCACGGCTTCGCCCGAATGCTCGTCTGGCACGCCGACCGCCGCCACCTCGAACACGCCCGGGTGCGACGCCACCACGTCCTCGACCTCGTTCGGATACACGTTGAAACCGGATACCAGGATCATGTCCTTCTTCCGGTCGACGATCTTCACGTAACCGCGCGCGTCCATCACGCCGACGTCACCGGTCTTGAAGAAACCGTCCGCGAACATGACCTTCGCGGTTTCTTCCGGGCGGTTCCAGTAGCCGGCCATGACCTGCGGCCCGCGGATGCAGATCTCGCCCGGCTCGCCGAGCGCGACGTCGTTGCCGGCGTCGTCGCGGATGGCAATTTCGGTCGACGGCAGCGGCAGGCCGATCGTCCCGCTGTACTCGGTCGCCGTCACGGGGTTGCAGGTCGCGACCGGCGACGTTTCGGACAGGCCGTACCCTTCGATGATCGCCGTTTGGGTCTTCTCGTACCAGCGCTTCGCGACGCCTTCCTGGATCGCCATGCCACCGCCGTTGGCGATCACGAGCTTCGACAGGTCGAGCTGGTTGAATTCGGGATGGTTCAGCATTGCGTTGTACAACGTGTTGACGGCGGGAATCGTCGAGATCTGGTATCCCTTCAGTTCCTTGATCATGCCGCCGATGTCGCGCGGATTCGGAATCAGGATGCCCATGCCGCCCGTGCGCATCGTCAGGAAGCCGCAGACCGTCAGCGCGAACACGTGATAGAGCGGCAGCGCGACAACCGTCACGAATTGCTTCACCTCCGGGTACTTCGCGTGCGCGGGATGGTGCCAGGCGCCGGCCTGCAGCACGTTCGACACGATGTTCCGGTGCAGCAGCGTCGCGCCCTTCGCGACACCCGTCGTACCGCCCGTGTACTGGAGGAACGCGACGTCGTCGGGGCCGATCTTCGGCGGCTTGAAGGTCTGCCGCGCCCCTTCGGACAGCGCGGCCTTGAAGCGCGTGAACGACGGGAGCTGCCAGGCCGGCACCATCTTCTTCACGTTGCGTACGACGTAATTGACGAGCCAGCCCTTGATGCCCAGCAGGTCGCCCATCGACGCGACCACGACATGCTTGACGTCGGTATTGGCGATAACGGCCTGCAACGTCGACGCGAAATTCTCGAGAATGACGATCGCCTCGGCCCCGCTGTCCTTCAGCTGATGTTCGAGCTCGCGCGGCGTATAGAGCGGGTTGACGTTGACGACGGTGTAGCCCGCGCGGAGCACGGCAACGATCGCCACCGGGTACTGCAGCACGTTCGGCATCATGAGCGCGACGCGTGCGCCGCGCTTCAGGCCACGCGACTGCAGCCACGCGCCGAACCGGCGCGACAGTGCATCGAGTTCGCCGTACGTGATGCTCTTGCCCATGCAGACGAACGCCTTGCGGTCGCGATACTGCCTGAAGCTCTCGTCGAGGAGATCCGGGACGGAAGGATATGGAGACGCGTCGATTTCGGCTGGAACGCCGGGTGGGTACGATTTCAGCCAAATTTTATCCATACCGCGCGTCTCCTCACTGATTTTCGAATGGTCGTGCTAAAACGCATCGTAGCGGCTCGCCCGTCCTGAGACAACAGGGTTAGATGTCCACTTCGAACTTTCGAACGCATTCGTCCGATCATATCTGGAAGTTCCGTCAAGTCCGCTCAACTTCCACCAAACAATCGTAAAAGGTCGCCGAGTTGCCGAGGTCGGTCAGCGCCTGGCTCGTCACTTCGTTCGCGTTCCGACCGTCCGCCGACAATTTCTTCCACCAGATCGACAGCCCGACGACGAGCCCCGGCCGCGCGCGATCGGTCACTCTTGCGACCGCCTGCATCGATCCGCGGTCGTTGAATATGCGTACGACGTCGCCCTCCCCGATGCCGCGCGCATCGGCGTCGGCCGGGTGAATATCGAGATGCGGCTGGCCTTCCGTGCTGCGCAGGCTGTCCACGTTCACGAATGTGCTGTTCAGGAAGTGCCGGGCCGGCGGCGAAATCATCGCGAGCGGGTAGCGGGCGGCGAGTTCAGGCGCCGCCTCCGCCGATTCGAACGGCGGCAGGTAATCGGGCACCGGGTCCATGCCCATCTGCTCGAGTCGCGCGCTGTAGAACTCGCATTTGCCGGACGGTGTGCGAAAGCCGCCATTCGCGAAAGGCGCGTCCGCCACCTTGAGCTTCAGCCAGCCGGCACGCTTCAACGTCTCCCAGTCGCTGTCGAGCGCCGGATCGTCCCAGCGAAGCGCCGCCTGCGCGACCTGTTCGTCGCTGTGATAAAGCGCGGGCTCGTCCAGCCCCATGCTGCGCGCAATGCCGCGAAAGATTTCGGTGTTCGGTCGTGCGTCGCCGACCGGCGGAATCGCCGGCAGATTCGCCATCACATAGGTGTGGCCGTACGACTTGTGGACGTCGAGATGCTCGAGCTGCGTCGTGGCCGGCAACACAATGTCGGCGAAGTCGACAGTATCTGTCTTGAAGTGCTCGAGAACGACCGTGAACAGGTCTTCGCGCGCGAACCCGGCGGCGACTTTCGACGAGTCGGGGGCAACCGCAACCGGATTCGAGTTGTAGACGATCACTGCTTCGACCTTCGGCCCGAAAGTCGCGTCGCCCGGATGCAGCAGTGCATCGCCGATGGCATTCATGTTGATGATGCGCGGCAGTTTCTGCGGCCAGCCGGGCATCAGATCGGGGCGCAGCAGCGCCGCCTGATTGACCGGTGCAGATTCCGACGACGACAGCAGCAGCCCGCCGGCCCGGTCGCGCCACGCGCCCGTCAGCGCAGGCAGGCTCGCAATCGCGCGCACGGCGTTGCCGCCCCCGCGCACGCGCTGCATGCCGTAATTGAGGCGGATCGATGCCTTGCGGGTCGCGCCGTAACGACGTGCGAGTTCGATCAGTTCCGACGCCTCGATGCCGCAGATTTGCGCGACACGCTCCGGCGGATAGGACAGGGCTCGCGCCTTGAGCGCATCGAAGCCGAGCGTATGGCGTGCGATGTAGTCGTGATCGAGCAGATCCTCGGTGATCAGCACATGCATCATGCCGAGCGCGAACGCTCCGTCGGTGCCCGGTTTCAATGCGATGTGCTGATGGCATTTCTCTGCCGTCAGCGAGCGGTAGGGATCGATTGCGACGAGACGGGCGCCGCGACGCTTGGCTTCCTGCGCACGGGTCCAGAAATGCAGGCTGGAGGCGATCGGGTTGGCGCCCCAGATCAGGATCAACTCGCTTTCCTCGAAATGCTCGAGATGCATGCCGACGCTTCCGCCATACGTATAGCGCAGCCCTGCTGCGCCGGCCGCCGCGCAGATGGCCCGCTCGAGCCGGGACGCACCGAGTTTATGGAAGAACCGCTGGGCGATGCCTTCGCCCTGCACGAGCCCCATCGTTCCCGCGTAGCTGTACGGCAGGATCGCCTCCGGCGCGCGCGCGGCGATTTCGCCGAGACGACGACCGATCTCGTCGAATGCTTCGCTCCAGCTGATCGGCACGAAGCGCCCCTCCCCCTTCGCGCCCACGCGCTTGAGGGGAACAGTGAGTCGGTCGGGATGATGAACGCGGTCGGCGTATCGGCTGACTTTCGTACACAGCACGCCTTGCGTCGGCGGATGGTCGGGATCGCCCGCGACCTTGATCGCCCGACCGTTTTCGACGGTCACACGCATTGCGCACGTGTCCGGACAATCGTGCGGGCATACGGCCCGAGCTATCTGAGTGGCGGCGTTCATCGTTCTGGATGCTACTGGGGTGGAGATTCGCAAATTCTACGTGGCCACGCCGAATAAGGCGTCATTTCGCACGAGTTTCCGGCCTATTTGGCTAAAAAGCGGAGGCGGCGGACGGCGAATATCGATACGGGACGAACTTTGAAAAGTCGGTGCGACGATGTGGAGCGGGTATGAATGGTGCCAGGCCAGCGGCTTCGCCGAGTTCGCGCGAGTCGATTATTGACCGAAGATAGAAGCGAACAGGCGGGCGAATGGTCCTGGAGGATGGAAAGTGGATATGCGTTGCGGCTTGAGCAACAAACGGGAGAGATTCGACGGCCTGAGATCGCGTATTTCTTTGCTGCAAATGCAAAAACCCCCGCCTTTCGGGCGGGGGTTTCTGGCTTAGGGAGCCTGACGATTACCTACTTTCACACGGGAATCCGCACTATCATCGGCGTAGAGTCGTTTCACGGTCCTGTTCGGGATGGGAAGGGGTGGGACCGACTCGCTATGGTCATCAGGCAAAGAGGGTTGTCACGTTGCTTGGCAACGCGACCAATCTGGGAAGAAGCAGTAATTTTGAGTTGTGTGTATCACACACGAGAATCCAACCCGTCTGACGCGCTCATCTTAGCGCGAAACAGACTTGTTATAGGATCAAGCCTTACGGGCAATTAGTATCAGTTAGCTGAACGCATTACTGCGCTTACACACCTGA
>NZ_QTQN01000024.1:0-113080 GCF_003853755.1 Burkholderia sp. Bp8984
GGCTCGGTGGCTCGGTGGCTCGGTGGCTCGGTGGCTCGGTGGCTCGGTGGCTCGGCGGCTCGGCGGCTCGGCAGCTCGGCAGCTCGGCAGGTCGACGGCTCGGTACCGAGGAAGCGGCGCGCGGCACGACGACCGCCGCCGCGCCGCTCAGATATCCAGCGGATCGACCTCGACGCTCCACCGCAGCACGCCCTTCAGCGCGCGCAGTTCCGGCTGCCATGCGCGCAGCGCGTGCTGCAACGCGGCCCGCGATGCGCTTTCGAGCAGCAGCTGCGCGCGGTGGACGTTCGCGACCTTCACGATCGTCATCGGCACCGCGTCGTACACGGTCACGCGATCGGCACCCGGCAGCCCCGGCAACGCAGCCGCGGCCTGCAGCAGGAACGCGAGCGCCGCGTCGAGCGTGCGCCCCTCGGCGCGCAGCAGCGCCTGGTAGACGAACGGCGGCAGGTGCGCGTCGCGGCGCTCGCCGAGCGTCGAATTCGCGAAGCCGACGTAATCCTGCCGGCCGAGCGCGTGATACAGCGCGTGACGCGGATAACGCGTCTGCACCAGCACCTCGCCCGGCAGCCCCGCGCGCCCCGCGCGGCCGCTCACCTGCATCAGCTGCGCGAACAGCCGCTCGCTCGCGCGGAAGTCGTGCGAGAACAGCGCGGTGTCGGCATTGAGCACGCCGACGAGCGACACGCGCTGGAAGTCGTGCCCCTTCGCGATCATCTGCGTGCCGACCAGGATGTCGACTTCACCGGCGTGCACATCCGAGAACAGCGCCTGCGCACTGCCCTTGCGCCGCGTGCTGTCCGCGTCGATCCGCAGGATCCGTGCGCCCGGCACGGCCTCGGCGAGCGCCTCCTCGATGCGCTGCGTGCCGCGCCCGAGCGGCGCGATGTCGACGTTCCCGCATTCCGGGCACGAACGCGGAATGCGCGCTTCCCAGCCGCAGTGATGGCAGCGCAACGCGTGCTCGGGTTTGTGCAGCACGACATAGGCGCTGCAGCGCGGGCAACCGGCGACCCAGCCACACGCGTCGCACGCAAGCTGCGGTGCGTAGCCGCGCCGGTTCAGGAACACGAGGCTCTGCTCGCCGCGCTCGAGCCGCGCCTTCAGCGCCGCGACGAGCGGCCCCGACAGCCCGCCCATCGACGCGCGCCCGCGCCGCCGCTCCTCTTCGAGATCGATCAGCCGCACGGTCGGCAGCGTCGCGTCGGCCACCGCGCGGCGCGACAGCGTGAGCCGCGTGTAGCGCCCCTGCTCGGCCTGCCACCAGGTCTCGAGCGACGGCGTCGCCGAACCGAGCACGACCGGAATACCGAGATGCTTCGCGCGCCACACCGCGAGATCGCGCGCCGAATAGCGCAGCCCTTCCTGCTGCTTGTACGCGGGCTCGTGCTCCTCGTCGACGACGATCAGCGCGAGCGTCGGCAGCGACGCGAGCACCGCGAGCCGCGTGCCGAGCACGATCCGCGCGCGGCCCGTATGTGCGGCGAGCCAGTTGCGCGCCCGTTCGCCTTCGGCGAGCCCGCTGTGCAGCGTGACGATCGCGTCGTCGGCGAGCGTGCCTGCGAAGCGCGCGCGAAACGCGGCCTCGAACTGCGGCGTCAGGTTGATTTCGGGCACGAGCACGAGCGCCTGCGCGTCGGGCCGCGCATCGAGCAGCGCGGCGAGCGCATGCAGATACACCTCGGTCTTGCCGCTGCCGGTCACGCCATGCAGCAGGAACGGCGCGAAGCCCTGCGCGGCGCGGATCGCGTCGAGCGCCTCGGCCTGCTGGTCGGTGAGCGCCGGCGGCACAGTTCGTCCACCGGTTGTCGACAGGTTATCCACAGCTTTGGGCACAGGCGCGTCGGCCCAGCCGATTTCCTCGATCGCGACCCAGCCGCGCGCCGCCCAGTCGTCGAGGGTGGCCGCCGCCTTCGGGTGCAATGCGCGCGCATCGGGCAGCGTCAGCGAATCGGTGTCGGCGAGTGCCTGCGCGAGCCGCCGCAGCGCGGCCCCGCGCGCGGGCAGTGCGTCGGGGAGCGCCGTGCGGCCGGCTTCGGTCAGCCGGTGACGCACTTCGGGCGCCAGCAGCCGCCCCCAGCGCTCCGCGTCGCGCAGCGCCTGCGGCAACGCCGGCAGCGCGACTTCACCGCGACCGCGCTGGTAGTAGTCGGCCGCGAAGGAGACGAGCGCAAGCCAGTCCGGCGCCAGCGGCGGCAGCTCGGTACAGATCGCGTCGATTGCCCGCAAGCGGGACGGCGGCACGTCGGTGTGAGTCGTCACTTCGCAGACGAGGCCGACGACCTGCCGCTTGCCGAACGGCACCTGCACCAGGGTGCCTGGCTCGGGCGCCGGCTGGACGTCGCAGCGGTAGTCGAACAGGGTGGCGAGCGGATGGTCGAGGGCGACCCGCAGGTAGGTGCCGTCCATCACCGCGCTCCGGCGGCAGCGCACAGCGCACGGACGACTTGCATCCGAGTCCGCATCACGGTGACGGACTTAAAGTAAAACTTCAGATTCGGCGCTAAGTTTTGGATTCGCATTAGGAATCGCCGTATACCCTGACCAGCCTGTGGATAACTTTGTTGAGAACTCCCCATCCAATCGCCGCAAAGCGCGCGGGGCCGTGCTTTCCGCTGTTTCCGGCCGCCGTGTGCCGCGCCCCGCGGAGCCTTATTCCATAAGGCTGCTATTCAAATTACCCAACCATAGCGAGACAATTCGACCGATGCAGGGCTCTACCGCGCTGCAACGTGGAAAATGTGCATAAGTCAAGTCTTGACAAGCGATGGATCGGCAACCGGGGCGGGGTTGCGCCCTGTTTAGCGCCGACAGCGAAACGCCGTCATCCCGCAGTGCAGCATGACAGCGCTTGCGCTCAGCCCGCCGCTCCGCTACGAATCTTGCGGCTGTGCGCGTGCACTTCGTCGACGAGTTCGGCGACGTGGTCGGGCGACGTGAACTGCGAGATGCCGTGGCCGAGGTTGAATACGTGGCCGGGATGATTGCCGTAGCTGTCGAGTACCGCGCGGGCCTGCTCGCGCACCGCGGCCGGCGGCGCAAACAGGATCGTCGGGTCGAGGTTGCCCTGCAGCGCAACGCGCCCCGCGACACGCTCGCGTGCGGCGCCGAGGTTGACCGTCCAGTCGAGCCCGACCGCGTCGACGCCGGTCGCCGCGATTTCCTCGAGCCACAGCCCGCCGCCCTTCGTGAACGTGATCACCGGCACGCGCTCGCCGTCGTGCTCGCGCTTCAGTTGCGCGACCACCCGGCGGATGTAGTCGAGCGAGAAGCGCTGGTATGCGCCGTCCGCCAGCGCGCCGCCCCACGTATCGAAGATCATCACGGCCTGCGCGCCGGCTTCGATCTGCGCGTTCAGGTATGCGGCCACGGCCTGCGCGTTCACGTCGAGGATGCGGTGCATCAGGTCGGGGCGCGAATACGCCATCGACTTCACCGTGCGGAAGTCGTCCGACCCGCCGCCTTCGACCATGTAGCACGCGAGCGTCCACGGGCTGCCCGAGAAGCCGATCAGCGGCACGCGCTGGCGGCCCTGGCCGTCGGTCAGCGCGCGGCGAATCTCGCGCACGGCGCCCGTCACGTAGCCGAGCGTTTCCTCGATGTCGGGCACCGCGAGCTTCGCGACATCGGCCTCGGTGCGCACCGGATGCGCGAACTTCGGCCCTTCGCCGACCTGGAAGTCGAGGCCGAGGCCCATCGCGTCGGGAATCGTCAGGATGTCCGAGAACAGGATCGCGGCGTCGAGCGGGAAGCGCTCGAGCGGCTGCAGCGTCACTTCGGTCGCGTAATCGGGATTCTTCGCAAGGCCGAGGAAGCTGCCGGCGCGCGCGCGCGTCGCGTTGTACTCGGGCAGGTAGCGGCCGGCCTGGCGCATCAGCCAGATCGGCGTGTAGTCGGTCGGCTCGCGCAGAAGCGCACGCAGGAAGGTGTCGTTGAGCAGGGTATGGGCCACGGTAGGAGCGACGATGCGAAGGCAAAGCGGCATTTTACCGGAGCGGGGCCGCACGGCTGCGTATGTCGATGCGATGGCGGCCATATGAAGCGCGCGATGGCTCCGTTATGATCGGACGCTGATATCGAACCGATCCACGGAGGAGACCGATGAAGACATTTGCCACGCGCGCCGCACTCGCCGCCGCCACCCTGCTTTGCTGCGCCGCCGCGCACGCGCAGGGTACGACCGCACCGTCGTCCGCGGCCGCGGCCGGCTCGCGGCTCGACGACGTGCTCGCACGCGGCACGCTGCGCGTGTGCACGACGGGCGACTACAAGCCGTATTCGTACTACCGGAGCGACAGCCGCTTCGAAGGCATCGACATCGACATGGCCGAGTCGCTCGCGAAATCGCTCGGCGTGAAGGCCGACTTCGTGAAGACGAGCTGGTCGAACCTCACCAACGACTTCGTCGCGAAGTGCGATATCGCGGTCGGCGGCGTATCGACGACGCTCGAGCGCCAGAAGCGCGTGTTCTTCACGCAGCCGTACGTGGTCGACGGCAAGACGCCGATCGTGCGCTGCGCGGACGCCGACAAGTACCAGACCGTCGCACAGATCGACCGACCCGAGACACGCGTGATCGTGAACCCGGGCGGCACCAACGAGCGCTTCGCGAAGCAGTTCTTCACGCACGCGAACCTGACCGTCTACCCTGACAACGTGACGATCTTCAAGCAGATCATCGCGGGCAAGGCGGACGTCATGGTGACGGACGCATCCGAGACGCTGCTGCAGCAAAAGCTGAATCCGGGCCTGTGCTCGGTGCATCCGGACAAGCCGTTCCAGTTCGGCGAAAAGGCGTACATGGTGCCGCGCGGCGACGTCGTGTTCCAGCAGTATGTCGACCAGTGGCTGCACCTCGCGCTGTCGACCGGCGAATACCAGGCGATCGCCGACAAGTGGCTGAAGTAAGCACGATCGCGGGCGGCAACGGCGGCCGATAGCAGACACGACCCCGCTATCGCAGCAGGCGAACGGGGCGCGGGCGGCACTATGGCCGTCCGCCGCCCCGTTACACACGGCGCGGGGGCTGAAGACGTAAAACCGCGAAAATTGGCCGAATAGCCGACTACCGCGCGCGCCGATCACGTTTCAAAATCTTTCTGACGAATGAATCGTCATATGCGATATGTGCCGCGCGATGCACATTCGGGCGTGTAAATCGGCCATTCACCGATGCTGATACGCATGAAAAACGCATTATGTGCAACCGCTGAAAACTCTGCGGAAAAGATGGGTAAATATGACCTTTTTCAGGACCCCGAAAACAGCAAAAAATCCCGGAAAGCCTTATCTGGCGGGCGTTACAACCTGAAACACTTTGTTACCGCGAGGGGTGAGCAATTCGCCCACAATGGCCTCAACGGTTTCAACACGGATGCGGTCTCGTGTGCCAAGTGTGAGCGGACGCGAAGCGCTGCGAGCCAGTCGGTCACGTACCGAAGCCCTTCCGAGGGGCATCCCTGTTGGAGTCGTTTCCGGCCCCCCGCCGGATCCGGTTTCATCTTTGGTCTCCTCGCGCTAACCCCGTAGCGTGTGGTTTTTAGCGGGCTAATAAGCCCGCTTTTTTTCGTCCATCGAAAATGCAAGGCCCGCAGGCCGCCGCGTTTTTCCTGCCGCCGGCCAACCGGCCTCTCACGCGGTCTTCTGCACGTCCAGCTTCAGTTCCTCGATCATCCGGTCGCGCATCACGAACTTCTGCACCTTGCCCGTCACCGTCATCGGCAGCTCGTCGACGAAGCGGATGTAGCGCGGAATCTTGTAGTGCGCGATCTGGCCGCTGCAGAACGCGCGCACGTCGTCCTCGGTCATCTGCTCGTCCGCGCGCAGCACGATCCACGCGCACAGCTCCTCGCCGTATTTCGGATCCGGCACGCCGAACACCTGCGCGCTCTGAATCTTCGGATGCCTGAACAGGAATTCCTCGATCTCGCGCGGATACACGTTCTCGCCACCGCGGATCACCATGTCCTTCAGCCGACCGACGATGTTGCAGTAGCCGTCCGCGTCGAGCGTCGCGAGGTCGCCCGTATGCATCCAGCCGTCGACCAGCACCTCGCGCGTCTTCGCGTCGTCGTCCCAATAGCCGAGCATCACCGAATAGCCCTTCGTGCACAGCTCGCCCGTCGCGCCGACCGGCACGATCTCGCCGTTCGGATCGACGATCTTCACCTCCAGGTGCGGCTGGATGCGCCCGACCGTCGTCGTGCGCTTCTCGAGCGGATCGTCGGTCGAGCTCTGGAACGACACGGGGCTCGTCTCCGTCATCCCGTACGCGATCGTGATCTCGCGCAAATGCATCTGCGACACGACGCGCTTCATCGTCTCGATCGGGCACGGCGAGCCGGCCATGATGCCGGTGCGCAGCGTCGACAGGTCGAACTTCGCGAAGTCCGGATGATCGAGTTCCGCGATGAACATCGTCGGCACGCCGTGCAGCGCGGTACAGCGTTCGTCGGCCACGGCCGCGAGCGTCGCGACCGGATCGAATGCCTCGCCGGGGAACACCATCGCCGCGCCCTTCGACACGCACGCGAGCACGGCCAGCACCATCCCGAAGCAGTGATACAACGGCACCGGGATGCAGAGCGAATCCTGTTCGGTGAAGCGCATCGCCGCCGCGATCGAGCGTGCGTTGTTGACGACGTTGCGGTGCGTGAGCGTCGCGCCCTTCGGGCTGCCGGTCGTGCCGCTCGTGAACTGGATGTTGATCGGCTCGGTGGCCACGAGCGTCGCGCCGATCGCGTCGAGCCGAGCGACATCGAGCGTGTCGCGGCCGCGCGCCATCACGTCCGCGAAGCGGAACATGCCGGCTGGCGCCGCCTCGCCCATCGAAACGATCGTTCGCAGGCTCGGCACGCGCGCCGCATGCAGGTCGCCCGGCGTCGCGCTCGCGAGCTCCGGCGCGATGGTCTGCAGCATCTCGACGTACGCGGACGTCTTGAAGCGCTCGGCCGCGATCACGGCCTTGCAGCCGACCTTGTTCAGCGCGTATTCGAGTTCCGCGAGCCGGTAGGCCGGGTTGATGTTGACGAGCACCGCGCCGATCCGCGCGGTCGCGAACTGCGTGAGCAGCCATTCGCTGCGGTTCGGCGACCAGATGCCGACGCAGTCGCCCTTCACGATCCCGAGCGCGGCGAGGCCCGCCGCGAGCACGTCGACCTCGTGTGCGAATTCGCGCCAGGTCCAGCGCACCTGCTGTTCGCGAAATACGACGGCCGGACGATCGGGAAAGCGGCCGGCCGTGTCGAGCAGGAACCGGCTGATCGTCGCTTCGGATAGCGGCACGTCGGTCGCGCCGCGCACGTACGACAGTCCGTTTTCGGGCGCGATCAGCGCCCCCTTGCCAAGGTCTGCTGCCATCGATGTCTCCGTCCGTTTTTGTCTGATCGGCCCGGCGCGCGGCTCGCGCGCTTGCCTGCTCCGCCACGATCGCGGCGGACTGCCTCTGCCCGGATGATGCCGCGCTCTGCTGACGACACTCTGACATCAAATCGCGGCGGGCGGATGAAATAGCACGACCGGACGGTACGATCCGGCCCGCAAAAAAACAGACGAAAACGACGGGCGAAAAAAAAGCAGCCCGAAGGCTGCTTTCTTTCGCGGGATACGCGCGCGCGGCTCAGTGCCGGCTGCGGATCTTCGCCAGACGCTGGATCGCTTCGAGCTGCGCCATCGCGGTCGCGAGCTCGGATTGCGCCTTTGCGAGGTCGAGGTCCGACTTCGCGTTCTGCAGCGTTTCCTCGGCACGCTTGCGCGCTTCCTCGGCTTTCGCCGCGTCGAGGTCCTTGCCGCGGATCGCGGTATCGGCGAGCACCGTCACGGCGCCCGGCTGCACTTCGAGAATGCCGCCTGCGACGAACACGAATTCGTCGTTGCCGCCCTCGACTTCGATGCGCACCGCACCCGGACGAATCCGGGTGATGAGCGGCGTGTGGCCCGGCAGAATGCCCAGCTCACCCGTTTCGCCCGGCAGCGCGACGAATTTCGCCTCGCCCGAGAAGATCTGCTCTTCCGCGCTGACGACGTCTACTTTGATGGTTGCCATATCGACTCCAATCTCATCCACGGGTTGAGCGTATTGCGGCCGGCGCGAGCAGCCGGAACAAAGTCATCGCTGACTGATTGCTCCGGCCGGCACACGCCGGCTTGCGACTCACTCAAGCCGTTACTGGATCTTCTTGGCCTTTTCGAAGGCTTCGTCGATCGTGCCGACCATGTAGAACGCCTGTTCCGGCAGGTGGTCGCACTCGCCGTCGACGATCATCTTGAAGCCACGGATCGTTTCCTTCAGCGGCACGTACTTGCCCGGCGAGCCCGTGAACACTTCAGCGACGTGGAACGGCTGCGACAGGAAACGCTGGATCTTACGCGCACGTGCGACCGACAGCTTGTCTTCCGGCGACAGTTCGTCCATGCCCAGAATCGCGATGATGTCGCGCAGTTCCTTGTAGCGCTGCAGCGTCTGCTGAACGCGACGGGTGATCGAGTAGTGCTCTTCACCGATCACGTTCGGGTCGATCTGGCGCGACGTCGAGTCGAGCGGGTCGACCGCCGGGTAGATACCCAGCGAAGCGATGTCACGCGACAGAACGACGGTTGCGTCCAGGTGGCCGAAGGTGGTTGCCGGCGACGGGTCGGTCAAGTCGTCCGCAGGGACGTACACGGCCTGGACCGACGTAATCGAGCCCTTCTTGGTCGACGTGATGCGCTCTTGCAGCTTGCCCATTTCTTCAGCGAGCGTCGGCTGATAGCCCACTGCCGACGGCATACGGCCGAGCAGTGCCGACACTTCGGTACCGGCCAGCGTGAAACGGTAGATGTTGTCGACGAAGAACAGCACGTCGAGGCCTTCGTCACGGAAGTGCTCGGCCATCGTCAGGCCGGTCAGCGCGACGCGCAGACGGTTGCCCGGCGGCTCGTTCATCTGGCCGTACACCAGCGCGACCTTGTCGAGAACGTTCGAGTCCTTCATTTCGTGGTAGAAGTCGTTCCCTTCACGGGTACGCTCGCCCACGCCCGCGAACACGGAGTAACCGCCGTGTTCCTTCGCGATGTTGTTGATGAGCTCCATCATGTTGACGGTCTTGCCCACGCCAGCACCGCCGAACAGGCCAACCTTGCCGCCCTTCGCGAACGGGCAGATCAGGTCGATGACCTTGATACCCGTTTCGAGCAGTTCGGTCGACGGCGACAGTTCGTCGAACGCCGGAGCCTTCTGGTGGATCGAACGCGTCGTTTCGCTTTCGATCGGGCCGGCTTCGTCGATCGGACGGCCGAGGACGTCCATGATACGACCGAGGGTCGGCTTGCCGACCGGAACCGAAATCGGCTTGCTCGTGTTCTTCACGGTCAGGCCGCGGCGCAGGCCGTCGGATGCACCCAGACAGATGGTACGGACCACGCCGTCGCCCAGCTGCTGCTGGACTTCGAGCGTCAGTTCCGAGCCATCGAGAATGAGCGCGTCGTAGATCTTCGGCATGCTGTCGCGCGGGAATTCCACGTCGATAACGGCGCCGATGCACTGTACGATCTTGCCTTCTACCAAAGCAGCAGTACTCATCGCTTTTCCTTTAAATACCTGATTCTTTACTCGCGCAAGGGCGCAGTTGTCGTCCGTGGCGCGCGCTTAAACAGCGGCTGCGCCGCCGACGATCTCCGACAGTTCTTTCGTAATCGCGGCCTGGCGGCTCTTGTTGTACACGAGCTGCAGTTCGCTGATCACCGTCTTCGCGTTGTCGGACGCGGCCTTCATCGCGACCATCCGCGCCGATTGCTCGGACGCCATGTTCTCCGCGACGGCCTGGTACACCAGTGCCTCGACGTAACGCACGAGCAGTTCGTCGACGACTGCCTGCGCGTCCGGCTCGTAGATGTAGTCCCACGACGTGGCCGGCGTACCGTCATCGGCTTCGAAGTGTTCCGACGACAGCGGCAGCAGCTGCTCGATCACGGCTTCCTGCTTCATCGTGTTGACGAAGCGCGTGTAAGCGATATAGACCGCCGACAGCTTGCCTTCCGAGTACAGATCGAGCTGCGTCTTCACGGCGCCGATCAGCTTGTCCAGATGCGGGGTGTCGCCGAGGTGCACGACCTGCGACATCACCTTCGCGCCGAAGCGGTTCAGGAACCCGAGGCCCTTGCCGCCGATCGCGGTGGCTTCGACCTTCTGGCCCTTCTCTTCCAGCTCCTTGAACTTCTGCACCGTCGCACGCAGCACGTTGGTGTTCAGACCGCCGCAAAGACCCTTGTCCGTCGTGACGAGGATGATGCCGGCCGTCTGCGCGCCGTCGTTTGCCACCATGAACGGGTGGCGGTACTCCGGGTTCGCACGGCTCATGTGCGCGGCGATGGCACGGACCTTGTCTGCATACGGACGAGCGGCGCGCATGCGTTCCTGCGCGCGACGCATCTTCGATGCAGCCACCATCTCCATCGCCTTCGTGATCTTGCGCGTGTTCTGCACGCTCTTGATCTTGCCGCGAATTTCCTTCATTCCAGCCATAGCTTGCTCCTTGACCGAAGCGGCGCGGGCGCATCAGCACCCGCGCGGCCTCAGTGTGTCACTCGCGGATCAATAGGCACCGGACTTCTTGAAGGATTCGATCGCCGAGCGCAGTGCGCCTTCGTCGTCCTTCGAGAGATCCTTGGTGTCTTCGATGCGCTTGATGAGGTCAGCGTGGCTGGTCTTCAGGTTGTCGCGCAGGCCCTTCTCGAACGACAGCACTTGCTTGACGTCGAGATCGTCGAGGTAGCCGTTGTTCGCGGCGTACAGCGACACGGCCAGTTCCCAGACCTGCAGCGGCTGGTACTGCGGCTGCTTCAGCAGTTCCGTCACGCGGCGGCCGCGCTCGAGCTGCTTGCGGGTCGCTTCGTCGAGGTCCGATGCGAACTGCGCGAATGCAGCCAGTTCACGGTACTGCGCGAGGTCGGTACGGATACCGCCCGACAGCTTCTTCACGACCTTCGTCTGAGCGGCGCCACCGACTCGCGACACCGACACGCCGGCGTTGATTGCCGGGCGGATGCCTGCGTTGAACAGGTCGGTTTCCAGGAAGATCTGGCCGTCGGTAATCGAGATCACGTTCGTCGGAACGAACGCGGTCACGTCGCCAGCCTGCGTTTCGATGACCGGCAGTGCCGTCAGCGAGCCGCTCTTGCCCTTCACTTCGCCGTTCGTGAACTTCTCGACGTACTCTTCCGACACGCGAGCAGCACGCTCGAGCAGACGCGAGTGCAGATAGAACACGTCGCCCGGGTATGCTTCACGGCCCGGCGGGCGGCGCAGCAGCAGCGAGATCTGACGGTATGCCCAAGCCTGCTTGGTCAAGTCGTCATAGATGATCAGCGCGTCTTGGCCGCGGTCGCGGAAGTATTCGCCCATCGTGCAGCCGGCGTACGGCGCGAGGTACTGCATCGCTGCCGAATCCGAAGCCGAAGCGGCGACGACGATCGTGTATTCCATCGCGCCCGTTTCTTCGAGCTTGCGAACCACGTTCATGATCGACGAAGCCTTCTGGCCGATCGCGACGTAGATACAGATCAGGTCCTTGCCCTTCTGGTTGATGATCGCGTCGAGCGCCACCGCGGTCTTGCCGCACTGACGGTCGCCGATGATCAGCTCACGCTGGCCACGGCCGATCGGCACCATCGCGTCGATCGACTTGATGCCCGTCTGCACCGGCTGCGACACCGACTTACGCCAGATCACGCCCGGGGCGATCTTTTCGATCGCGTCGGTCAGCTTCGCGTTGACCGGGCCCTTGCCGTCGATCGGGTTGCCGAGCGCATCGACCACGCGGCCGACGAGTTCCGGACCAACCGGGACTTCGAGAATGCGGCCCGTCGTCTTGACGATGTCGCCTTCCGAGATGTGTTCGTATTCGCCGAGAATCACCGCGCCGACCGAGTCGCGCTCGAGGTTCAGCGCGAGGCCGAACGTGTTGCCCGGAAACTCGAGCATTTCGCCCTGCATCACGTCCGACAGGCCGTGGATACGCACGATACCGTCGGTCACGGAGATCACGGTGCCCTGGTTGCGAACGTCTGCGCTCGCTTCAAGGCCCTGGATCCGGCTCTTGATCAGCTCGCTGATCTCAGAGGGATTGAGTTGCATTATTCGCTCCTGATAGTCAATTCTGTTGCGTGCCGGCGTGGCGCTCAGGCGGTCAAGGCAGCCTGCATCGATGCGAGGCGCGCGCGAACCGAGGTGTCGAGCACTTCGTCGCCGACCGTCACGCGCACGCCGCCGATCAGCGACGAATCGACTTCGACCGTCGGCTTCAGCTTGCGCTTGAACTTGCGTTCGAGGCCAGAGACGAGGCTTTCGAGATCCGCGCCGTTCAGCGGGAACGCGCTCACGATCTCGGCGTCGGCTGCACCTTCACGTTCGTTCTTGAGCGCCTCGAACTGCTCGGCAATTTCCGGCAGCAGCGCGATGCGATGATTGTCGACCAGCATCTGCACGAAGTTCTTCGCTTCGGCGCCGGCCGCGACCGGCGACTTCACCGCAGCAAGCAGCAACTCGGCTACTTGCGTGCGCGTCACCTTCGGGCTCGACGCGACCGACAGCACTTCCGGCAGACGCGCAACCTGGGCCAGCTCTTGCACGAGCGTGGACCAGGCGGCGATGTCACCTCCCTCGGCCACGCGGAACAGCGCTTCTGCGTAAGGGCGGGCGATGGTTGCAAGTTCGGCCATGATCAGAGCTCGGCTTTCAGTTGATTCAGCAGTTGGGCGTGGGCCGTTTGATCGACTTCGCGCTTCAGGATCTGCTCGGCGCCCTTCACGGCCAGCGCGGCGACTTCGCCACGCAGCGCTTCGCGCGCCTTCACGATTTGCTGTTCTGCTTCCGCTTTCGCCTGGGCGACGATGCGGGCGGCTTCAGCCTGGGCGTTGGCCTTGATTTCCTCGGCGACCGCCTGGGCACGCTTTTCAGCGTCGGCGATGCGCTGCTGGCCGTCGTTGCGGGCCTGCGCGAGTTCCTGGTCCACGCGCTTGTGCGCTGCGTCGAGTTCCGCCTTGCCCTTCTCCGCGGCTGCGAGGCCGTCGGCGATCTTCTTCGAACGTTCGTCGAGGGCGTTGATCAACGGCGGCCACACGAACTTCATCGTGAACCACGCGAGGACCAGGAACACGACCATTTGCGCAAACAGAGTTGCGTTGAGATTCACGGTGTTTCCTTATCTGCTATTCCGGAAAAATGAAACGGTAAGGCGCTCATCGAGTTGCATTCGATCAGCGCCCCAAGTCTCCGTTCCGCCCTGCGCCGGCTCACGCCGGTCGCATATTTCCGAGGAACCTTAGCCTGCGACGAGCTTCGACAGGAGCGGGTTCGCGAACGCGAACAGCATTGCGACACCAACGCCGATCAGGAATGCAGCGTCGATCAGGCCGGCCAGCAGGAACATCTTCGTTTGCAGCGGGTTGATGAGTTCCGGCTGACGTGCGCAGGCTTCGATGTACTTGCCACCCATCAGCGCGATACCGATACAGGCGCCGATTGCACCCAGGCCGATGATGATGCCGATACCGATGGCGGTCAGACCCTGGATGTTGGCGATGTAAGCTTGCATGATCACTCCTTTGTGAAAAGACTTGGAACTGAGATTTAAAAAACTAAAACGGAAACTCTTTTTTGCACGCCGCGCTTAGTGCTTGTCGTGCGCTTGGCCGAGATACACCAGCGTCAGCATCATGAAGATGAATGCCTGCAACAGAACAATCAGGATGTGGAAGATTGCCCAGACGCTACCCGCGATCACGTGACCAACGAAGCCGAGGAACGTTGCGTCGCCACCGAAGCTCCACATGCTGCCGAGCAGGGCGATCAACAGGAACAACAGCTCACCCGCGTACATGTTGCCGAACAGCCGCATGCCGAGGGAGACGGTCTTCGCGAGATATTCGACGATGTTGAGCGCGAGGTTAGGGATCCACAGCAGCGGGTGGGCACCGAACGGGGCCGACAGCAGCTCATGCACGAAGCCGCCCGCGCCCTTGATCTTGATGCTGTAGTAGATCATCAGGACGAACACGCCGAGCGCGATGCCGAGCGTGCCGTTCAGGTCGGCCGTCGGGACGATGCGATGGTGGGAAATCACGTCCGACAGACCGAGCAGGCCGATCACGCGGCCCGGCAGGTCGACGGGGAGGAAGTCGAGGGAGTTCATCAGCGCGACCCACACGAACACCGTGAGGGCGAGCGGAGCGATGAAGGTGCGGTTGCCGTGGACGATGGCCTTCGATTGATCCTCGACCATTTCGACGAGCATCTCGATCGCGCACTGGAAACGGCCCGGCACGCCCGACGTCGCCTTGCGGGCGGCCAGACGCAGCAGGAGGATCGTCACGATGCCGCACACGATCGACCAGAACAGCGTGTCGAGGTTCCAGACGTGGATGTCGAAAATCGACGTCTGATGCGAGGTGGAGAAATTCTGCAAGTGGTGCGCAATGTACTCGGACGGATCCGGACCGCGCGTGCCTTCGCTAGCTGCCATATCGTTAATGCCACCCAAATTGTCGAAAATCGTTTTGCCCCGTTCCGCAATACGCTATTGCCGTGATTGCGGGAACGGGCCGGTGCGATTCGTTGTCGAAACCGCACGCTGCTTGTTGCTTACCGCCAGGCCAGCGCGATCCAGTACGTCTTCAGCACGACGAGGTAGGTGACGAGGAGTGCCGGCCAGTGCACGCCGGCGTAGCCGTACGCCACTGCGGCGAACATCCCGATCGTCACGCCGAGCTTCAGGGCTTCGCCCATCACCCAGCTCATCACGGTGGCCGAGCCACCTGCCTTCAGTCGTGCCACGAACAACGCGCTTGGCACCCAGCCGATCGCTCCGCCCAGAAACGCGGATTGCGCAGCGGCGCCCGGCGACTTTGAAAACAGCCACCACGCCAGCGTTGCAACCAGGGACAAGACCACCTGCGCGATCACCACCTTGTAGGGGGTCACGCGCGACGGCTTGCTCACGTCCGGACCGAACAACCTCTCGGCTTCCGTCCGCGTGAGCGGAACGATGTTGTTATCTTGCTGCTCGGCATCCCAGTCGTCGTCGGACTCGCGCCGTTCGCCGGCCGCTGAAGCGGTGCGTTGCGCTCGGTGATCATCGTGCCTGTCGTTCGGCGCCTGACCCGCCATCGCAATCTTCCGCAAAATCCTTGAACCCGGCCCCTGCTTTCCGAAAGCTTTCAGGGGTGCCTAGCTAACAAATCCGGGCGATTGTAAGCGATAGTTGCAAGTGATTCAAGGCTTTAGACGCGACAAAAACCTACGTAAAACGACGCCTCATCATGTGAAAAACGCGCGAATCCACGACGTACGATGACAGTTGTAAGGTCGCTTTTTTGCACGGGTATTTCTTGCCCGAAAAAGTCCGGCGACGAGGCAATGACGTGGCATCGACGCCTGGTGCGGGCGACACCGGCGCGACGCGTTTGCAGCAGGAATTCCGCTGTGACGCGATCACGGAAAATGATCGGGCGCAGCGATGCGAAGGAGAGGAAATACTGTGACCACCGCGACGAGCACGATGCGCGAAATAGCTCGAACGCGAGCGCGTCGACGCCTGCAATCAGTTGTTGTGCCGCCACAGTCGATCGACTGTGGATCGCCGCACTTATCAACAGCCCCGGCTTCTCACCCACTGCGAATGCTGTGCCTCACCCCGCCAAGCTTGCAGCGCGCCTGCACCGCAGGCGGCCGCATCGCTTAACCGCGCACGAGCAACCACGCACCCAATGCCGCGCTCACGAGCGCGAACGGGATCGACACGAGGTGAAACGGCAGCCACATGCGCGGCTCCTTCGCGAGACGCACCGCGATCAGGTTCGCGAGCGAACCGATCGCGAAACCGAAACCGCCGACCGATACGCCGAACGCGAGCGCCCGCCAGTCGTGCGTGAATTCCGACAGCAGGATCGCCGCCGGCACGTTGCTGATGCCCTGTGACAGCACCGCGCCTGCCGCGAACACGCGCAGCGGCGAATCGAGGTGAGTCCGCGCGATCGCGTCGTGCACGACGGGCAGCGCGGCCGCGCTGCGCAGCACGACGAACATCAGCACGAAGATCAGCAGCAGCAGCCAGTCGATCTTCAGGACTGCATCACGTCTCGCCACCACCAGCGCGATCACGACGGCAATCAGGCCCGGCACGGGATGGTGCGCATCGGCGAGCAGCACGAACGCACCGAACAGCACCGCCGCGAGCAACGCATGCAGGCGCTGGACGGGGACGGCCTGAACGTCTCCCGACAGATCGAGCGGCTTCGCGCGAAACGCACACGCCGTCAGCACGAGCAGCAGCGCCATCAGCGCCAGCGCGAGCGGCCCGAGCGTGACGACGAAGCGGCCGAACGACACGCCGCTCAATTGCCACAGGAACAGGTTCTGGGGATTGCCGAGCGGTGTCGCGACGGACCCCGCATTGACGGCCAGCGCGACCACGATCACGAGCCGCCGGAAAGGCAGCGGCGTCAGCAGGCGCAGCGACACCATCAGCGGCACGACGACGAACAGCGCGACATCGTTGGTGAGCCACATCGCGAGCGCCGCCGCGAACACGACGAGCAGCATCGCCAGCCCGCGCTCGGAATGCACGTGATGCACGATGCGATGCGCGAGCCACATCAGGCACCCGGACAGCTCGAGCGCCTTGGTCAGCATCAGCAGACCCGCGAGCGTCGCGACGGTCTGCCAGTCGACGAGACCGGCCAATGTGGCAATTGGTTGCGGACGCAACCATTGAAGAATAATCAGTGCAAGCGCCAGTACCGCCAGCACCGGCTCCTGCATCAGCCATCCGAGCCATCGGCGCGGCGCTGCCGCGCCCATGTTCTCCGTCAATCGCACCTCGTTACTCTTCCGTCGCGACGTTGCCGCGAAGGCGCGCGAGAATGCCCTCGAGCGCGTCGAGGTTGCCGAAGTCGATCAGCACCTGCCCTCGCCCGCGGCGGCCGAGCTTGATCTTCACCGTCGACGCGAGCAGGTCGGACAACTCCTCCTCGAGACGGCGCGTGTCGCGGCCGCCGTCATCCTTCGCACGCGCCTTCACCGCCGGCGCTTCCTTCGTCGTGTGCGCGACCAGCTTCTCGGTCTCGCGCACCGACATGCGCTTGTTGACGACCTGATGCGCGAGCGTGATCTGCGTCGCGGCGTCGACCGCGAGCAGCGCACGCGCGTGCCCCATGTCGAGATCGCCGGCCAGCAGCATCGTCTGCACCGGCGAAGCAAGGTTCAGCAGGCGCAGCAGGTTCGATACCGCGCTGCGCGAACGGCCGACCGATTCGGCCGCCTGTTCGTGCGTGAAACCGAACTCGTCGAGCAAACGCTGGATGCCGTGCGCCTCTTCCAGCGGGTTCAGGTCCTCGCGCTGGATGTTCTCGATCAGCGCCATCGCCGCGGCGGCCTGATCGGACACGTCCTTCACGAGCACCGGCACTTCGTCGAGGCCAGCCAGGCGTGCCGCGCGGAAACGCCGCTCGCCTGCGATGATCTCGTATTTGTCAGACGAAATGGGCCGTACCAGGATCGGCTGCATCACGCCTTGCGCGCGAATGCTGGCCGCCAGCTCCTGCAGGCTGCCTTCGTCCATCCGCGTCCGCGGCTGGTACTTGCCGGCCTGCAGCTTGCCGAGCGCGAGCGTGTTCGGTGCCCCTTCGATCTTCACCGCTTCGGTGATGTCCGCACTGCCGCCGAGCAGCGCTTCGAGGCCACGTCCCAAGCCCTTCTTCTTTGGTACCGCGTTCATGTCTTTCTTCCTCGCTTCGCTCATGTCCGGATCACGACACCTCGAACGCGCGCACGCGATCGATCATCTCGGCACCGAACTGGAGATACGCCTGCGCACCGCGCGAATTGCGGTCGAACACGACGCCCGGCAACCCGTAACTCGGCGCTTCCGCGAGGCGCACGTTGCGCGGAATCACCGCGTCGAACACCTTGTCGCCGAAGTGCGCTTTCAGTTGATCGGAGACTTGCTGCTGCAGCGTGATGCGCGGATCGAACATCACGCGCAACAAGCCGATGATCTTCAGGTCGCGGTTCATGTTCGCGTGAACCTGCTTGATCGTGTTGACGAGATCCGACAACCCTTCCAGCGCGAAGTACTCGCACTGCATCGGGATCACGACGCCATGCGCCGCGCACAGCCCGTTCAGCGTCAGCAGCGACAGCGTCGGCGGGCAATCGATCAGCACGAAGTCGTAGTCGTCGGCCACATGCTCGAGCGCGGCCTTCAACCGACGCTCGCGGTTGTCGATGCTGATCAGTTCGATCTCGGCACCCGACAGCTCGCGGTTGGCCGGCAGCACGTCGTACGTGACACCCTCCGGACGCACGCGTGCGTCCGTCACCGAGACGCCGTCAACCAGCACTTCGTACACGGTCGACTCGCAGGCGGCCTTGTCGATCCCGCTGCCCATCGTCGCGTTGCCCTGCGGGTCGAGATCGATCAGCAGGACTCGTTGCTCCTGCGCTGCAAGGCTTGCGGCGAGATTGACCGATGTCGTCGTCTTGCCGACGCCCCCCTTCTGGTTCGCAACGCAGAAGATCTTTGCCATCGTTGGTGTGTTCCCTTTACCTTCAAACAAACAGCGCGCTACCGCGCGCCTTCAATTCGCCTCGTCGACGGTGACCTCGATCAGATGCCGTTCGGCATCGAGCATCGGTACCGCCAGCCGCATCGTCTGCTTTACGCGACTGCCTTCCGGCAGCCGTGCGATTTCGTCGTCCGGGTGGACACCCTTCATCGCCCAGATCGATCCGCCGGGCGCGACGAGATGTCGAGCAAGTTTAACGAAGTCGGATAGATCCGCGAAGGCGCGGGATACGATCATGTCGAATTTTTCCGGCACTTCGACACCCGGCTGCAGCGATTCGACCCGCCCGGTGACGACCGACAGGTTCGCGAGCTTCAGCTCCGCACGCATCTGAGTCTGGAATGCAGACTTCTTCTGCACGATATCGTTCAGCGTCACTTGCCAGTCCGGCCGGACGATCGCCAGCACGATACCGGGCAACCCGCCGCCCGAACCCACGTCGAGCACGCGCGCCGATGCACGGTCGCGCAGATGCGGAACGATGGAGAGTGAATCAAGAATGTGCTGGATCAGCATCTGCTTCGGGTCGCGGATCGCGGTCAGGTTGTAGACCGCGTTCCACTTGCCGAGCAGCGCGACGTAATCGAGCAGCTGGTTGCGTTGTGTATCCGTCAATGCGAGGTCGAGCGCGGCCGTGCCGTCGACGAGCATTTGTTCAAGTACGTCCCGATTAACCGCCGGCGCGCGACGCGCCGTCATTGTTGCGTCGGGACGGTGCCGTCCCCCTGCTCGGTCGCCTCTGCGGCAGTGCCATTACGACGGCCGAGGCCACGGCGCTTCAGGTGCACCATCAGCAGCGAGATCGCAGCCGGCGTGACGCCCGAGATCCGCGATGCCTGGCCGATCGTTTCCGGCCGGAACTCGTTGAGCTTCTGGCTCACTTCGAACGACAGGCCGCGCACCTCGCGATAGTCGATACCGTCCGGCAGGCGCGTGTTCTCGTTCGCATCGTTGCGCTCGATCTCGCTCGCCTGACGTTCGATATAGCCCTGATATTTGATACCGATCTCGACCTGCTCCTTGATCTGCTCGAGCAGCACCGGATCGTCGGCCAACGGCTCCGCCGGACCGCATTCGCCGCCCTTCAGGCCGCACACGCCGTCGTAGCTGATACCCGGGCGACGCAGCAGCTCCGCGAGGCTGTACTCGTGATCGATCGCCTTGCCGAGCAGCGCGGTCGCCTCTTCCGGCGGCAGCGTCTTCGGCGTGACCCATGTCGACTTCAGTCGTTCGGTTTCACGTGAAACAGCGTCGCGCTTCCGGCTGAATGCATCCCAGCGCACATCGTCGACCAGGCCCAGCTCGCGGCCGATCTCGGTCAGGCGCATGTCCGCATTGTCTTCACGCAGGCTCAGACGATACTCCGCACGGCTCGTGAACATCCGGTACGGCTCGGCCACACCACGCGTAACGAGGTCGTCGACCAGAACCCCAAGGTACGCCTGGTCGCGACGCGGGCACCATGCGTCCTTCTCCTGCACGTAACGGCCTGCGTTCAGACCGGCCAGCAGGCCTTGAGCGGCCGCTTCTTCATAGCCCGTCGTGCCGTTGATCTGGCCCGCAAAGAACAGCCCGTTGATCGCCTTCGTCTCGAGCGATGCCTTCAGCGCGCGCGGGTCGAAGTAGTCGTATTCGATCGCATAGCCGGGGCGCAGGATGTGCGCATTCTCGAGGCCGCGCATCGAGTGCACGAGTTCGAGCTGCACGTCGAACGGCAGGCTCGTCGAAATCCCGTTCGGATAGAACTCGTTGGTCGTCAGCCCTTCCGGCTCGAGGAAGATCTGGTGCGATTCCTTCGACGCGAACCGGTGGATCTTGTCCTCGATCGACGGGCAGTAACGCGGGCCGACACCTTCGATCACGCCTGTATACATGGGCGACCGGTCGAGGCCGCCGCGAATGATGTCGTGCGTGCGCTCGTTCGTATGCGTGACCCAGCACGGCAACTGCTGCGGGTGTTGCTCCGCACGGCCCAGGAACGAGAACACCGGGATCGGATCGAGGTCGCCCGGCTGCTCGTCCAGCTTCGAAAAGTCGATCGAGCGGCCGTCGATACGCGGCGGCGTACCGGTCTTCAGGCGGCCCTGCGGCAGCTTCAGTTCCTTCAGACGCGCCGACAGCGACACGGCCGCCGGATCGCCCGCGCGACCGCCCGTGTAATTGTTCAGGCCGACGTGGATCTTGCCGTCGAGGAAGGTACCCGCCGTCAGCACCACCGCACGTGCGCGGAATCGGATGCCGATCTGCGTGACGGCGCCCACCACGCGGTCGCCTTCGACCATCAGATCGTCGACGGCCTGCTGGAACAGCCACAGGTTCGGCTGGTTCTCGAGCCGATGGCGGATCGCAGCCTTGTACAGGATACGGTCGGCCTGCGCACGCGTCGCGCGCACGGCCGGGCCTTTCGACGAATTCAGGATCCGGAACTGAATACCGCTCTCGTCCGTCGCAGCGGCCATCGCGCCGCCGAGCGCATCGACTTCCTTGACCAGATGGCCCTTGCCAATACCGCCGATCGACGGATTGCAGCTCATCTGCCCGAGCGTTTCGATGTTATGGGTCAGCAGCAGCGTCTTCGCACCCATACGGGCCGATGCCAACGCGGCCTCCGTGCCGGCGTGCCCGCCGCCGACGACGATGACGTCAAATTCTGTGGGAAAAAGCATGGTGGATTCCGCGCGCAGGACTGCGCACGAACCTATCTGAGAAATGTATGGGCCGAATTATAGCGGGTTCGCTTTTCACCCGAAGGCCGTCCGAATGGTAGGGACCGTTCATTTAGCCGGTTTTTTTTCGGCCGATCGGCCGAGCTGTGCCGCCTAGCCGGCCTTGGCGGCGCTGGCGCGACCTCACCGCACATCGCCAAGCTGTGCAAAACCGAGGACCCGGTAGCGGCTCGTGAACCGACATCACCGTGACATCACAGTATTTCCGGTCAATCGCCCGGCACTTATCCCCTGTGGCGACCGACCACCGTCAACGCTCATTCCCTGTGCAACCCGACGCGATGAGCCCGCACTCTCGTCACAGTGCTTCCGCTGGTTGCTCCGGCACTTATCCCCACACTCGATTCACCGTCACGTCGCCCTCCCCCGAAACAAAAACGGCGTGTTTCACGTGAAACACGCCGCCCGTTTCCCGCCCACCGCCTCACCCATCAAGCCGTTTTCTTCGCAAGCCCCAGATACGTTTCGATTACCTGCGGATTCTGTGCCAACTCGGCAGCCGGCCCTTCCAGCGCAAACTCGCCAGTCTCCAGCACATAGCCGTAGTCCGAGATCTGTAGCGCGGCCCGCGCGTTCTGCTCGATCAGCAGCGTCGCGACGCCCGTGCCACGCAACGCGCTGATGATATGAAAAATCTCTTTCACGATCAGCGGCGCCAGCCCGAGGCTCGGCTCGTCCAGCATCAGCAGGTCGGGCTTACCCATCAGCGCGCGGCCCACCGCAAGCATCTGCCGTTCGCCGCCCGACAGCGTGCCGGCCGCCTGCTTGCGCCGCTCCTTGAGCCGCGGAAACAGCGCGAACACATGATCGAGCTGGTCGAGGAAGTTCGACTCACCCGCGACCTTGCGGCGATACGCGCCCAGCACGAGGTTGTCCTCGACGGTCATCGTGCTGAACAGCTCGCGCTTTTCCGGCACAAGGCACATCCCGCGCGCGACGCGCTGCTCGACGGGCAATGCGCCTACGTCGTTACCGCGGTAAACGATCGCGCCCGACGCGTGCCCGGTCACCGGCAACGCGCCCATGATCGCGTTCAGCAGCGTCGACTTGCCGGCTCCGTTCGGGCCGATCACGCTGA
The DNA here is from genome assembly GCF_003853755.1 of Burkholderia sp. Bp8984. Taxonomy (NCBI): domain Bacteria; kingdom Pseudomonadati; phylum Pseudomonadota; class Betaproteobacteria; order Burkholderiales; family Burkholderiaceae; genus Burkholderia; species Burkholderia sp. Bp8984. Next base: position 22,405 of record NZ_QTQN01000024.1, read on the forward strand.
CGATCTGCCCTGCGCCGACCTTGATCGCCGCACCGTGCAGCGCCTCGACCTTTCCGTACCGCACCGCCAGCCCGCGTACCTCGAGAATCGGCATCGTCGTGTCCGTCATCACTCCACCCCGCCCAGATACGCTTCGAGCACCGCCGGATCCTGCTGCACGTCCTGCGGCAGCCCTTCCGCGATCCGCGTGCCGAATTCCATCACCACCAGCCGGTCGGTGAGGTTCATCACGAAATCCATGTCATGTTCCACGAGCAACACGCTCATCCCTTCGGCCTTCAGGCGCCGCAGCAAGTCCGCGAGCTGCTGCTTCTCCTGGTAGCGCAGCCCGGCCGCCGGCTCGTCGAGCAGCAGCAGCGTCGGATCGCAGCACAGCGCGCGCGCGATTTCGAGAATCCGCTGCTGGCCAAGCGCGAGGCTGCCCGCTTCGTCGTACATGTGCTTCTCCAGCCCGACGCGGCGGATCTGTCGTGCCGCTTCAGCCAGCAGCTGCGCTTCCTCATGTGCATTGAGCCGCGCGATGCTGCGCCAGACGCCCGTATGGCCGCGCAAATGCGCGCCGATCGCGACGTTCTCGAGCACCGTCATCGTCGGCAGTAGCTTCACGTGCTGGAACGTCCGGCCGATCCCGCGGCGGACGATCTGGCGCGACGTGAGCCCGTTGATCCGCTCGCCGCGGAACGTGATCGTGCCGCCGGTCGGCTGCAGCACGCCGGTCACGAGGTTGAACGTGGTCGACTTGCCCGCGCCGTTCGGGCCGATCAGGCCGACGATCTGCCCCGCTTTCACGTCGAAACTGACGTCGTTGACGGCCACCAGCCCGCCGAACTGCTTGCGCGCGTTGTCGACCACGAGCAGCGGCTCGCCCGCCACCGGCTTCGCGCGCTGCGGCAGCGGGTCGGCATGGTCGGGCACATGTGCGCGCGGCCCGCGTGGAAACAGCTTCGCGACGAACGGCCATACGCCCTGGCGCGCGTACTGCAGCAACAGCACCATCAGCACGCCGAACACGATGATCTCGAAGTTGCCTTCCGAGCCGAGCAGCTTCGGCAACAGCGTCTGCAGGTAGTCCTGCAGCACGGTGAGGATCGCCGCACCGAGCACCGCGCCCCATACGTGCGACACGCCCCCGACCACGGCCATGAACAGGAATTCGATCCCGTGGTTCAGGCCGAACGGGGTCGGGTTCACCGCGCGCTGCAGGTGCGCGTACAGGAAGCCCGATACCGCGGCGAGCACGGCCGCGTAGGTGAAGATCACGACGCGCATCCACGCGGTGTTCACGCCCATCGCTTCGGCCATCACGCCGCCGCCCCGCAGCGCGCGGATCGCGCGGCCGGGCCGGCTGTTGAGCAGGTTCTGCACCGACACGATCGCGGCCAGCACGACGGCCCAGATCAGGAAGTACAGGCTGCGGCCGCTGCCGAGCTCGATGCCGAACAGGTTCAGTGCCGGAATCCCGTTGATCCCGTCGTACTTGCCGAGCAGCTCGAGGTTGCCGAACAGATAGAACAGCGCGAGCCCCCAAGCGATCGTGCCGAGCGGCAGGAAATGCCCGGACAGGCGCATCGTGACCGCGCCCAGTACCAGCGCGACGAGCGCCGTCAGCACGACGCCGACGATCAGCGCGAGCCACGGCGACACGCCGTATCGCGTGGTCAGGAATGCGGTCGCATACGCGCCGATGCCGACGAACGCGGCCTGCCCGAAGCTCGTCATCCCGCCGACGCCCGTCAGCAGCACGAGCCCGATCGCGACGATCGCGTAGAGGCCGATGTAGTTCAGCAGCGTGATCCAGTATTCGGGCACCTCCAGCGCGCCGGGCAGCACCGGCAGCGCGAACAGCACCACGAGAAACACCCAGAAGGTCTTGTTGCGTACCATCGTCTTCATCGCGTTACTCCTCTTCCTCTTCCGCATGCGGCGCCGCGAAACTGCGCCACAGCAGCACCGGGATGATCAGCGTGAACACGATCACTTCCTTGTACGCGCTCGCCCAGAACGACGAATACGATTCGAGCACGCCGACCAGCAGCGAGCCGGCGGCCGCGAGCGGATAACTGACCAGCCCGCCGATGATCGCGCCCACGAAACCCTTCAGGCCGATCAGGAAGCCGGAGTCGTAATAGATCGTCGTCAACGGACCGACGAGGATGCCGGACAGCACACCGAGCCCGGCCGCCAGCGTGAATGCGAGCCGCCCTGCTTCGGTCGTGCCGATGCCGACCAGCCGCGCGCCGAGCCGGTTCACCGACGTCGCGCGCAGCGCCTTGCCGGCGATCGTGCGGCCGAAGTACACGTAGAGCGCGCCGATCAGCACCAGCGCGGTCACGACCACGAGGATGCTCTGCACCGACACCGTCATGCTGCCGACCGACAGCGACGCATCCGCGAAGCCGTTGGTACGCGAGCCTTCTGCGCCGAACATCACGAGCCCGAGGCCGACCATCGCGAAATGGACGGCGACCGACACGATCAGCAACAGCAGCGTCGTGCCTTCGGCGATCGGCTGATAGACGAGCCGGTAGACGAACGGCCCCATCGGCACGACGATCGCGAGCGTCAACGCGATCTGCGCAAGCATAGGCAGCGGCTGCGCGGCAAAGCTGCGCGTGATCGCGAACACCGCGAGCGGCAGCAGCACGTAGCGGCTGCCGAGCGTCGCAAGCGTGCGGCCGAGTTGATGGCGGCGTTCGCGATGGCGGACCAGGCCGCCGACTTCCAGCAGGAAGCACGCGATGCCCATCACGAACAGCAGCCAGCAGGTGGCGGGAAATTTCTGCGCCTGCAACGCCGCAAGCGTGAGCGCACCGTAGGCGACGAATTCGCCCTGGGGAATGAAGATCACCCGCGTGACGGAAAACACCAGCACGAGCGCCAGCGACAGCAATGCATAAATGGCGCCGGTCGTGATGCCGTCTTGCGCGAGGATCGCCGCAATCGAGAGATCCATACGTTTCGTGTATCGAGAATGCTGCGGAGAAACGGCGACGGGAACGGCCCGCGCGCGGACGGCAAGACCGGCGGTCAGGCGTCGCGTTGCGGGCTTCCCGGCATTCCATGCGGCGCGAGCACGGATCGCCGCGCCGCCGACGGCGCGCACGGCACCGTTCGCGCCGCGCCCGCCGGTTTCACGTGGTGCTTACTCGGCCTGCAGCTTCCACTTGCCGTCGACGATCTGCACCATCACGCGCGCCCGCGTGTCGAAGCCGTTGTGATCGGTCGCCGTCGTGTTGATCACGCCGTGCGACACGGGCAGGTCCTTCACGCTCTCGAGCGATGCGCGCAGCGCCTCGCGGAACGCCTCGGTGCCCGGCTGGCCCTTCTTCAGCGCATCGGGAATCGCACGCTGCAGCAGCAGGCCCGCATCCCATGCATGGCCGCCGAAGGTCGCCAGCGAACCGGCCCCGTACGCCTTTTCGTATGCGGCCTTGTAGCCGAGCGCCGGCTTCTTCACCGGATTCGAATCGGGCAGCTGGTCGGTCACGAGCACCGGGCCGGCCGGCAGGATCTCCCCTTCGCAATCCTTGCCGCACACGCGCAGGAAGTCGTTGTTCGCGACGCCGTGCGTCTGGTACACCTTGCCCTTGTAGCCGCGCTCCTTCAGCGTCTTGGCCGGCAGCGCGGCCGGCGTGCCCGAACCGGCGATCAGCACCGCGTCCGGATTCGAGCCCAACAGCTTCAGCACCTGCCCCATCACCGACGCGTCGGTGCGGTTGAAACGCTCGTTCGACACGAGCTTCAGGCCGTTCTTCTCGGCCGCCGCGCTGAACGTCTTGTACCAGCTGTCGCCGTACGCATCGGCGAAGCCGATGAAGCCGACCGTCTTCACGCCATGCTTCGCCATGTAGCCGGCGATCGCGTCGGCCATCAGCTGGTCGTTCTGCGGCACCTTGAACATCCATGCGCGCTTCGCGTCCATCGGCGAGATGATCTGCGCGCTCGCCGCGAGCGAGATCGTCGGCGTCTTGCCCTGCGACACCGGATCGAGCATCGCGAGCGAGTTCGGCGTGACGGACGAGCCGATGATCGCGTCGACGTGATCCTCGTCGATCAGCTTGCGCACGTTCTGCACCGCGCGGCTCGTGTCGGACGCATCGTCGAGCACGATGTACTGGACACTCTTGCCCGCGATTTCCTTCGGCAGCAGCGCGATCGTGTTCTTTTCCGGAATCCCGAGCGAGGCGGCCGGCCCGGTGGCCGACAGCGTCACGCCGATCTTCACCTGCGCCGACGCCGTGGCCGCCGCACCCACGAGGCCCGCGGCAAGCAGAACCTCCATCCATCGATTCATCTTCATTTACGTTGTCTCCAAACGCTGCTCGAAAAATCCGTGGGTCGCTCGGGCGGCTCCCGGCCCTCAAACAAGTTAATAAATTAACTATCTCGCCGTACCGCGTCTACGCTCGTTTTCCCGTGAAACGCCGGCGTCGCAATCGAGCCCCGGCGATCGCACGCACGCACGCGCCGCGGCGCGTTCCGAAACGGTCGTTCGACCGCCACGATGCGCGGCAGCAATGTCGCCAGGATGAAGGGAACGGAGAAACGCAGCGTTGCGCGAGACGCGATCGATGCGAATGCAACGATCGCGGGAAGGTCGGCCGGCCGAGCCTGGTTCGGCTCCGCAAGCGCGCGGCACACGATCGGAAAACCGGCGGTTCATGCGCATCCGAACGACGCGTCGGATGCGAACGCAACGACCGGAGAAGCCGCCGTGCCGGGCAATCGCTCCAGAACGCGCATACCGTCCGCAGGACGGCTCGTGAAAGCCCGGGCATACCGATGCACCGCCGCCCCCGAACGAGCGGCGCCAGCCGCCCGTCGCACCCCGATCCATCGTCCCGCGCTTCTCATCCAACCGCACTCCCTCTTCTGCATTTTGCTTGTAGGAGAACTGCCGAGTATTTTCCCGACCGCACGGTCGGCGAAAGCTGAGTGTAACGGACGCTTTTTGCGCACGCCAACCGGGTAAGCCCGGACGGCATGCGCGTGGCTGCGCGCCAGCGGCGATCGACCGGCAGGAGTGGACGAAAACGGGGGGACGGGATGAAACGCGAGCGATGCGAGATGAGGTGAGGCAGAAACGGGCGGGAAACGCGGCGCCACTCGCCTGCACCATCAATGGAAATTCGCGCACACAAATGAAAAAGCGCTGTTGGATTCCGTCCAACAGCGCTTTGGGGTCCGGGCACTTTGTGCCTCGATTGTCTCCTCGTTCTCCACCTGCAAATTCGTTTCGCGGTGCATCAGAACTGAAACGAAGATTAAAGGACCTTTCACTCTGCGACAACTTAGCATTTACCCCTATGGTGCATCGCCGCACGAAAATGGGGCACCAGCCTTGCCGCGCGGCACCGTCCCGAGGCCGCCGCGACGCCCTTCCCGGCCGCGCCGGATGGTGCTTCGCATCAACGCGTCGCCACGCCGCGGCGCGCTGCAATCAGGACGGCCTGAGCGTCTTGACCCGTGCGACCATCTCGCCGACGATCCCGCGCCGGAACGCAAGCACGCATGCGATGAAGATCAGCCCGGTGACGATCGTCGCCGATTCGCCGAGCGAGTGGAACCAGCCGATGCCCGTCATCGACGCGAGCCATTCGCCGATGTCGCCGAGCCGGTCCTCCAGCGCGACGATCAGCGCCGCGCCGAGCAGCGGCCCGAACAGCGTGCCCATCCCGCCGACGAGCGTCATCAGCACGACGAGGCCCGACATCGTCCAGTACGCGTCGGACAGCGTCTCGAAGCCGAGCACCAGCACCTTCAGCGAACCGGCCAGCCCCGCGAGCCCGGCCGACAGGATGAACGCGAGCAGCTTGAAACGGTCGGTGTCGTAGCCGAGCGAGATCGCGCGCGCCTCGTTTTCCTTGATCGCGACGAGCACCTGGCCGAACGGCGAGTGCACGATGCGCACGATGAACGCGCACGCCGCGACGATCACCGCGAGCACGACGTAGTAGAGCGCGACGTCGTTGGACAGGTCGACGACCCCGAACAGATGCCCGCGCGGCACGCCCTGCAGGCCGTCCTCGCCGTGCGTGAACGGCGCCTGCAGGTAGATGAAATAGACCATCTGCGCGAACGCGAGCGTGATCATCGCAAAGTAGATGCCCTGCCGGCGGATCGCGAACAGGCCGACGACGAGCCCGAGCAGCGTCGCGGCGAAGGTGCCGACGAGCACGCCGAGCTCCGGCGTGAAGCCGAGCGTCTGGATCGTATAGCCGGTCGCGTAGCCGGCGGTCGCGAGGAACATCGCATGGCCGAACGACAGCAGCCCCGTATAGCCGATCAGCAGGTTGAACGCGGCCGCGAACAGCGCGAACGTGAGCACCTTCATCACGAACACCGGATACGCGCCGATGAAGGGGGCTGCGAGCAGTGCGGCGAGCAGCACGCCGTAGAGCACTTTTCTCTGCATCATTTTTCCTTGCCGAACAGGCCAGCCGGGCGGATCAGCAGCACGATCGCCATGATCACGAACACCACCGTGGCCGACGCTTCCGGATAGAACACGCGCGTGAAGCCCTCGATCACGCCGAGCATCAGCCCGGTGATGATCGAGCCGAGGATCGAGCCCATCCCGCCGATCACGACCACCGCGAACACGGTGATGATCATCGGCTGGCCCATCAGCGGCGACACCTGGATCACCGGCGCCGCGAGCACGCCCGCGAATGCCGCGAGCGCGACGCCGAAGCCGTAGGTGAGCGTGATCATCATCGGCACGTTCACGCCGAACGCCTCGACGAGCTTCGGGTTCTCGGTGCCCGCGCGCAGATAGGCGCCCAGGCGCGTCTTCTCGATCACGAACCAGGTCGCGAGACACACCGCGAGCGACGCGACGACCACCCACGCGCGGTAGTTCGGCAGGAACATGAAGCCGAGATTGGTCGCGCCGGACAGCTGCGACGGCACGTCGTACGGCTGGCCGGACGACCCGTAGATCGAGCGGAACACGCCTTCGACGACGAGCGTGAGGCCGAACGTGAGCAGCAGCCCGTACAGGTGATCGAGCTTGTACAGCCAGCGCAGCATCGAGCGCTCGACCAGGATCCCGAACGCGCCGACGATCAGCGGCGCTAGCGCGAGCATCGCCCAGTACGGCAACCCGAAATACGACAGCCCCATCCACGCGAGCATCGCGCCCAGCATGAACAGCGCGCCGTGCGCGAAGTTGATCACGTTGAGCAGCCCGAAGATCACCGCCAGCCCGAGGCTCAGGATCGCGTAGAACGAGCCGTTGACGAGCCCGAGCAGCAACTGGCTCAGCATCGCCGGCAACGGAATGCCAAAGATTTCCATCGACTTAGCCGTCCGAATGAGTTTCGTTGCGTGCGCAACCGTCATGCCGTCGTGCACGCGGGCGGTGCAGCGGCCACATCGCTGCGGCCGCGCCCGCGCTTACTTCCATGCCGCGCAGCGCGTCTCCTGCTTGGTCGTGAACGCCTGCTCGCCCGGAATCGTCGCGAGCACCTTGTAGTAGTCCCACGGCTCCTTCGATTCCGACGGCTTCTTCACTTCCATCAGGTACATGTCGTGAATCATGCTGCCGTCCTGGCGGATGTAGCCCTTCGCGTAGAAGTCGTTGATCTTGGCCTTCTTCAGCTCGGCCATCACCTTGTCGGAGTCGGTCGTGCCGGCCGCCTGGACCGCCTTCAGGTAGGTCGTCACCGACGAGTAGTCGGCCGCCTGCAGGCTCGACGGCATCTTCTTCATCTTGCCGAAGTAGCGCTGCGCCCACTGGCGCGCCGTCGCGTCGCGGTTCCAGTACCAGCTGTCGGTCAGCACGAGGCCCTGCGTCGTCTCGAGGCCGAGGCTGTGCACGTCGTTGATGAACATCAGCAGCGCGGCGATCTTCATCGTCTTCGTGATGCCGAACTCCTTCGCGGCCTTGATCGAGTTGATCGTGTCGCCGCCCGCGTTCGCGAGGCCGAGGATCTGCGCCTTGGACGACTGCGCCTGCAGCAGGAACGACGAGAAGTCCGACGCCGACAGCGGGTGCCGCACCGTGCCGAGCACCTGGCCGCCGCTCGCCTTCACGACGTCCGACGTGTTCTTCTCGAGCGCCTTGCCGAATGCGTAGTCGGCGGTCAGGAAGAACCAGCTCTTGCCGCCCTGCTTCACCACCGCCGAGCCGGTGCCCTTCGCGAGTGCCATCGTGTCGTATGCGTAGTGGACCGTGTACGGCGTGCACTGCTCGTTGGTCAGCGTGTCGGCGCCCGCGCCGATGTTGATGTAGACCTTCTTCTTCTCGGCCGCGACCTGGTTCATCGACAGCGCGGTCGCGGAGTTCGTGCCGCCGACCAGCAGGTCGAGCCCGCCGCGGTCCATCCATTCGCGCGCCTTCGACGCGGCGATGTCCGCCTTGTTCTGGTGATCGGCATAGACGACCTCGATCGGCTTGCCGAGCACCTTGCCGCCGAAGTCGGCGACCGCCATCCGGATCGCCTCGAGGCCGCCCTGCCCGTCGATGTCCGCGTACAGCCCCGACATGTCGGTGATGAAGCCGATCTTCACGCTATCCGCGGCGTGTGCGGCGCCGGCGGTGAACGCTGCGGTCGCGACCGCCAGACACGCGTGTGCGAGGGTCTTCATTTTCATTGACGTCTCCTGTTGTTCTGATGCGTTGTGGTTGTTCGTAGGCCGCCACGGCTAGCGGCAAGGGAAACGGGGCGGCGTCACACCCCGAGCAGGTCGTGAAGGATCGGCATCTTGCCTTCCAGTTCGGATGAGCGGAAATGCTCGACGATGCGGCCATGTTCCATCACGTAGAAGCGGTCGGCGAGCGGCGCGGCGAAGCGGAAATTCTGTTCGACCATCACGACCGTGTAGCCGCGCGCCTTCAGCGCGACGATCATGCGCGCGAGCGCCTGCACGATCACCGGCGCGAGGCCTTCGGAAATTTCATCGAGCAGCAGCAGGTTCGCGCCGGTGCGCAGGATCCGCGCCACCGCGAGCATCTGCTGCTCGCCGCCGGACAGCCGCGTGCCCTGGCTCTGCCGGCGCGACGCGAGGTTCGGGAACATCGTGTAGATCTCGTCGAGCGACATCGCGTGCTCGCGCGGGCCGATCGGCGGCGGCAGCATCAGGTTCTCCTCGCACGACAGGCTCGAGAAGATTCCGCGCTCCTCCGGGCAATAGCCGACGCCGAAATGCGCGATGCGGTGCGTCGCGAGGCCGATCGTCTCGTTGCCCGAAACCTTGATCGAGCCGCTGCGGCGGCCGGTGAGGCCCATGATCGCGCGCAGCGTCGTGGTGCGGCCCGCGCCGTTGCGGCCGAGCAGCGTGACGACCTCGCCGCGATGAACGCTCAGGTCGACACCGTGCAATATGTGGGATTCCCCGTACCAGGCCTCGAGGCCCGTGATCTCCAGCGCGGGCGTGCCGCTCTCGACGCCGCTCAATTCGCGTTCCTCCCGTTCGCTGTGCTTCATGCGTGCGCCCCCGCGAGCGCCGCATCGGCGCTGCCCATGTAGGCCTCGATCACCAGCGGATTCTTCGACACTTCCGCATACGAGCCCTCGGCCAGCACTTCGCCGCGTTGCAGGACGGTGATCGTGTCGGAGATGCCCGCGATCACGTTCATGTTGTGCTCGACCATCAGGATCGTGCGGCCGCTCGCCACCTTCTTGATCAGCGCGGTCACGCGATCGACGTCCTCGTGGCCCATCCCTTGCGTGGGCTCGTCGAGCAGCATCAGTTCGGGTTCCATCGCGAGCGTCGTCGCGATCTCGAGCGCGCGCTTGCGGCCGTATGCGAGTTCGACCGTCGGCACGTGCGCGAAATCGGTGAGGCCGACCTGCGTGAGGAGATCCATCGCGCGATCGTCGAGGCGCCGCAACGTGCGCTCGCTGCGCCAGAAGTGGAATTCAGTCCCGAGCGCGCGCTGCAGACCGATGCGCACGTTCTGCAACGCGGTCAGGTGCGGGAATACCGCCGAGATCTGGAAGGAACGAATGATGCCGCGCCGCGCGACCTGCGCGGGCCGCTCGTCGGTGATGTCGATGCCGTTGAAGACGATCTGGCCGGCCGTCGGTGTCAGGAACTTGGTCAGCAGGTTGAAGCAGGTGGTCTTGCCCGCGCCGTTCGGTCCGATCAACGCATGGATCGCGCCGCGCCGCACACGCAGGTTGACACCGTTCACGGCGGTGAAGCCCCTGAATTCCTTCGTCAGTCCGCGTGTTTCGAGAATCGTGTCGCCGAGAATCATGTTCCCTTCCGTACGAAGTCAGGCGAAGCACCGGGAGGATTCGCGCAAGCGACCGCGAACAAGTCCGCGGATCAGCGGGCTGCCCCCGGGGCGCCGTATTACGCCTCGAGGGTGGTCTCCCGCGCCGACGCGTATGCACACTGCGCAACATTGTCGCGCCGTTGGTGCAGTGCAATCATCGGGATTTGCACTTATAGGGCGGGCTGCCATATCGGGCGCGGCTGAGCGAGAATTTTCGACGCGCTATTTTGACGCGCGCATCATCGAGGTGCGCATGCTCGCATCGGACGTGCCTGATTGAACGCATGCATGTGACGCTGCGCGTCATGTCGTCGCGCAAAAAAAAGCCGCGTGACATAAGCGATAAGCGGGTGCGCGAAGCAATTGCCGTGCGCATCGCCGGCCCGTGTCATTGTGATGCTCGCGCGTCACCTTTGCTTCGCATAGCGAAACAGCGGGCGCTCGGATGACAGCCCGCTGTCGCGCGTGTCAGCGTGGCGTCACGCAGCCGTCATCGTCGCGTCCATTCGCACCTGCGTCGCGTCGTGCGCCGCGCGTCGATCGGCGCGAATCATGTCGCTTGCGCGCTCGGCGATCATCAGCGTCGGCGAATTCGTGTTGCCCGACGTGATGAACGGCATCACCGATGCGTCGACGATCCGCAGCCCGGCGATGCCGCGCACGCGCAGCCGGCTGTCGACGACGGCACGCGCGTCGTCCGCGCGCCCCATCCGGCACGTACCGACCGGATGGAAGATCGTCGTGCCGACCGCGCCCGCCGCTTCGATCAGTTCGGCTTCGGTCCGGTATCGCTCGCCCGGCAGGATCTCCTCCGGACGGTAGCGCGCGAGCGCCGGCGCGGATGCGATGCGGCGCGTGAGGCGCAGCGCGTTCGCGGCGACCTGGCGATCGTGGTCGGTCGACAGATAGTTCGGTGCGATCGACGGCGCCACGCCGGCATCGGGGCTCGCGATATGCACGCTGCCGCGCGAACTCGGCCGCAGATGGCAGACGGACGCCGTAAAGGCGTTGAAGCTGTGCAGCGGCTCGCCGAAGCGCTCGAGCGACAGCGGCTGCACGTGATATTCGAGATCGGGGCGCGTGAGCGCGGGATCGTCGGGATCGGATTTTGCGAACGCGCCGAGCTGGGACGGCGCCATCGACATCGGCCCGCGTTGCAGCAGCGCGTATTCGGCACCGATCATCAGCTTGCCCCACCAGTGCGCGGACAGCGTGTTCAACGTGCGCACGCCTTCGACGCGAAATGCCATCCGCAGCTGCAGGTGATCCTGCAGGTTCTCGCCGACGCCCGGCAGGTCCTGCACGACGTCGATGCCGAGCGCCTGCAGCCGTGCGCCCGCACCGATGCCCGACAGTTCGAGCAGCTGCGGCGAATTCACCGCGCCGGCGGTCAGCAGCACTTCGGCGCGTGCGTGCGCGACGTAGTCGGTGCCGCCGCCGCGATATTCGACGCCGACCGCGCGCCGCCCGTCGAAGATCACGCGCTGCGCATGCGCGCCGGTTATCACGGTCAGGTTCGGGCGCGTCATCGCGGGGCGCAGGAACGCTTTCGACGTATTCCAGCGCACGCCGCGCTTCTGGTTCACCTCGAAATAGCCGACCCCGCTGTTGTCGCCGCGGTTGAAATCGTCGGTCGCCGGGATGCCCGTCTGCTGCGCGGCCTGCGCGAACGATTCGAGGATCTCCCAGCGCAGCCGCTGCTTCTCGACGCGCCAGTAGCCGCCTGCGCCGTGTGCGTCGCTCGCACCCGCGTGGTGGTCCTCGCTGCGCTTGAAGATCGGCAGCACGCTGTCCCACGACCAGCCCGCGTCGCCGGTTTCCTGCGCCCAGCTGTCGTAATCCTCGCGCTGGCCGCGCATGTAGATCATCCCGTTGATCGACGAGCAGCCGCCGAGCACGCGACCGCGCGGATACGACAGTGCGCGGCCGTTGAGCGCCGCCTCCGGCTGTGTCTTGTACAGCCAGTCCGTGCGTGGATTGCCGATGCAGTACAGATAGCCGACCGGGATGTGGATCCAGTGATAGTCGTCCTTGCCGCCCGCTTCGAGCAGCAGCACGCGGATCTCGGGATCCTCGGTCAGGCGGTTCGCGAGCACGCAGCCTGCGGTGCCCGCGCCGACGATCACGTAATCGAATTCGCCCTCGAGCGTGCGTTGAGTCGTCACGACTTGTCTCCTGTCGACCCGAGTTAGCGCTTCAGCGCTTACTCGGGTCCCATGGCGTGGTTGGATGGAGTTGGCGCTTCAGCGCTTACTCCATCCCCACGGCGGTCGACTCGAGTTAGCGCTTTAGCGCTTACTCGGGTCCCATGCTTTGCGGTCGACCCGAGTTGGCGCTTTAGCGCTTACTCGTGCCCCGTGCTTTGCGGTCGACCCGAGTTAGCACTTCATCGCTTACTCGTGCCCCATGCAAAGCGCATTGTTGTGTCCCGCGCGGCGCAATCCCGCGCGTCGTTTTCAGCATAGTGCGTCGCAGGCGACGCGATCGATGAAGCGTACTCCGCCTGCCATCCGCCGATCCAATGAGTTATGCTGAACTGCGTTATAAGCTGCGCTCATATCACGACGATGGATCTCACCCTGCTCCGTGCGTTCGCGACGGTCGCCCGCGAAGGCAACCTGACGCGCGCCGCCGTGCAGTTGCACCTGACGCAGCCGGCCGTCAGCCTGCAGATCAAGCATCTGCAGGAAACGCTCGGCGTCACGCTGTTCACGCGCACGTCGCGCGGGCTCGCGCTCACACGCGACGGCCAGACGCTGCTGCCGCATGCGGAGCGCGCGCTGGCCGCAGCCGCCGACGTGCAGCGCGCCGCTGCCGCGCTGCGGCACGAGGTGCGCGGCCGGTTGCGGATCGGCACGATCCTCGACCCCGGTTTCCTGCGGCTCGGCGGCTTCCTGCGCGCGCTGGTCGAAACCCATCCGCAGATAGAAACCGCGCTGCGGCACGGGATGTCCGGCTGGGTGCTCGAGCAGGTGCGCGCGCGGGCGCTCGACGTCGGCTACTACATCGGCCGGCCCGGCGAGGACGAGCCGCGCGACGACACGCTGTTCCACACGGTCACGCTCACGCGTTTCCAGTACCGCGTGCTCGCGCCGGCCGGCTGGAAGGAGCGCGTGCAGCGCGCGCACGACTGGCGCGCGCTCGCCGCGCTGCCGTGGATCTGGACGCCGCCGGCGTCCGCCCATCACCGGCTGCTGTCGCGGCTGTTCGCGGCGGCCGGCGCGCAGCCGGTGAAGGTCGCCGAGGTCGACCAGGAGCAGTCGATGCTCGATCTCGTGAAATCGGGGATCGGGTTGACGCTCGCGCGGGACTCGACCGCGCTGGCCGAAGCGCACGCGCACGCGCTGACGATCGTCGAACGCGTGACGGTGCCGACCGAGCTGACTTTCGTGGCGCTCGTCGAACGGCGCGACGAACCGGCAATCGCGGCCGCGCTGCGACTGATCGAGACGCAGTGGGCGATATGAGCGTGGCTGATGTCGGTGTGACAGGTCGTGCAGTGGACTTTTGCGGCTGACTTGCGGATCTTGCGGATCTTTCAAATCGCCAACTCGCCCGCGCATGACCGGCGAAATCACATACGAGTCCCAATCGCCCGCTCCGCGTCGCGTTGCCGCGCGCCAGTCGCTCGTCACGCCACCATCGCAGGCTTTTTGCTAGATTGTCCGTTCGCACACCGCGAGACCCCTGATTGAAGGAGACCCGCATGGCCCGCAACATCGAGATCAAAGCCCGCGCCCGCGAATTCGACCAGCTGCGCGAACGCGCCGCGACGCTCGCAACCGAAGCACCGCTCTTCTACCGCCAGCAGGATTTCTTCTACGACGTGCCGCGCGGCCGGCTGAAGCTGCGCCGCTTCGAAGACGGCACGCCGGCCGAACTGATCTTCTACCAGCGCGACGATCGCGACGGTCCGAAAGCGTCGTACTACACGCGCAGCCCGGTCACGAACCCGGACGCGATGCACTCGCTGCTCGCGACTGCGCTGACCACGCGCGGCATCGTGACGAAGGAACGGCACGTGTACCTCGTCGGCCGCACGCGGATCCACCTCGACCGCGTCGACGGCCTCGGCGACTTCATCGAACTGGAAGTGGTGCTCGGCCCCGACGACGACGAAGCCGGGGGCGAAGCCGAGGCGCATGACGTGTTCGAGAAGCTCGGCGTGGCGCACGAGGATCTCGTCGCGGTCGCGTACGTCGACCTGCTGAACGCCGACGCGCAATCCGCAGCGGCCTGATCGAGCCCTATCCGCGGCGCCGCCTTGCGCCCCGCCGCCAGCCCTGCCGCCGCGTCACGCGGCGCCGGGCGCCAGGTGCGCGAGCGGCAGCGCGCCATTGCGCTTGAACGTCGTCAGTACGATGTTCGAGCGCACGCTGTCGACGCCCGGCACGCGCATCAGCTTCTTCATCACGAACTGCGACAGCGCGTTGAGATCCGGCGCGACGATCCGCAGCAGATAGTCGGCATCGCCAACCACTGCATGGCATTCGAGCACCTCGGGCAGCACGTCGATCTGCTGCTGGAACTGCTCGATGATCGAATCGCCGTGGTGCTTGAGCTTCAGGCTCGTGAACGCGGTGACGCCGAGCCCGAGCTTTTCGGGGCGCAACATCACGCGATAGCCTTCGATCACGCCGGCCGCCTCGAGCCGCTGCAGCCGCCGGCCGATCTGCGACGGCGACAGCGGCACCTCCTCGCCGAGCTGCTGGTGCGTCGCGCGGCCGAAGCGCTGCAGCACGTCGAGAAGCGCGAGATCGAAGTGATCGAGTTCCAGCATGAGCATTCTCCGCATTAATTCCTGTTTTGATGCGCGATTATCGCATCATCAAGCGAATCAACGCCATCTTTGCGCCCATTCCGCATGTCCCCCGCTCTACACTTGCATGGTTCCCATCACAGCGTGCAGAGCCTCACCATGTCCACCGTCGTCACCGCAAAACTGCAGGAGCAGTTCGATGCGGGCCTCGAAACCCGCGCCGATTTCACCATCGACCAGCCGCTCGAACGTTACGGCCAGGTCGACCACGCGGTGTGGCAGCAGCTCTATGCGCGCCAGTCGGCGCTGCTGCGCGGTCGCGCGTGCGACGCGTTCGTCGCCGGGCTCGGGAAGATCGACCTGCCGGCCGATCGCGTGCCGTCGTTCGCCGACGTGAACCGCCAGCTGAAGCCGGCCACCGGCTGGGAAATCGTCGCGGTGCCGGGCCTCGTGCCCGATCGCGTGTTCTTCGAGCACCTCGCGAACCGGCGGTTTCCGGTCACCTGGTGGATGCGCCGCCCGGACCAGCTCGACTACCTGCAGGAACCCGACTGCTTCCACGACCTGTTCGGCCACGTGCCGTTGCTGATCGAGCCGGTGTTCGCCGACTACATGCAGGCCTACGGCCGCACCGCGCTCGCGGTCGCGGACGACGAAGCGGCGCTCGCGCGGCTGGCGCGCCTCTACTGGTATACGGTGGAATTCGGCCTGATCCGCGACCCGCAGGGCACGAACGGGCTGTCGATCTACGGCGCCGGGATCGTGTCGAGCAAGGGCGAGAGCCTCTACAGTCTCGAAAGCGCGGCGCCGAACCGGCTCGGTTTCGACCTCGAGCGCGTGATGCGCACGCGGTACCGGATCGACACGTTCCAGAAGACCTACTTCGTAATCGACGATTTCGCGCAGCTGTTCGCGCTGGCCGACGTCGACGGCCGCGCGCTGGCCGACCGGCTGGCCGCGCAGCCCGAATTCGCGGCCGGCGCGGTATGCGATGGCGATCTCGTGCTGCATCGCGGCACGGGAGAAGGCTGGCCGGACGACGCGGACGCGTAAGGCCGCGGCCCGCGCCGGCGTGATTCGTGCACCGGCGCCGGCCTTCCGATGCCCGCCTTCCGATGCCCGTCGCCAGATGGCCGTCCCCGGATGCCCGTCACCGAATGCTCTTCACCGGATGCCCGTCGCCCAACTATGAAACAATGACCGGTACCGGCTTTGCCGCGTGGCCTTTGCTCGCGTGCGGGCGCCGTTACCGAACGAGGTGCAACATGATCCACAAGCTCACATCAGAAGAACGCAAGACCCGGCTCGAAGGCCTGCCGCACTGGACGGCCGTGCCGGGCCGCGACGCGATCCAGCGCAGCCTGCGCTTCGCCGATTTCAACGAGGCCTTCGGCTTCATGACGCGCGTCGCGATCAAGGCGCAGGAAATGAACCACCATCCGGAATGGTTCAACGTATACAACCGCGTCGACGTGACGCTGTCGACCCACGATGCGGACGGCCTGACCGAGCGCGACATCGCGCTCGCGACGTTCATCGACCAGGTGTGCGCACATACCCAACCGGCCGCCTGAGGTCGTCCTCTACCGCCGCGCGTCTTTCGACGCGCGGCGCGTCAACTTTTCATTTCGATGAACGTTTTCTAGGATGTACTCAGCGAAAGCCTTCAACTTTCCAAGCCATCCTTAAGGCGCACGTAAGTCTCGTACGCTTTCCGCGCCCTGGGGTCCAAACCTTCCAGTTGCAGCGCGCTTGCGCGCTGTACAATCAGCAGCGCATACGGCTTGGAGAGCGCGCTGGCCTCTTCGCAGAGTTTGAGTTCGTCGCCGCTCGACGGCGAGCGGGCGCGCCAGAAATTGATCGCGGCTTCGAGGTCGTGGATCGAAATATCGGACATGATTGGATTTAATCGTTCGCTGGCCGCCATGCTTGATGTCAGGCGATGCGGCGCCCCTGTGGAAACGGCGTCGTGCTGTCCGCGTGCCTGAACCGCCAACCCATTGTACTTGAGCGAACTTCATGCGACTCCTTCTGATCGAAGACGACCGCCCCATCGCACGCGGTATCCAGAGCAGCCTCGAGCAGGCTGGCTTCACCGTCGACATGGTGCATGACGGCATCTTTGCCGAACAGGCGCTGGCACAGAACCGCCACGAACTCGTGATCCTCGACCTCGGCCTGCCGGGCATCGACGGGATGACGCTGCTCACGCGTTTCCGCCAGACCAACCGCCACACGCCGGTCATCGTGCTGACCGCGCGCGACGAACTGAACGACCGGATCCAGGGCCTGAACTCCGGCGCCGACGACTACATGCTCAAGCCGTTCGAGCCGGCCGAGCTCGAAGCGCGCATCCGCGCGGTGATGCGCCGCAGCGGCCCGCACAGCGACATGCCGCGTCCGGAAGTGTCGCTCGGCGGCGTCCGCCTGTCGGGCGTCGATCGCCGCATCTTCAACGACGACAAGCCGCTCGAACTGTCGCCGCGCGAATTCGCGGTGCTGGAAATGCTGCTGCTGCGTCACGGCCGCGTCGTCAGCAAGGCCCAGCTGCAGGATCACCTCACGCACTTCGGCGGCGATCTCGGCGACACCGCAATCGAAGTCTACGTGCATCGCGTGCGCAAGAAACTCGAGCAGTGCCGCGTCGAAATCGTCACGGTGCGCGGCTTCGGCTATCTGCTGCAGGAAATCCGCCAGACCGCGAGCGTCTGAGCGGCGCCGCACGCCCGCCGGCCGCGTGCCGCCGGCGAGCCGCCCTGCCCGCGTCGCCGTCCGGCGCACGTCCGCGCCGCTCCCCGTGAGCGGCGCTTATCCATTTGCCCGTCGAAATGTCTTCTGATCCGGCTGTGACCACCAGCCTGCGCCGCTCGCTGCTCCGGCGCCTCGCCGCGCCGCTGTCGATGCTCGCGCTGATGAGCGGCCTGATCGCCTACTGGCTCGCGTGGCAATACACGCAACACGTGATCGACCGCTCGCTCGCCGACCTCGCGACCGCCATCTCCAAACAGATCCAGATCGCCGGCCCCGACGCGCCGTTCACGGTGCCGCCGCTCGCGCAGGCGATGTTCTCCGATCCGGCCGAGGCGCTGATCTACCGGATCAGCGACGGCGAGCAGGAACTCGCCGGCGATCCGAAACTGCCGCTGCGGGGCATCAACGTGCGCCGCATGCATCACGCGTACGTGTTCGAGGCCGAGTACGACAACCGCGCGGTGCGGGTCGCGCAGGTGCGCGTCGAGGAAGTCGACGGCGGCCGGCCGATGGTGGTCGAGGTCGCGCAGCCGGTGCGGCACCGTTACCGGATCGCGGCCGAATTCCTCGTCGCGATCATGATGCCGCTGCTGCTGCTGCTGCTCGCGGGCTGGGGCATCGTGTGGCGCGTCGTGAACCAGCAGCTCGGCCCGCTCACGCATCTCGCCGATTCGCTGAACCGGCAGACCCACACGTCGCTGGAGCCGGTCGACGAAACCGACGTGCCGCTCGAGATCCGGCCGCTGACGAGCGCGATGAACGCGCTGCTCGGCCGCCTGAAGACCGCGCTCGACGCGCAGCGCAAGTTCATCGCCGATGCCGCGCACCAGCTGCGCACGCCGCTCACGGCCGTGAAGCTGCATGCCGAGCAGGCCGCCGTCGCACGCGACTCGCAGCAGACCTATGCCGCGGTGCGCGAACTGCGCGCGGCCGCCGACCGCGCGGTGCGGCTGTCGAACCAGCTGCTGTCGCTCGCACGCGCGGAGCCGGGCGAACAGGCCGCGCGTTTCGTCGACGTCGACCTGGCCGCGATGGCGTTCGAGACGGGTGCCGAATGGGTGCCGCGCGCGCTCGCGTCGCATGTCGACCTCGGCTTCCAGCGCAGCGACGATCCCGGCGAAGACGAAACGCTGAACGTGCGCGGCAACCCCGTGCTGCTGCGCGAGGTGATCGCGAACCTGCTCGACAATGCGTTGAAATACGTGCCGCTCGCCCGGCCGCACGGGGCGCGGATCACGGTGAACGTCGCGCGCGGCGCGCTCGAGACCGGCGAAGCGGCCGCCGAGATCGTCGTCGAGGACAACGGCCCGGGCGTCCCGGCCAATCAGCAGGCCGACCTGTTCAAGCGCTTCTTCCGTGGCGACGCGCAAAGCGGCAACGGCGTCGAGACGGGCGCCGGGCTCGGGCTCGCGATCGTGCACGACATCATCGCGATGCACGGCGGCACGGTGTCGTACGAGGATGCATCGGAAGGCGGTTCGCGCTTCGTGGTGCGGGTGCCGCTCGCCAAGCGCACCGGGAAGCCGGCGAGCGAGACGCCGGCCGCCGCGCCGACGCACTGAGGCACGCGCGGCGAACCCTCATCAGGCTGGATGGACGGCCGAGTGGCGGCCATCCGGCGGTGAAGCAGCCGCGCGATGCGCGGCCTCACCGGTCACTTCTTCTTTTTCTTGTCCTTCGCGCCGGACTCGGACTTGCCGTCCTTCCTGTCCTTCTTCTTTTTCTTCTTGCCGTCGTCGTCCGGCGTGGCGAGCAGCGTGCCGCGGCATGCGGTCGCGCCGCAATGGCACGCGTATTCCCGCTTGAGTTTCTTCGTCAGCTTCTCGTCGATCACCAGGCCGTAGTCGTAGAACAGCTCTTCTTCCGGCCCGATGTCGCGCAGTGCGTGGATGAACACGCGGCCCTTGATCTCCTCGGCCTCGCAGTTCGGCGCGCACGAATGGTTGATCCAGCGCGCGCTGTTGCCGTCGATCTTGCCGTCGATCACCCCGCCCTCTTCCAGTGCGAAGTAGAACGTATGGTTCGGCTCGTTCGGGTCGTGCGGATGGCGGCGCAGCGCTTCCTTCCACGAAATTCGCTCGCCCTTGTATTCCACTACGCGTTCGCCGGCCTTGATCGGCTCCACCGCGAACACGCCCTTGCCGTGAACTCCCGAGCGGCGTACCGCGATCCTGCGTGAACTCATCGAACGAATCCTTTGAAGACGACTTGAATGGAAGACGGCCGCGCTGTCGTTTTGCGCGGCCCTGCGTCGCGCAAAACGAAAACGCGGCACCGGTCGGTGCCGCGTCGGGACATGCGGCGAATCACCCGCATCCTACACGTTCAAGATTGCTTCGCTCAACATCGCGCGCAATATTGCGCGCATGACGCTCAGCGCTGGCCGAATGCGATGTCGCCGAACAACGCCTTGTGCTCGCGCGGCTGCGAACGCCAGTACTGCGGCGGCGCCGACACCTGCGCGCCGAGCTCGGCAGCCGCATGCCACGGCCAGCGCGGGTCGTACAGCATCGCGCGCGCCATCGCGACGAAATCGGCGTCGCCCGACTCGATCAGCCGGTTCGCATGCGCGGGATCGTTGATCAGGCCGACCGCGATCGTCGGCATCCCGACCGCCCGCTTCACCGCCTGCGCGAACGGCACCTGGTAACCGGGCGACAGCGGAATCTTCTGCAGCGGCGACACGCCGCCGGACGACACGTCGATCCAGTCGCAGCCGCGCTGCTTCAGCTCGTGCGCAAACGCGATCGTGTCCTCGAGTTCCCAGCCGCCCTCGACCCAGTCGGTCGCCGACACGCGCACGCCGACCGGCCGGTCCGCCGGAAACGCCGCGCGCACGATCTCGAAGATCTCGAGCGGAAAGCGCATCCGGTTTTCGCGCGAGCCGCCGTATTCGTCGGTACGCTGGTTCGCAAGCGGCGACAGGAACTGATGCAGCAGGTAGCCGTGCGCCGCATGCACCTCGATCGCATCGATGCCGAGGCGCGCGGCACGCTTCGCGCTGGCGGCGAACGCGTCGCGGATCCGGTTCAGGCCGGCCGCGTCGAGCGCGAGCGGCGGCGTCTCGCCGTCCTTGTGCGGCAGGGCCGACGGCGCATGCGGCAGCCAGCCGCCATCGGCGACGGACACGAGCTGGCCGCCCTTCCACGGCACCTCGCTCGACGCCTTGCGCCCCGCGTGCGACAGCTGCATCGCGACGCGGACCGGCGAATGTTTGCGGATCGCCGCCAGCACGGGCTTGAGCGCTGCTTCGGTCGCGTCGTCCCACAAACCGAGGTCGCCGGCCGTGATGCGCCCGTCGGGTTCGACCGCGGTCGCTTCGATGCAGAGCAGGCCCGCGCCGGACAGCGCGAGATGGCCCAGGTGAATCATGTGCCAGTCGGTCGCCTCGCCGCGCTCGGCCGAGTACTGGCACATCGGGGAGATCACGATCCGGTTCGGAACGGTCACGCCGCGCAGCGTGAACGGGGAAAACAGCGCAGTCATGGAGGCCGCTCGCCAGGAAAGGGAAACAGCGGACGAGCGTAGCATGCGGGCTCGAAGCCTGCTGGCGGCCGGTTCGGCAGTAAGCGGATGGTCAGGTAGCGCCGGCGTACCGCCGGCAGCGATGCCGCGCGCACACGGCATGCAGCGGTGCGCCGGCCGGCAAGGCCTGCGGGCCGGTCACACGCGGTGCCGCTCGCTCGGGATCAAAGCCCGACGCTGTCGAGCCACTCCGCGAACATGCGTCGCGCGGCCGCCTCCAGCGCGGGACCGTGCTGCACGGTGTCGGCGCGCAGCTGGCGTGCGTCGATGCCCGGTGTTGACGCGATTTCGCCGGCGTTGCCGATCAGCCACGGTTCGAAGCGGTCGGCACGGATTTCGGGATGGCATTGCAGCGCCAGCACGTGCTGCCCCCACGCGAACGCCTGGTGGCGGCAGGCCGGTGTCGAGGCCAGATGGATCGCGCCGCCCGGCAGGTCGAACGTATCGCCGTGCCAGTGCAGCATCGAGGTCGCCGCGCCGTCGAGATGGCGCAGAGGCGACGCGCGGCCCGCGTCGGTGAGCGTCAGCGGCGCCCAGCCGAGTTCCTTCTGCGCAGCCGGATAGACGCGCGCACCGAGCGCGCGGGCGATGAACTGCGCGCCAAGGCAGATGCCGAGGATCGGCAGCCCGGCGTCGATGCGCTGGCGCACGAGCGCCGTGAGCGGCGCGATCGACGGATACTGCGCGTCTTCGTACACGCTGAGTGGCCCGCCGAGCATCACGAGCAGCGCCGGCTTGAGCGCGTCGAGCACCTCGACGCGCGACGCGCCGACGTCGACGTAGCGCACCCGCCGCCCGCGCGCCCCGAGCACCTGCTCGAAGCTGCCGAGGTCCTCGAAATGCACGTGGCGGATCGCCACCACTTCAGCGTTCATCATCGGCCTCCCGGTCGATCGACGGACGTCAGCCGGCGAACACCTTCCAGGTCTTCTTTTGCGTTGCCGCGTCGGCTTCTTCGTGCACCGAACAGTCGAGACGCAGATCGCTGTCGGCCATCGACAGGTCGAGCGCCGCGCAGTGATGCACGGTCTTCTTCGACTGCTTGCCCGGCTGGAAATGCGTGCACGTCAGGCACATGCGCTGCGGCGGCGTCGCGCCGGCCACCTGCAGTTCGCGCAGCGTCTTCAGCAGCGCGCGGTACAGCGCGCCCTGCTCGTCCGCGCCGAGCTTGCCGACCGCCTTCGTCAGGAATTCCGGCCATTGCAGCGCCTTCTTCGCCGCGGTACGGCCGCGGGCCGACAGGCGCACGGCAAGCGCGCGGCCGTCGTCCAGCGCGCGGCGCTTCTCGACGAGCCCCTTCGTCTCGAGCGTGCTGACCGCATCGCTGGTGGTCGCAGCCGTGAGCTGCGTCTCGCGCGCGATCTCGCCGAGCCGCATCGGGCCCTTGCGTTGCAGCAGCAGCACGAGGATCTCGCCCTGCGTCGGCGTGAGGCCCGCGCCTTCCGCCCAATCCCATGCCTGGCTTCGCATGGCCGTACTCAACCGCAGCAAGCTGTGGGTCACACGTCCCGAAGCCTGATTCCCGTAAACGCCTTCGCTCATAGTCTTTTCGCTTTGCCGCCGCCCGGATTGCCGAGCAGCCGTAGTGTGGAGATCGAATGTCTATCTCAAAACAGACGCTCATCGAGGAGCGTCGACACGGCCGTCGCGAGGCACACGCGGCGGTCGCGTTCGCGGCGACCGGTGAGACACAGGTCATTCCGGTGTCCGCAAAGCCGACATTCTAAGCGAGAGCGGAAAATCGCACAGCTAAGTTATCCCCTTCATTCTGTGGAAAATCGCTGGATAACCGGATTTTTTCGTTGTGCCGGCAATCCCTGCCGGCCTCACGGCGCAACGCGCAAACATTTTCCTGTTCGAATCGGCCATCGTGCGGCTGGTGGCGATCCACCGGGTTATCCATACCGCAGTGCGTTGACTTTGCAGCGGAATATCCAGTTATCCACAGATTTTCAGGAGGACTGGCGACGCGGAACGCCCGAATCGGCGTCGACCGGCATTCAGCGAATCGCCGCGCGGTCGAGCCTGTAATCTGCAAAACATTTTTTCATTCACGCCAGCGCAGGCACTGCTGGCGGACCGTCTCGTTCAGCGATTTTTCCTGTTTGAAAACGGTTCTCAACCACGATGCGTCATTCACGCGCGCCTTCGCGAGCGCACCGATCTCGTCGAGTGCCGCGCGCGAGCCGAGCGCGGCCGCATGCGGCGCGATCCGGTCGAGCGTGTCGAGGATGTCTTCCGCGATCGTGCGACGCTCACCTGTCTGAGGATTGACGCAGGTGCCCTCGAGCCCGAAGCGGCAGGCTTCGAAACGGTTGAATGTGTAGACGAGATAGTCGTCCTCCGACAGCTTCAGCGGCCGGTCGGTCAGCAGGTAACGCGCGAGCGTCTGGATGTAGCACGCGATCGCGGCCGCGCGGTCGACCGACAGCGGCGTGTCCATCACGCGCACCTCGATCGTCCCGTAGCCGGGCTTCGGCCGGATGTCCCAGTAAAAGTCCTTCATCGAGTTGACGACGCCCGTGTTGACCATCTTCGTGAAGTACTCCTCGAAGCTGTCCCAGGTCAGCACGAACGGCGCGCGGCCCGACAGCGGGAACGCGAACACCGAATTCAGGCGCGCCGAATGGAAGCCGGTGTCGACGTTCTGCACGAACGGCGACGACGCGGACAGCGCGATGAAGTGCGGAATGAAGCGCGACATCGAGTGCAGCAGGAACAGCGCGCTGTCCGGATCGGGACAGCCGATGTGCACGTGCTGGCCGAACACGGTGAACTGCTTCGCGAGATAGCCGTACAGCTCGGAGATGTACTGGAAGCGCGGCGCGTCGTAGATCTGTCGGTCGCTCCATTGCTGGAACGCGTGCGTGCCGCCGCCGGCGAGCCCGACGTTGAGCTGGTCGGCCGCCTTCACCAGCACGTCGCGGATCGCGTGCAGCTCGGAGACCGCCTGCTCGTGCGAATGGCAGATGCCGGTCGACAGCTCGATCATGCTCTCGGTGATTTCAGGCGTGATGTTGCCGGGGAAGGTCTCGCCCTGGATCAGGCGCATCAGGTCGGATGCAGCCTTGGTGAGGTCGTAGTTGTGCGTGTTGACGACCTGGATCTCCAGTTCGACGCCGAACGTGAACGGTTCGGAATTGACGAAGGTTTCGAGTGCCATGGCAGGTTCCGGAATCAGTTTCTGTCGCTGCGTTCGCTGACCGCCGACAGGCAGCGGTAGACGACGAACGGGCTGACGAGCTGCAGGATCACGATCGTGCACATCACGATCGCGCGCAGGTGCGGGTCGAAATTCGGATAGAGCTGGTAGGTGTCGTCGACGAGCAGGTACGACAGCGCGGACATCGGTGTCAGCGCGATGCCGAGCGCGACGCCCTGCTTCATCCCGAGCCCGCTCGGCTTCGCGAACGCGACGACGCCGGCGAGCTTGGCGGCGAGCCGCGTGACGATCAGCGCGATCGCGAGCAGGCCGCCGAGCGCGATGTCGCCCCACGTGAACGACGTGAGCGTCAGCACGAACAGGATCACCGTCAGCAGCCAGCCGGCCGTGCCGAAATGCTCGGGCCACAGCTGCGGCCGCGCTTCGAGGTTCTTCACGATGATGCCGGCGAGCAGCAGCGTGAGCAGTGTCGACAGCTTCAGCGCCTGCGCGACCGCGATCGCGAGCATCACGAGCCCGAACAGCGCGACGAACGAATGCTCGTCGCGCATCGTCGCGGTCATGTGACGGAACAGGTAATTGCACGCCCGCGCGACCAGGTACGCGACGATGAACGAACCGGCGATCAGGTAGGCGGGTTGCAGGATCGTCGCGAAAACGTTCCCGTACGCTTCCTGGTGGAGCCAGCTCGTGACGAGCTTGGTCAGCACGATCGCGTACACGCTGTTCAGCGCGGTCAGCGTGATGAGGCGCTGCGACACCTGCCCTTCCGCGCGCAGCTCGGTCTTGAGCTGGATCACCATCGACGGCGACGTCGCGATTGCGATCGCCGACAACACGAGCGCGACCATGCCCGACACGCCGAGCGCGAGCATCACGAACAGCACGAGCACGAACGTCAGCGTCGCCTCGGCCAGGCTCGACGCAATGAGCCACGGATTGCGGCGGATCCATTTCAGGTCGAGGCGGCTGCCGAGCTCGAACAGCAGCAGGCCGAGCGCGACGTCGATCAGCAGCCGCGAGGTTTCGTCGGTGCTCGCGTCGATCACGCCGAATCCGAACGAACCGGCGATGAGACCGATCACCGCATACCCGGTGATGCGCGGCAGCCGCCATGCGCGATAGCACAGCTCGCCACACAGACCGGCCGCGAACAACGCGAGCCCGGCCCAGAACACGGCATCCGGCGCGAGCGGCCAATTGGGCAGGAATGAGAACGCCGACTTCATCGTGGTGACTTCTCCTTTGGAAGCAATCGCCAGCGGCGCGGGGTCAAGCGTCAGAAATGAGATGCGCGCCGGCTGGGTATCGCCCCGAGTGTGAATGTTGTGGTCGACGACGGCGGGACATGGGATCCGCCTCTTTCCGCCATCCGGCGGAACTGTCGTTCAGGCTGCCGATCTGGATTGTCGGCCTGGTGTGTGAACGGACTGCGCAGTCTCGATGATTCAGATTCGAAATCGAGCCGACCGTTCCATTGAAGCATGTCCGGCGCTTGGCCGAACGAACGCGAAGGAAACCGATTGTGCCACAGCTTTTTCGCTCCGGAACCGATTGAATCGACTCGCGGCGCTGTGAGGCGCCACAGGTCTTTGGTTTCAATGGTTTACTTGTATATATACGTAGTAGAAGTTAACAAGGCGCTCACAGTTCTGTGGATAACTTCGGTTTACGCAACAAGATCAAGGCGTTGGCGCGGCCATAAGTCGTTGCACAGGCTGTTTGCTCACAGAGGTTTGAGTTGGGCAACTTTCGGGCCGTTTCACAGCTGTGCCGAGTTGCCCAGTTTACGTCCACTGTGATTGCACACGAAGTGCGTGCGGATTTCGCGCGGTTATCCACAGCGTCGCGTGGATAACCTTGCGCGAAAAAATCGAAGGACTGTGAGGATTCGGCTGACGAGATCAGCCGATCTGGCGGCCGCGCAGCGCGCGGATCAGGAACCGGGCCGGGTCGACGGCATCGGCGAGTTCGCGCTCGAGCGGCAGCGGCTCGCCTTCCAGTTGCGACGCGATCAGTTCGGCGCCGAGCGCGGCCCACACGAGGCCGCGGGAACCGTAGCCGAATGCGCCGTACAGGCCCGCGGTGCGCGGCAGGTCGCGCGCCCTCGCACCGCTCAGCGCGCGTGCGTTCGCGACGGCCTGCGCTTCGTCGGCGAGCGGGCCGATCACCGGCACGCGGTCGGCGACGACCCAGCGAAACGCGACGCGCCCGCGCAGCGTATCGACGTCCGGCAACTCGCCGATCAGGCCGGGCAGCAGATGCCGGACGCGCTCGATATTTTCGATATGCCCGGCGCCGCGCATCGCCGGATCGAGGTCGTCGGGTTCGAACGTCGCGCCGATCAGCAGCGTGCCGTCGTCGAGCGGTACCGCATAGCCGTCGCCGATCGCGGGGCACGGCAGCGGTGCCGTGCTGCCGGGCGGCAGCAGCGTGAGCTGGCCGCGCACCGGCTGCAGCGCGACGTGCCGCAGTCCCGCGAGACGCACGGCGTCGCCGGCGTTCGCGAGCACGACGACCGGCGCCTCGGCGAGCGTCGCGCCTGCCGCGTCGACGGCGCGCCACGTGTCGCCATCGCGCTCGAGTCGCGCGACTTCGGTGCCGGCGAGCAGTGTCACGCGTTCACCGGCCGCCGCGACTTGTGCGGCGCAGACCCCGGCCGGCCAGACGGCGCCGCCGTGCGGAAACAGCAGGCCGCCATGTGCGACCGGCAGGTTCAGATGCGCGCGCGCGGCGTCCGTGTCGAGCAGCGACACGTAGTCGGACGGTGCGCCGAGCGCGTCGAACGCATCGCGCATCCGCACGAAATCGTCGGCCGATTCCGCGAGATGGATCATTCCGCGCGTGCTGCGCGCGAACGCATGGCCCGCATGCTCGAGCGCGCGCCAGCGCGTCAGTGCATGCAGGAAACCGCTGCGCGTGAGGCGGCTCGCGACGTTGTCGTCGCGCGTCATCAGTGGATGGAATACGCCGGCCGGATTGCCCGATGCGTCGCTCGCGATCCGCGCGTGCCGCTCGATCAGCGTGACGTTCCAGCCGCGCGCGGCGAGCCGTTCGACGACCGCGCAGCCGGCCAGCCCCGCGCCGATCACGATCGCGTCGCGCGCGGCAACCGGCAACGCGCGCGGCGGTTCGTGCCGGCGCATCCGCCAGCGCGGTGCGTATTCGCCCGCGAGCATCGCGAACTTGCCGGCCAGCCCGGCCATCTTGCGATACGTGAAACCCGCTTCGAGGAGCGCTTGTTTCACCACGCCCGCGCTCGAATAAGTCGCAAAGGTCGCCTTCTCGGCGGCGATACGTGCGAGCGCGCGGAACACGTCGGCCGACCAGAGATCCGGGTTTTTCGCGGGCGCGAAACCGTCCAGATAGAACGCATCGGCGCGGGCGACCAGTTTCGGCAGCATCTCGCACGCGTCGCCCAGCGCGAGCGTGAGCACGACCCGGCCAGCGTCGAATTCGAGGCGATGAAAACCGGGAACGAGCATCGGCCACGCATCGGCGAGCATTTCTGCTTCCGTCGATATCGTTGTATTCGCAACCATATGGGACAGTGCCCGGCGCAGGTCATCGCGCGAAAAGGGATGCTTCTCGAACGACACGAAATGCAGCCGTTCGCAGCGCGCGGGATCGTCGCGCCAGGCGGCCCAGGTCGCGAGGAAGTTGACGCCCGCGCCGAACCCCGTCTCGACGATCGTGAACGTGCGCCGGCCTTGCCAGCGCCCGGGCAGCGCGTTGCCCGCGATGAACACGTAGTTCGCCTGCGCGAGCGCGCCCGCGACGTTGTGATAGATGTCGCCGTACGCGGGCGAGATGAGGGTGCCGTCGTCGCGGAACGCGAGCGTGGCGGGAACGAGTCGGTCGGGCATGCGAAACAAAAAACGTGGCAGCCAAGCCTGGCAAGGGATTGCGCGGAGGCGTCCGGCGGGTCGTTGGCAAAAACCAACGGCGTTGCGCGGCGGCGGACCCGGCTGCGTATCCCGTCCGGTTGGCGCAGGTCAAAAAACGGGCAATCGACGATTCATTCGGCGAAATACCGATGAAAATCTTTGAAACCCTTGTCGTTATTGGGTTTGCGCTGCGCTATCATAGCAACGCCGTACCGCGGGGTGGCCTTCCGGCAAACCGGACGGCACGTCGCGCGGGCCAGGATTCGGCGCTGTGCCGTCGAAGTCTGACTCTCGACGGCACGGTTCGCGCACGTATAATCGGCGCGTTCGCGCTGTTCGTGTCAAACCTAACCTGAAAAAGGAACCTTAATGAACAAACAGGAACTGATCGACGCCGTCGCCGCCCAAACGGGCGCCAGCAAGGCTCAAACCGGCGAAACGCTGGACACGCTGCTCGAAGTCATCAAGAAGGCCGTGTCGAAGGGTGATGCGGTTCAGCTGATCGGCTTCGGCAGCTTCGGTTCGGGCAAGCGCGCAGCACGTACGGGCCGCAACCCGAAGACCGGCGAAACCATCAAGATCCCGGCAGCCAAGACGGTCAAGTTCACGGCTGGCAAGGCGTTCAAGGACGCCGTCAACAAGCGTTAATCCAGCGCCTGTTCCAGGAAAAAAACCCGCCGTTCGGCGGGTTTTTTGTTGGGCGCGCGCGGCATTTTCGCCACAGTTCGCGCCACTCTTGCAAGATTTAACGGTTGCCTTTCGCAGGCTGTTTTTACCGCGTATTACGCGTGCACGATCTGCGTGTCGCCGGGATCGTCGTCGTCGTGCGCATCGACATCCCACACCGGGAACGGATCGTCGAACGCGCTCCATTGCGCCGCACCGAGCGCGAATTCCGCGTCGGTGAGCAGGCATGCGTCGAGTTTTGCGCGCCATGCGTCGGCATCGAGCCCGATACCGATCAGCACCAGTTCCTGGCGGCGATCGCCGACCGAGCGATCATCGAGGTCGCCCTGCCACTCCGTGCGAATTTCGGCGAGCAACTCGTCGTCGTCCGGCCATTCCGCGCGATCCTGCGCGGCCCACCAGAGGCCCGCCGGGCCATGCCGGCATACGCCGCCCGCCTGCGACAGCGAGCCCGCGATGTCGTTGCGCGTCGCGAGCCAGAAGAAGCCCTTGCTGCGCAGCACGCCCGGCCACTCCTGATGCAGCAGCGCCCAGAGCCGTGCCGGATGAAACGGCCGGCGCGCGCGGTAAACAAAATTGCCGATGCCGAATTCGTCGGCTTCGCCATGCACGTGCGCATGATGCGGATCGTGGCACTCGGGATCGTCGCAATGCGTGTGATCGTGATCGAGCGACGCGAGCCATCCCGGCGCGTTCGCGGCCTCGTCGAAATCGAAGCGGCCGGTGTTCAGCACTTCCTCGAGCGGCACGTTGCCGAACGTCGACACGACCTGGTGCGCGCGCGGGTTGAGCCGCGCGAGGATGTGCTGCAGACGCGCGAGTTCTTCCGCGCCGACGAGGTCGGTCTTGTTGATCACGAGCACGTCGCAGAACTCGATCTGCTCGATCAGCAGCTCGACGAGCGTGCGATCGTCTTCGTCCGATGCGGCGATGCCGCGCGTCGCGAGCGCGTCGTCGGAACCGTAGTCGCGCAGGAAATTGTAGGCGTCGACCACGGTGACGAGCGTGTCGAGCCGCGCGACGTTCGACAGCGATGCGCCGTCGTCGTCGACGAACGTGAAGGTTTCGGCGATCGGCATCGGCTCCGCGATGCCGGTCGATTCGATCACGATCGCGTCGAAGCGGCCATCCGCCGCGAGATTGCGGATCTCGACGAGCAGGTCGTCGCGCAGCGTGCAGCAGATGCAGCCGTTCGACATCTCGACCAGGCGTTCCTCGACATGCGACAGCGCCTGCGCATCGCGTACGAGCGACGCATCGATGTTGACCGCCGCGAGATCGTTGACGATCACGGCGACTTTCAGGCCTGCGCGGTTCGCGAGGATGTGATTGAGCAGCGTGGTCTTGCCGGCGCCGAGGAAACCGGACAGCACGGTGACGGGCAACGGCTGGTTCATTGCCGGATTCATAACGATTTGCACCAACGGAAAAAAGGGAAAAGCGGCCGCGGCGCCCTGACGGGGCGCGATCGGCCCGGAGCCGGTCGCCCGGGCCGGTCGAAACCGCGGCGTGAGATCCGCATTGTGCATCAAACGCGCGCCGGCCGAGCGGCACGGCGTCGGCAAGCGCCGCGGCGCGGCGTCACTGCTCGGGCGGCATCAGCTTCCACTGCGTCAGGATCCCGGCGATCTGCCGCGCATACTTGTCGCGCAGCGACGGCGTTTCCGAATGATAGGCGCCGACGGCCTGCCATGTGTTGCCGTAGCGATTCATCTTCTGGCGCAGGTGCCACGCGGCGATGTAGACGTTCTTGCACGGCTGCATCAGCGTGTCGCGGCCGATGCCGTAGCGCGACAGCGCCGCCAGGTGGATCGAATTGATCTGCATCAGGCCGTAGTCGACCGAGCCGTTCGTATTCTTGTTCAGCGCGTCGGGCCGGTTGTGCGACTCCTGCCACGCGATCGCGCGCAGGATCAGCGGATTGACCTTCTGGTAGCGGGCGGCCTCGTCGAAACAATCCGCGCGTGCGCTTCCGCAGGCGAACCACACGCCGGCGGCGATCAACGCGATCGAAGCGAACCGTCTGTTCATGGTGCGGAAAACGAAAGAAATGGGCGCAAGGATCGGGAAAACCCGTGTCCGTTATTCGTGCGACTGGAAACGTGCCGCCCGTATCATACCGAGAGTCCGTCACGTGGCGGCATGCGAACGACGGCTGCCCGTTTATACCGCATTTTCGTGTCGATTCATCGCAAAAACGACGGCGATGAACGGCACGCCGGGGCGGCGCCGAAATCTTACATATTGCATACGGTGCGCCGGATACATGTCGTATGTGAGACAGTCCTCGGCTCAATGTGATATTCCGGACATGAAAAGCTGCTAATGTCGCCTCTTTCGGACCTGGATCCCAGCACTACCGCCGGAAGTGGCCTGAGCCGGCATCGACCCATTCATCCATGACAAGAAATCGCTTCGTTATGCGGCGCATCGCGACGACCCTGATCGTCGCCGGCATCATCGTCTCGCAGGCCGCCTACGCTCAGGTCACGCTCAATTTCGTGAATGCGGACATCGACCAGGTCGCCAAGGCGATCGGTGCCGCAACCGGCAAGACCATCATCGTCGACCCCCGCGTGAAGGGGCAGCTCAATCTCGTGGCCGAACGGCCGGTGCCGGAAGACCAGGCGCTGAAGACGCTGCAGTCGGCGCTGCGCATGCAGGGCTTCGCGCTCGTGCAGGATCACGGGGTGCTGAAGGTCGTGCCGGAAGCCGACGCGAAGCTGCAGGGCGTGCCGACCTATGTCGGCAATGCGCCGCAGGCGCGCGGTGACCAGGTCATCACGCAGGTGTTCGAGCTGCGCAACGAATCGGCGAACAACCTGCTGCCGGTGCTGCGGCCGCTGATCTCGCCGAACAACACGGTCACCGCCTACCCGGCGAACAATACGATCGTCGTCACCGACTACGCGGACAACGTGCGCCGCATCGCGCAGATCATCTCGGGCGTCGACAGCGCCGCGGGCGCGCAGGTCCAGGTCGTGCCGCTGCGCAATGCGAACGCGATCGACCTCGCCGCGCAGCTGCAGAAGATGCTCGACCCGGGCGCGATCGGCAACAGCGACGCGACGCTGAAGGTGTCGGTCACCGCCGACCCGCGCACCAACTCGCTGATGCTGCGCGCGTCCAGCGCGTCGCGCCTCGCGGCCGCGAAGCGCCTCGTGCAGCAGCTCGACGCGCCGAGCGCGGTGCCCGGCAACATGCATGTCGTGCCGCTGCGCAACGCCGATGCGGTGAAGCTCGCGAAGACGCTGCGCGGGATGCTTGGCAAGAGCAGCAGCGACAGCGGCTCGTCGGCGTCGTCCAACGATGCGAACAGCTTCAACCAGAGCGGCGGCTCGTCGTCGAGCGGCAACTTCTCGACCGGCACGTCGGGCACCCCGCCGCTGCCGTCGGGCGGCCTGGGCGGTTCGTCTTCGTCGTCGTACGGCGGTGGTTCGTCCAGCGGCGGCGGTCTCGGCACGGGCGGCCTGCTCGGCGGCGACAAGGACAAGAGCGGCGACGACAACCAGCCGGGCGGGATGATCCAGGCCGACGCGGCCACCAACTCGCTGATCATCACCGCGTCCGATCCCGTTTACCGCAACCTGCGCTCGGTGATCGACCAGCTCGACGCACGGCGTGCGCAGGTCTATATCGAAGCGCTGATCGTCGAGCTGAACTCGAATACGTCCGGCAACCTCGGCATCCAGTGGCAGATCGCCCAGGGCCAGTTTCTCGGCGGCACGAACTTCAGCGCCCCCGGTACGCCCAGCGGCAACATCCTCGGGGTGTCGGGCGCGGTTGCCGCCGGTGGTACGGCGGGGCTTGGCGCGCTGGGGCAGACGCTCCTGCCGGGCCTGAACGTCGGCTGGCTGCACAACATGTTCGGCGTGCAGGGCCTTGGCGCGCTGCTGAATTATTTCGCGGGCGTGAGCGACGCGAACGTGCTGTCGACGCCGAACCTCATCACGCTCGACAACGAAGAGGCGAAGATCGTCGTCGGCCAGAACGTGCCGATTCCGACGGGGTCGTATTCGAACCTGACGAGCGGCAACACGAACAACGCATTCAATACCTACGATCGCCGCGATGTCGGCCTCACGCTGCACGTGAAGCCGCAGATCACCGACGGCGGCATCCTGAAGCTGCAGCTCTACACCGAGGATTCGGCGGTCGTCACCAGCACGTTGACCGCCACGACCGGCCCGACCTTCACCAAGCGCTCGATCCAGTCGACGATCCTGGCGGACAACGGCGAAATCATCGTGCTCGGCGGCCTGATGCAGGACAACTACAACGTGTCGAACAGCAAGGTGCCGCTGCTGGGCGACATCCCGTGGATCGGCCAGCTGTTCCGCTCGGAATCGAAGAACCGACAGAAGACCAACCTGATGGTGTTCCTGCGCCCGGTGATCATCACCGACCGGCAGACCGCGCAGGCGGTGTCGGCGAACCGCTACGACTATATCCAGGGCGTCACGGGCTCGTATAAGTCTGACAACAACGTCATGCGTGACAAGGACGATCCGACCGTTCCGCCGATGCCGCTCGGCCCGAGCGAAGGCGGCTCGGCACTGAACCTGTTCGACCTGACGAAGATTCGCCGCCAGCAGCAGGGCCCGCAGCCGGCGCAGCAGGCGCAACCGGCCGTCCAGCCGCAAGCCGTGCCGCAGCAGCAGATGCAGCAACAGCCGCTGACGGTGCCGTCGGGAGCCTCGCAGTGACCGACGTGCTCGCGTCCTCCGCCCACGACGGCGCGCCGGGCGAACGGCAGCCGCCGTCGCCGCTCGCCGCGCGCCTGTTGCCGTACGGCTTTGCGAAGAGCGGCCAGGTGCTGATCGCGCACCAGCTCGACGACACGCTCGAGGTGTGGATCAGCGAACGCACGAACGATGCGGCGCTCGCCGAAATCGCGCGCAACTTCGGCTCGATCTCCGTGCATCGCGTGCCGGCCGACGAGCTCGCGCAGGCGATCAACCAGGCCTACGCGCGCCAGGACGGCAGCGCGGCGCAGATCGTCGGCGAGGTCGAAGGCGAAGTCGACCTGTCGCGGCTGATGCAGGACATCCCCGAAGTCGAGGATCTGCTCGAATCGGAAGACGATGCGCCGATCATCCGGATGATCAACGCGCTGCTCACGCAAGCGGCGCGCGAACAGGCATCGGACATCCACATCGAGCCGTTCGAGAATGCATCGGTCGTGCGCTTTCGCGTCGACGGCACGCTGCGCGACGTCGTGCGCCCGAAGAAGGCGCTGCACGGCGCGCTGATCTCGCGGATCAAGATCATGGCGCAGCTCGACATCGCCGAGAAACGCCTGCCGCAGGACGGCCGCATCACGCTGCGCGTCGGCGGCCGGCCGGTCGACGTGCGGGTGTCGACGCTGCCGACCGGGCACGGCGAGCGCGCGGTGCTGCGTCTGCTGGAAAAGGATGCGCAGCGCCTGAACCTCGAAGCGCTCGGGATGGGCCGCGACACGCTCGTCCAGTTCGACAAGCTGATCGCGCGACCGCACGGCATCGTGCTCGTCACGGGCCCGACGGGCTCGGGCAAGACGACGACGCTGTATGCGTCGATGTCGCGGCTCGAAACGGCGACGACCAACATCATGACCGTCGAGGACCCGATCGAATACGACCTGTCCGGCATCGGCCAGACGCAGGTGAACGAGCGGATCGGGATGACCTTCGCCCGCGCGCTGCGTTCGATCCTGCGCCAGGATCCGGACGTGATCATGATCGGCGAAATCCGCGACCTCGAAACCGCGCAGATCGCGGTGCAGGCGTCGCTCACGGGCCACCTCGTGCTCGCGACGCTGCACACCAACGATGCGGCGTCCGCCGTCACGCGCCTGACCGACATGGGCGTCGAGCCGTATCTGCTCGCGTCGTCGCTGCTCGGCGTGCTCGCGCAGCGCCTGGTGCGGCAGCTGTGCCCGGTCTGCAAGGAAGAGCGGCAGGAGGAAGGCCGCACCGTGTGGCATCCGGTCGGCTGCGACAAGTGCGGGCATTCGGGCTACACGGGCCGGCGCGGCGTATACGAACTGCTGGTGGTCGACGATTCGATCCGTACGCTGATCCACCGCAACGCGGCCGATGCGGAGATTCTCGCCGCGGGCCGCGCGGAAGGGATGCGCACGCTGCGCGACGACGCCGAGCGTTGGCTCGCGGCCGGTGCGACGTCGCTCGAGGAAGTGCTGCGCGTGACGGGAGGCGCATAGCGCGATGTCGGCATTCCGTTTCGAAGCAATCGATTCGGCCGGGCGCGCGCAGAAGGGCGTGATCGATGCCGACAGCGCGCGCGCCGCGCGCGGCCAGCTGCGCACGCAGGGGCTCACGCCGCTGGTGGTCGAGCCGGCCGCCAGCGCGAGCCGCGGCGCGCGCTCGCAGCGCCTCGCGTTCGGCCGCAAGCTGTCGCAGCGCGAACAGGCGATCCTCACGCGCCAGCTCGCGAGCCTGCTGATCGCGGGGCTGCCGCTCGACGAGGCGCTCGGCGTGCTCACCGAGCAGGCCGAGCGCGACTACATCCGCGAACTGATGGCCTCGATCCGCGCGGAGGTGCTCGGCGGCCACTCGCTCGCGAATGCGCTGGGCCAGCATCCGCGCGACTTCCCGGAAATCTATCGCGCGCTCGTCGCGGCGGGCGAGCACACCGGCAAGCTCGGCATCGTGCTGTCGCGCCTGGCCGACTACATCGAACAGAGCAACGCGCTGAAGCAGAAGATCCTGCTCGCGTTCACGTATCCGGGGATCGTCACGCTGATCGCTTTCGGCATCGTCACGTTCCTGCTGAGCTACGTCGTGCCGCAGGTCGTCAACGTGTTCGCGAGCACGAAGCAGCAGTTGCCGATCCTCACGGTCGTCATGATGGCGCTGTCGGATTTCGTGCGGCACTGGTGGTGGGCGATCCTGATCGCGGCCTCGCTCGTCGTGTGGGTCGTGAAGGCGACGCTGTCGCGCGACGGGCCCAGGCTCGCGTTCGACCGCTGGGTGCTGACCGCGCCGCTCGCGGGCAAGCTCGTGCGCGGCTACAACACGGTGCGCTTCGCGAGCACGCTCGGCATCCTGACCGCGGCCGGCGTGCCGATCCTGCGCGCGCTGCAGGCGGCCGGCGAGACGCTGTCGAACCGCGCGATGCGCGCGAACATCGACGACGCGATCGTGCGCGTGCGCGAAGGCTCCGCGCTGTCGCGCGCGCTGAACAACGTGAAGACGTTTCCGCCGGTGCTCGTGCACCTGATCCGCTCCGGCGAGGCGACGGGCGACGTGACGACGATGCTGGATCGCGCGGCGGAAGGTGAGGCACGCGAGCTCGAACGCCGCACGATGTTCCTGACGAGCCTGCTCGAGCCGCTCTTGATCCTGGCGATGGGCGGGATCGTGCTCGTGATCGTGCTGGCCGTGATGCTGCCGATCATCGAGCTGAACAACATGGTGCAGTGACGGCCTGACCGCCGGTCAGGCCACCGCCGTTCAACGCATGTAGATCGCGGGCGACGGCGTGTTCGCGGGGAGCTGGACTTCGGCGCGCGCGCCGTTGCGGTCGACGATGATCGAGCGGTTGCGCACTTCGGCGAGCTTCGCGCCGGGCGCGAGCTCCGCGCCGAGCGACACGGCGCGCGGCGGCTCGCCGCCGATGCCGACGATCGCGGCGCCGCCATGATCGAGCGCGAGAATGCCGAACAGGTGGATGTCCTGCACGGGATTCTTGTCGAGCTGGCCGCCGAAGAGCGCGGCGGCGTCCTCGGTGCGGATCGGCAACCGCGCGGCGGCGGCGGGCAGCGGCGCTTCGCGGGCCGACAGCGTGACGACCCAGTAGGTGGCCGTCGCGCACAAACCCGCGAAGAGGGCTAGGGAGAGGATCCGGATCGAGAGCGCGTTCATGCGCGCTATTGTACGGATGTATATGAAATTTGCGTTGGGTGAAAGCCCTCGGCAGTGCGCGCCTTACAATGCGTGCTCCGCGCCCGGGGGAAACGGAAGCTGGCCGTCAGGCAAACGTCCGGAATGCGCCGGGTGCGTCACTTAATCGACGACATTTTTTGGAAGAGGTAGTCAGTCATGCAAACGTGGATCACTCGCCGTAATGCGGCCGTGCGCCGTCAGCGCGGTTTCACGCTGATCGAGATCATGGTGGTGGTCGCGATCCTCGGGATCCTGGCGGCACTGATCGTGCCGAAGATCATGAGCCGTCCCGACGAGGCGCGCCGTATCGCCGCGAAGCAGGACATCGGCACGATCATGCAGGCGCTCAAGCTGTACCGGCTCGACAACGGCCGCTATCCGACCCAGGAACAGGGCCTGAACGCGCTGATCCAGAAGCCGACCACCGATCCGATCCCGAACAACTGGAAGGACGGCGGCTATCTCGAGCGCCTGCCGAACGATCCGTGGGGCAACGGGTACAAGTACCTGAACCCGGGCGTGCACGGCGAGATCGACGTGTTCAGCTACGGCGCCGACGGCAAGGAAGGCGGCGAGAGCAACGATTCCGACATCGGTTCGTGGCAGTAAGCCTGCGCTGACCGTCCCGACGTTCTCCCCGTTCTTCACTCCATGCCCGCCCCTCGCACGCCCTTGCGCTCCGCTCGCGCTCGCCGCGACGGCCGCGTGCGGCGCGGCGCGGCCGTGACCGTGGCACGCGCACGCGGCTTCACGCTGCTCGAGATGCTGGTCGTGCTCGTGATCGCGGGCCTGCTGGTGTCGCTCGCGTCGCTGTCGCTGACGCGCAATCCGCGCACCGACCTGCGCGAGGAAGCGCAGCGCATCGCGCTGCTGTTCGAGACGGCCGGCGACGAAGCACAGGTGCGCGCGCGCCCGGTCGCGTGGCAGCCGACCGCGCACGGTTTCCGCTTCGACGTGAGCTCGCCCGACGGCTGGCACACGCTGCGCGACGACGTGCTGCGCCCGCGCGACTGGGACGGCGGCGTCACGGGCGCCGATATCGACTATCCCGGTTCGGACACGCGCGCGAGCCGCGTCGTGTTCGGCACGGAAAGCATCGACACGCCGGTGCGCGTGACGCTGCATTCGGCGGTCGGCAGCGCGACGATCGTCGGCACCGGCAACGGCCGCTACGAGGTGCAATGACGATGCGTCGTCGCCTGCCCTTTCCGGCCGCTTCCCGCCCCCCAAGGGGACTCCCTTCGGGGCACCCCAGGCGTACTTCCTCCGGAGACCGGCCTGCGGCCGGCCTCGTCGGGGCGCGCGGCTTCACGATGATCGAGGTGCTGGTCGCGCTCGCGATCATCGCGGTCGCGCTCGCCGCGTCGATCCGCGCGGTCGGCACGATGGCGACCAATGCATCCGATCTCCACCGCCGGCTGCTCGCCGGCTGGAGTGCCGACAACGCGCTCGCGCAACTGCGCCTCACGCATGCGTGGCCGGAGGTCGGCGAACAGAGCTTCGACTGTTCGCAGGGCAACCTGCAGCTGGTCTGCACGCAGCGCGTGAGCACGACGCCGAACCCGGTGTTCCGGCGCGTGCAGATGTCGGTGAGCATGCCGGGGCGCGCCGGCGTGCTCGCGCAAATGGTGACGGTGGTCGCGAATGAAACCAGCCGTCCGCTCTGACGCGCCGATGCCGCGCCGGCCGCTGCGCGCCGCCGGCTCGCGCCGCGTGCGCGGCTTCACGCTGATCGAACTGATGATCGCGATCGCGATCCTCGCGGTGGTCGCGATCCTGTCGTGGCGCGGGCTCGACCAGATCATGCGCGGCCGCGACAAGGTCGCGGCCGCGATGGAAGACGAGCGCGTGTTCGCGCAGATGTTCGACCAGATGCGCATCGACGCGCGGCTCGCCGCGACCGACGACGAAGCCGGCCAGCCGGCGATCGGCGTCGCCGGCAACACGCTGCAGATCGTCCGCGAGCTCGACGTGCCGGGCGCCGCGCCGCGGCTGCAGGTGGTCCGCTACCGGATCGCCGGCGGGCGCGTCGTGCGCTATGCATCGCCGCCGCTCGACGACGCGAACCGCCTGCGCGACGTGCTGAAGGACAGCAGCGTCGACGGCTGGAGCTGGGTCGCGCTGATGGGCGGCGTCGGTGCGATCGACGCGAAGCTGTACGTGCCGCGCGTCGGCTGGACCACCAACCTGCAGACGGCCAACGACGCGCTCGCGCAGAACAACGACGCGCTGAAGGTGCCGCAGATCGGCAACGCGCCGCCGGCGCGCGCGGTGACGGGGCTGCAGGTCAGCATCGGCGCGACCTCGCTGCGCGTGCCCGTCACGCGCATCTTCCTCGTCGGGGAATGACGATGCGCGCGCGCCCTCACCGTTCCCGGTTCGCCGCTCGTGGCGCCGCACGCGCCCGCCGCGAGCGCGGCGCGGCGATCATCACCGCGCTGCTCGTCGTCGCGCTGTCGGCGATCCTCGTGTCGGGGATGCTGTGGCGCCAGCAGGTGCAGATTCGCCGCATCGAGAACCAGCGCGTGATCGCGCAGGCGCAGTGGGTCGCGCGCGGCGCGCTCGACTGGACGCGCATGATCCTGCGCTCCGAGGGCGACACGGCGCCCGGCATCACCTATCTCGGCGGGATCTGGGCCGTGCCGATCGCGAAGACGAAGCTGTCGGATTTCCTCGGCCGGATCGGCGCGCCGAACGACAACGGCGGCGAAGACACCTACATCTCCGGATCGATCGAGGACGCGCAGGCGAAGTACAACCTGCGCAACCTCGTGTCGTCGCCGGCGCCCGGCGTGCTGCAGCTCAACGCGATGCAGCTCAAGGCGTTCCAGCGGCTGTTGACGACCCTCGGCTACGACGGCGCGCTCGCGAAGCGCATCGCACTGCAGATGCGCGCGGGCCTGATGCACTCGGCGACGCGTTTCCAGACGCCGACGCTGCCCGGCGCCGGAACGGCCGCGACCGCGCCGGTGCCCGGCGGCGACACGGCCGGCAACTTCACCGACGAGCCGGGGATGTCCGACGGCGACCGCGGGCCCGCGCCGCTCGTGATGACCGGCGTCGACAGCCTGCTCGACGTCGACGGCGTCACGCCCGAAATGGTCGCGCGGCTGCGCCCGTTCGTCACCGTGCTGCCGACCACGACGCCGGTGAACATGAACACCGCGCCGGCCGAGGTGATCGCGGCGCTGATGCCGGGGATGAGCGTGTCGTCCGCGCAGGCGCTCGTAGCGCGGCGCGAGACCGTGTTTTTCCGCAACGTCGGCGACGTGCAGCTCGCGCTGCGCGGTGCCGGCGCGCCGAACGTGACGATCGACTCGAGCCTCGTCGACGTCAATTCGAGTTACTTCATCGTGCATGGCCGGATTCAGCACGATCGCGCGGAGGTCGATCGCACCTCGCTCGTGTATCGTGATCCGACCACGCACTCGACGCGGGTCGTGCGCATCCGCGACCAGCTATAACGACGCCATCCGGGAGAGGAGCTCTTGAGCACGCTGATTGTTTCTTTGCCGCCGCGCGAGCCGGCCGTGCCGTTGCAGGAATGGCAGTGGCCCGAGCTGCCGTTCACGCTCGTGGACAAGGCCGGCCAGGTGCAGCGCGCGGGCCGCGCCGCGCTCGCGCTGCTGCCGCGCGCGAACGCGACGGTGCTGATCGTCGCCGCGCGCGACGTGCTGCTGCTGGCCGCGACCGTGCCGCCGCTCAAGGGGCCGAAGCTGCGCCAGGCGCTGCCGAACATCGTCGAGGATCAGCTGATCCAGGATCCGCTCGGCTGCCATGTCGCGCTCGATCCGGTCGCGCTGCCCGACGGCCGCCGCGTGCTGGCCGTCGTCGACCGCGCGTGGTTCCGCGCGATCTGTGATGCCTTCACCGCGGCCGGCCACCGGCACCTGAGCGCGGTGCCCGCGACGCGCTGCCTGCCCGCACCGCGCGCGCCGGCGGCGGAAGCTGCACCGGATGCGCATGCCGACGGTGAGGCCACCCAAGCCGACGCGCTCACGGATGCGGTCGAGCCGCCTGCGCGCCCGACCGCGGTCGCCGCGGTGCTCGGCCTCACGACGGCGATCGAGCCGGTGCTCGTGGAAGCCGGCGCGCAGCCGGCCGCGGCCGGTGCGCCGCGTCTCGAGTTCGCGGTCGCGCGCGGCGCGCTCGGCGAAGGGTTCGCGGCGCCTGCGTCGCGCGCGGCCGGCACGCTCGCCGCGCTCGCGGGCGGCGGCGACGTCGAACTGTACGAACTCGGCGAACCGGGCGCGGAGCCGCGCCTCGCGTCGGTCGGACGCGCCGACGGCCCGCTGCTGCCGGGCGCGCAACCGCTGCCGTTCGATGCGTTCGCGCGGCGTGCGCTGACCGAGCGCTTCGATCTGTGCCAGTTCGAATTCGAATCGCAGCCGTGGCGCTTCGACCGCGCGACGCTGAAGCGCCTGCGCGTGCCGATCGCACTCGCCGCGGCCACGCTCGGCGTCGCGGTGATCGGGATGAACCTGCACTGGTGGAAGCTGTCGCGCGAGCGCGACGCGCT
The DNA here is from genome assembly GCF_003853755.1 of Burkholderia sp. Bp8984. Lineage (NCBI taxonomy): Bacteria > Pseudomonadati > Pseudomonadota > Betaproteobacteria > Burkholderiales > Burkholderiaceae > Burkholderia > Burkholderia sp. Bp8984. Next base: position 63,810 of record NZ_QTQN01000024.1, read on the forward strand.
GTCCGCGCAGATCACCGAGACGCTGCTGTCTGCCTTCCCCAAAACGACGACGGTGCTCGATCCGCCCGCGCAGATGCAGCGTCAGCTCGACCAGCTGCGCCTCGCGGCGGGCGAGCTGTCGCCGAACGATTTCCTCGCGCTGTCGAGCGGGCTGTCGCGTTCGATGGGCGCGCTGCCGCTGAACGGTATCGCGTCGCTCGATTATCACGACCGGCGGCTCGACGTCGGCTTCAAGCCGGAGGTCAAGGTCGACCCCGATTTCCCGCAGCGTCTCGCGCGCAACGGGCTGGCCGGCGAAGTCGACAGCAGCACCGGCAAATGGACGATCCGGAGCCGCTCATGAAGACGGAACAACTGACCCAGACGCTGGCCCAGTTCTGGGGCGAGCGCACGCCGCGCGAGCGGACGCTGCTCGGCTGGGGCGGCGCCGTGCTGGCCGTCGCGATCGCGTATTCGGTGCTGTGGTCGCCCGCGGAGGAAGGCCGCGCGCGGATCCGGCGCGAGCTGCCGACGATGCGCCAGGAACTCGCGCAGATGACCGCGCAGGCCAACGAGGCGAAGTCGTTGACGGCCGCCGCGCAAGGCGTCGCGCCGACCGGTCTTGCGCTGAAGGACGCGCTCACCGCGTCGCTGTCCGATCACGGGCTGCAGGGTGCGCAGGTGCAGGTCGTCGGCAACGGTGTGCAGATCCAGATGAAGAACGCCTCGTTTCCGGTGTGGACGCAGTGGCTCGACGACGCGCGCCGGCAGTTCAAGGTGCAGGTCGGCGAAGCGCACGTGACCGGACTGAAGGAAGACGGCCAGGTCGACCTGACGGCCGTGATGCAACCCTCGACGCAGAAATGACGCAGTGGATGAAACCAGCGACGGTCGGCCGATGAGGCCAGGGATCAGGCGGCTCGTCGCCGCATTGCCGTGGGTGGTGGCGGGCGGGTTCGCGACGGCGCTGACGCTCGTCGCGCTCGCGCCGGCCGCGTGGATCGCGCCGCAGTTCGCGCGCGCGAGCGGCGGCCACGTGAACCTCGTCGATCCGGACGGATCGCTGTGGCACGGGTCGGGCACGCTGATGCTCGCACCGGGCGCGGACCAGAGCGCGGCAACGCTGCTGCCGGGGCGGGTCGAATGGACCACGGGCTTCTGGCCGCTCCTGACCGGGCGCGTGCGGATGCGCATGCGGCAGACCGAGGCGATGCCCGACGCCGTCACGCTCGACGCGACGTGGCGCGGCGCCGTGCTGTCGGCGGGCACGATGGCCGTGCCCGCGTCGCTGCTTGCCGGGCTCGGCACGCCGTTCAACACGCTCGACCTGCAGGGCGACGTGCGGCTCGGCTGGACCGACTGGCGGATGATCGGCAACAGCGCGTTCGGCCAGCTGACGGTGACGATCGATTCGATGAGTTCGCGCGTGTCGCGCGTGAAGCCGCTCGGGTCGTATCGCGCAGTGCTGCAGGCGAAGGGCTCGGGCGCCGATCTCGACCTGTCGACGACGCAGGGCCCGCTGTTCCTCGACGGACACGGCAGCTTCGGCCCCGGCCAGGGTTCGTTTCGCGGCACCGCGCATGCGGCGCCCGAGCAGCAGGCGAACCTCGCGGGGCTGCTGAACCTGCTTGGCCATCCGATCGGCAACAACGAAGTGTCGCTGATCTTCGGCGACGCGACGCGCTGACGCGCGCGCCACCCTCTCCTTTCCGTCTTACTTCTGCGCGAGCGGCACGGCGGCCGACGGTGCGGTCGCGGCCGGCGCCGCCGCACCGGATGCCGGCGCCGGCGCCGCCATGTCGCCCGTTTCGCGTGCGATGTCCGACGCATCCCAGCCGCCGCCGAGCGCCTTCACGAGCCCGACCGACGACACCATCCGCTGGCCTGCGATCGTCGCGAGCTTCTGCTGCGCGGTGAACGCGGTGGTCTGCGCGGTCAGCACGTTCAGGTAGGCGACCGTGCCGGCCTTGTACTGGTTCGTGACAATCGCGAGCGCATGCTGGGCGCTGTCGACGGCCTGCCGCTGCACGTCGACTTCCTGAGCGAGGATGCGCTGCGACGCGAGGTTGTCCTCGACGTCCTGGAACGCGGTGAGCACCGCGAGGCGGTACGCGGCGACGTCCTGGTCGTAGGTCGCGCGCGCGGCATCCGTTTGCGCGGCGCGCAGGCCGGCGTCGAACAGCGTCGCCGCGAGCTGCGGGCCGACCGTCCAGAACCGCGCGGGCAGCGTGAACAGTTGCGACCACACCGAGCTCTGGAAGCCGCCGGTGGCCGACAGGGTGAGCGTCGGGAAGAACGCGGCGATCGCGACGCCGATCTGCTCGTTCGCGGCCGCCGCGCGGCGCTCGGCCGCCGCGATGTCGGGCCGGCGCTCGAGCAGCGCGGACGGCACGTCGACCGGCGTGATCGGCGGCTCCGCCGCGAGCGGGTTCGGCGCCAGCGAGAACGTCGATGCCGGTTCGCCGATCAGTGTCGCGATCGCATGCTCGTACTGCGCGCGCGCGACGCCGTTGTCGATCGACGCGGCCTGCGCGCTCTGCAACTGCGTCTGCGCCTGGATCACGTCCGCGCGCGCGGCGACGCCCTGCGCGTACTGGTTCTGCGTGAGCTTCAGCGATTCGCCGTACGACTTCACGGTGTCGTCGAGCAGCTTCTGCAGCGCGTCGGACGTGCGCAGCTGGAAGTAGGTCTGCGCGAGCAGCGCCTGCTGCGAGAGCCGCGCGTTCGCGAGATCGGCCGCGGCGGCCGCTTCGCCGGCGCGCTGCGCGCTGACGGTGCGGCTCACCTTGCCCCACAGGTCGGGTTCCCAGCTCGCGTCGAGGCCGACGCTGTAGCTGTTGCTGATCGACGAACTGCTGCCGAAGCTCGACGAAGACGACGTACGCCCCGTCCGGGAGCGCGAGCCCGAGGCGGTCAGCCCGACGGTCGGGAAGTACGCGGCACGCGCTTCGGCGACGAGCGCGCGGGCCTGCCGGTACGCGGCGGCCGATTGCGCGATGGTCTGGTTCGATGCGTTGAGCTTGCCGACCAGCGCGTCGAGCTGCGGGTCGTTGTAGACGCTCCACCACGGACCGCGGTCGGCGCGGTCGGCGGGCTGCGCGACTTTCCAGCCGGCCGGCGCTTCCCTGAAGGCGGCGGGGATCGACGTGTCGGGCCGGTGATAGTCGGGCCCGACGGCGCAGCCGGCGAGCAGCACGGCCGTCGCGACGGCGACGGCGGCGCTCAGCGGGCGAAGGGCGCGCGGGAGGGGAGCGTACGGCATGGTGGTTTTCCTGTCGGGATGCTGCGGCCGGCGAGCGGCGTCGCGCGATGCGGTCGTCGTGCCGCTGGCGGACAAATGGTAACTGACGGCGGGAAAGCCGCGCAGCCCTAAGGGTACGGTGCGCGGCGGCACGAATGTGTTACCGGCGCGGCCGGCCGGTTTACCGGTCATTACGGATCGCTTGCGCTCGAGGCAGGCGACGAATGCGGCGCAGACGAAGCCGGGCCGCGGGGTGCGGCCGGCATTCGGTCGGGATGACGGGAGCCGGCGGTGTCAGTGGCAGCGCGCGGGCACCGGGACGGGATCGGCGGCGGACCGCCATGTCGACGGCTCCGTGGCCGCCGGCCGGCTCGTGCGGCGGGCGGCGCCCTTCGCGTTGCGCTGCCGGCGGTGATCGAACCAGGCAAACCCGAGCGCCGCGAGCGACCCGCCCGGCACCACCAGCATCGTCACGTACAGCGCGATCTTCCAGCCGCGGTGCGGCCCGGAGAACACATGATGAGCGGTATCGGTCAGGTTGCGGCGCAGCGCGCCGGCGGCATTTTTCAGGAACAGCATTGCGAACATCCTCGGGTGCCCGGCAGCGCGGGCTGAGCGGTCAGAACATCGTCTCCGGCAGTGCGGCATGCACGTCGTAACTGGTTGCCTGAAATAATATTGACTAAGCAATCATTTTTCAAGATACTGGGCGCGTTTTGACCTGAAACGCACTGTTGCTGCGCGCGCAATTCGCATGAACGGCGGCCTCTACGATCCCGACACCATCGCACTGGAAACGAGCCTCGGTTATTACCTGACCAAGGCCCGGCAGGCGCTCGTCGAGCGAATGGACCGCGCACTCGAGCCGTACGACCTCACCGCGCAGCAGATCGGCGTGATCCTGCTGCTGTCGCGCGGTTATGCGCGCACGCCGTTCGAGCTGTCGCGCAAGATGTCGTACGACAGCGGTTCGATGACCCGGATGCTCGACCGCCTCGAGCGCAAGGGCCTGGTCGCGCGCTCGCGCAGCGAACAGGACCGCCGCGTGATCGAGCTGACGCTGACCGAGCGCGGCGCCGACGCGGCCCGTGCGCTGCCGTCGCTGATCGCGACCGCGTTGAACGCGCAGCTCGCCGGTTTCTCGGCCGACGAACTCGCGCTGCTCACCGGCCTGCTGCAGCGGTTCATCGCCAACGGGCCCGGCGACGCCGGCTGCCCGAAGCCCGACGAACCGGATTGCTGAGCGCGGGAGGCCCGATGTCTAAATTAAGTATTCGCTTATTTCTCTGTCTGGGCAGAAGATGACGAGGCACGTGCTCCATCTCTCCCCTCACCCGTTCCACCCGTCCGGGCCGCGCGATAGGGTGCGCCCGTGTGTTGTGCCGGCGCGCTGCGCGCGTCGCGTCTAGGAGATTCCGATGTCCGCCACCACGGCATCCGCCGCGCCACCTGCCGCCCAGCCCGCGCCGCTCACCGGCGGCGCGCTCGCGCTCCTCACCGTCGGGCTCGCGCTCGGCACCTTCATGGAAGTGCTCGACACGTCGATCGCGAACGTCGCGGTGCCGACCATCTCGGGCAGCCTCGGCGTCGCGACGAGCGAAGGCACGTGGGTGATCTCGTCGTATTCGGTCGCGTCCGCGATCGCGGTGCCGCTGACCGGCTGGCTCGCACGGCGGGTCGGCGAGGTGCGCCTGTTCACGCTGTCGGTGCTCGCGTTCACGATCGCGTCGGCGCTGTGCGGCCTCGCGGAGAACTTCGAGACGCTGATCGCGTTCCGGCTGCTGCAGGGCCTCGTGTCCGGGCCGATGGTGCCGCTGTCGCAGACGATCCTGATGCGCAGCTATCCGCCCGCGAAGCGCGGGCTCGCGCTCGGGCTATGGGCGATGACGGTGATCGTCGCGCCGATCTTCGGCCCGTTGCTGGGCGGCTGGATCAGCGACAACTACACGTGGCCGTGGATCTTCTACATCAACCTGCCGATCGGCATCTTCTCCGCAGCCTGCTCATACTTCCTGCTGCGCGGCCGCGAGACGAAGACGACGAAGCAGCGGATCGACGCGATCGGCCTCGCGCTGCTCGTGATCGGCGTATCGTGCCTGCAGATGATGCTGGACCTCGGCAAGGACCGCGACTGGTTCAACTCGAGCTTCATCGTCGCGCTCGCGCTGATCGCGGTCGTGTCGCTCGCGTTCATGCTCGTGTGGGAGGCGACCGAGAAGGAACCGGTGGTCGACCTGTCGCTGTTCAAGGACCGCAACTTCGCGCTCGGCGCGCTGATCATCTCGTTCGGCTTCATGGCGTTCTTCGGCTCGGTCGTGATCTTCCCGCTGTGGCTGCAGACGGTGATGGGCTACACGGCCGGCAAGGCCGGCCTCGCGACCGCGCCGGTCGGGCTGCTCGCGCTGGTGCTGTCGCCGCTGATCGGGCGCAACATGCACCGGCTCGACCTGCGGATGGTCGCGAGCTTCGCGTTCATCGTGTTCGCGGGTGTATCGGTCTGGAATTCGACGTTCACGCTCGACGTGCCGTTCAACCACGTGATCCTGCCGCGGCTCGTGCAGGGGATCGGCGTCGCCTGCTTCTTCGTGCCGATGACGACGATCACGCTGTCGAGCATCTCCGACGAGCGGCTCGCGAGCGCGTCCGGGCTGTCGAACTTCCTGCGCACGCTGTCGGGCGCGATCGGCACCGCGGCCAGCTCGACGTTCTGGGAGAACGATGCGATCTATCACCACGCGCGGCTGTCGGAATCGGTGAGCATCTACGCGCAGAGCACGACCGACTACCAGGGCGCGCTCGCGCAGCTCGGGATCGTCGGGCAGACGGCCAACGCGCAGCTCAACCAGCTCGTCACGCAGCAGGGCTTCATGATGGCGACCAACGACTTCTTCCATCTGTCGGCGGGCGTGTTCATCGCACTCGCGGCGCTTGTGTGGATCACGAAGCCGAGGAAAGGCGCGGGGCCGGCGATGGGGCATTGAACGCGCGGCGGGCCGCGCCGGCCTCCGCCCGTTCGTCGTATCGCTGCGCCGCCCGCGCCGCGCGCCTCACTCCCTCGCCCGCAACCCGCCGAAGGCCAGATCGTCGCCCGACGCGATCGGCAGCGTCGCCCGCGCGACGTCGAGCCACGCCCGCGCCGCGTGCGACAGGTAACCCTTCTTCAGCCAGCCGAGCGCGATCGCCCAGGTGATCTCCGGCTCGACGATCGGTCGGCACGTGAACTGCCGCGCATCGAGCCGCCGGCAGTACGGCTCCGGCAACAGCGCGATGCCGACCCCCGCGTGCACCAGCGCGGCCATGAAATCCCAATGACCGCTGCGGCTCACGATCGACGGCGTGAAGCCGGCCTGCCGGCACGCGTCGAGCACCGCGTCGTGCAGCGCGAGGCTTTCCGCGTAGAACACGAACGACTCGCGCGCCAGATCGGCGAGCGGCACGGCCGTGTGATCCTCCCAGCGCGACTCGCGCGGCGCGACCAGCCACAGCGGCGCGCGCACCATCGGCAGTCGCTCGAACGTGGCCGGATCGACCGGCTCCAGCAGCCCGCCGAGCTCGAGCTCGCCCGACATCAGCGCGGCCTCGATCATCCGCGCGCCCTGCTCGAACAGCTTCAGCTCGATGTTCGGATAACGCTGCTTGTACGCGGCGATGATCGGCGTGAACAGCGACCCGCCGAGCGGCGGAATGCCGATCGTCAGCTCGCCGCGCCCGAGCGTGCCCAGATCCTTCAGCTCCGACTGCAGCTGCGCCTGCGCGGCGAGCACGTCCTGGCCGCGCTGGAACACGATCCGCCCCGCGTCGGTCAGCACCATCTGCCGGCCGTCGCGCAGCAACAGCGGCGAGCCGATCTCGTCCTCGAGCGCCTTCACCATCTTGCTGATGGTCGGCTGCGTGACGAACAACCGGTCGGCGGCCGCCGTGAAGCTCTGCTGACGGACCACCTCGACGAAGTACCGCAGCGCGCGCAATTCCATCGATGACTCCCCAAGTTGGTGCAACGAACCAAGCTGAATTCCGAATTGGAATGACAAGGATAGAGACAAGTCATTTTATTTATGGTTAGGGGAAACCCTATACTCACACCATCAACGCAACATCTGTATGGAGCCCGCCATGACCAAGCCGACCGCCACTGCCGCCGCCCGCCCCGCCGCTGCGGGCAACGTTGCGCGTACGGGCCGGATCGTGCTGCAGGCCACCGCGCTCGGCGTGCTGTGGATGGCGGTCGACTGGGCCGTGCGCGCGGTCGGGCTGCCGGTGCCGTCCGGCGTCGTCGGCCTCGCGGTGCTGCTCGCGCTGCTGTTCTCGGGGCGGGTCGCGCCCGCGTGGGTGAAGGACGGCGCGAACTGGCTCCTGTCCGACATGCTGCTGTTCTTCGTGCCGGCCGCTGTCGCGGCCGTCCAGTATGGCGGGCTGTTCCGCGAGGACGGCTGGCGCATCGCGCTGGTCATGCTCGCCGGCACCGCGTTCGTGATGGTCGCGGTGGCGGTGGCGGTCGACCTCGCCGCGAAGCTCGAGCGCCGGCTCGCCGCGCAGCGCGTGTTCGCCGAGCGCCGCCGTGCGCGCCTCGCGACCGCGTCGGCCCACTGAGCCGGAGCCTGCGATGCTTGCGCTGCTGTCGAACCTGTCCGCCGACCGCGTGAATACCGCGATCTCCGTCGGCTGCTTCGTGCTGACGGTCGTCCTGTATTTCGTGTCGAAGCGGCTCTACGCATACAGGAAGACGCTGCTGTTCTCGCCGCTCGTGTTCGTGCCGGGCGTGCTGGCGCTGCTCGTCGTGCTGACCGGCATCCCGTATTCGGTCTACTTCCGCGACACGCGCTGGCTGATGTGGCTGCTCGGCCCGGCGACGATCGCGTTCGCGGTGCCGATCTACGAGTATCGCGACCTGATCCGCCGCCACTGGCTGTCGCTGTCGGTCGGCGTCGCGGTCGGGATCGGTGCCGGCGTGTGCGGATCGCTGCTGCTCGCGAAGCTGCTGCACCTGTCGCCCGAGCTGCAGCGCTCGCTGATGACGCGCTCGGTGTCGACCCCGTTCGCGCTCGCCGTTTCCGACAAGATCCATGCGCCGAAGGATCTCACCGCGCTGTTCGTGATCGCGACCGGCATCTGCGGGATGCTGCTCGGCGAGATCGTGCTCGCGCTGGTGCCGATGCGCACGCGGCTCGCGCGCGGCGCGCTGTTCGGCGCGGCCGCCCACGGCGTGGGCACGGCGAAGGCGCGCGAGATCGGCAGCGAGGAAGGCGTCGTGTCGAGCCTCACGATGATGATCGCGGGCGTGGCGATGGTGCTGATCGCGCCGCTGCTGTCGCTGCTGCCGATCTGACGATGCGCGGGCGGGTGCCGCCGCCCGCCCTTCCCGCCTGAAGGCCCGGATGCCCGCCGGTCGCCCGCCTCACCGCTCGCAGACGCCGTTTTCCCGCCGCTCGTACCCTGCATCGAGCCGACACCCGGCCGACAATCGGCTGAGATAGCCGCAATTCCCCCCTCTTTTCCGCCCATCGGGCTCGGCCCGGATGCCGAACAATGCATGCTACGAGACATCACGCACGCATTCACATGGCCTCCACGACCGCAAACCCGACTGCCGACAAGCCGGCCTCGTCCGGCAAGTTCAAGCGCATCGCGCTCATCGCCGTCATCGCGCTGGGCGCAGCGGCCGCCGCCGCGGGCGGCATGTACGTGTTCCTGAGCAAGACCGGCGTCGGCCATGCGAGCGCGCCCGCCGAACCGGCGCCGCTGGCCGCTCCGGTGTTCTTCCCGCTCGACCCGCTGACCGTCAACCTGCAGTCGGACGACGGCGTGCAGCACTACCTGCGCGTCGGCCTGTCGCTGAAGCTCACCGACCCGAAGGCGCAGGAGCAGCTGACCGCGCGCATGCCGGAGACCCGCAGCCGGATCCTGCTCGCGCTGTCGAACAAGCATCCCGAGGATCTCGCGACGCCGGACGGCAAGCGTTCGCTCGCGAAGGAGCTGCGCGAGCTGATCGAACAGCCGACGCAGCCGGGCAACCAGCGCGCGAAGGTCGACGACGTGCTGTTCACCGAATTCGTCGTCCAGTAACGCGGCCGGAAAAGGAGCGCGCATGGGCCACCAGGAGTTCATGTCCCAGGAGGAGGTCGATGCCCTCCTCAAGGGCGTCACGGGCGAAACCGACGCAATCGACGAGCAGCGCGATACGTCGGGCGTCCGCCCCTACAACATCGCGACGCAGGAGCGGATCGTCCGCGGCCGGATGCCCGGCCTCGAGATCATCAACGACCGCTTCGCGCGCCTCTTGCGGATCGGCATCTTCAACTTCATGCGGCGCACGGCGGAAATCTCCGTGAGCCAGGTGAAGGTACAGAAGTACAGCGAGTTCACCCGCAACCTGCCGATCCCGACGAACCTGAACCTGGTGCACGTGAAGCCGCTGCGCGGCACGTCGCTGTTCGTGTTCGACCCGAACCTCGTGTTCTTCGTCGTCGACAACCTGTTCGGCGGCGACGGGCGCTTCCACACGCGCGTCGAGGGCCGCGACTTCACGGCCACCGAGCAGCGGATCATCGGCAAGCTGCTGAATCTCGTGTTCGAGCACTACACGACCGCGTGGAAGAGCGTGCGGCCGCTGCAGTTCGAATTCGTGCGCTCGGAGATGCACACGCAGTTCGCGAACGTCGCGACGCCGAACGAGATCGTGATCGTCACGCAGTTCTCGATCGAGTTCGGGCCGACCGGCGGCACGCTGCACATCTGCATGCCGTATTCGATGGTCGAGCCGATCCGCGACGTGCTCGCGTCGCCGATCCAGGGCGAGGCGCTCGAAGTCGACCGCCGCTGGGTGCGCGTGCTGTCGCAGCAGGTGCAGTCGGCCGAGGTCGAGCTGAGCGCTGATCTCGCCGAGATCCCGTCGACGTTCGAGAAGATCCTGAACCTGCGCGCGGGCGACGTGCTGCCGCTGGAGATCGCGGACACGATCACCGCGAAGGTCGACGGCGTGCCGGTGATGGAGTGCGGCTACGGCATTTTCAATGGTCAATATGCGTTGCGCGTACAGAAGATGATCAGCGCGGGCGACACGATGAAGGAAGGTGGATATGAGTGAGCTGAACCCGACGACCGAACTCGACCCGCAGGCACTCGCCGACGCGGCCCTCGCGGAATCGGCCGCGGCCGTGCAGGCAGCACCCGCCGCCGCGGAAGAGGATTCGGGCATTGACGACTGGGCTGCCGCGCTCGCCGAGCAGAACCAGCAGCCGGTGCAGGCGGGCGCGACCGGCGCCGGCGTGTTCCAGCCGCTGTCGAAGGCCGCGGCCAGCTCGACGCACAACGACATCGAGATGATTCTCGACATCCCGGTCAAGATGACCGTGGAGCTCGGCCGCACCAAGATCGCGATCCGCAACCTGCTGCAGCTCGCGCAGGGGTCGGTCGTCGAGCTCGACGGCCTCGCCGGCGAGCCGATGGACGTGCTCGTGAACGGCTGCCTGATCGCGCAGGGCGAGGTCGTGGTGGTCAACGACAAGTTCGGCATCCGGCTGACCGACATCATCACGCCGGCCGAACGGATCCGGAAACTGAATCGATGAAAGTCGTGACGTCCGGCCGGCGCGCGCGCCTGTTCGCGATCGCGGCGGCGGCTGCCGTTGCCGCGTCGCTTGCGTGCGCACCGGCCGGCGCCGCCGACATGAACGCGGTGAACAACGCCGGCGCCATCGCATCGAGCGTGACGGTCGGCTCGGCCGTGCCGTCGCTCGGCGTCGGCGCGGTGCTGCAGACGCTCGTCGGGCTCGCGGTCGTGATCGGCCTCGTGTTCGGCTGCGCGTGGCTCGCGCGCCGCTTCGGGTTCCAGCCCGCGCGGCGCGGCGGCCCGCTGAAGGTCGTGTCGAGCGTCGCGCTCGGCGCGAAGGAAAGCGCGACGATCGTCGAGATCGGCGACACCTGGCTCGTGCTCGGCGTCGCGCCGGGCAACGTGCGGCTGCTGCATACGCTGCCGGCCGGCTCGGCGGCGGCCACCGCGACGGTCGAGGCACCTGCCGGCGGCACCGCATCCGGCGGCGGCCAGCCCGGCACGTTCGGCGCGCGGTTTCGCGACGCGCTCGCGGGCGAAGCCGCGAAGCGCTTCGGACGCGGCAAGGACCGCTGACATGGCGTCGCGCCCTCTTTCCGTACTCGCATTCCGATGAAACACGAATTCCTGCGTCGCGCGGCGCGCTTCGCGCCCGTGCTGATCCTCTGCGCCGCCCCGGCGCTCGCGTGCGCGCAGGCGGCCGGCCTGCCCGCGTTCAACACGAGCCCGGGCCCGAACGGCGGCACCACCTATTCGCTGAGCGTGCAGACGATGCTGCTGCTCACGATGCTGTCGTTCCTGCCGGCGATGCTGCTGATGATGACGAGCTTCACGCGCATCATCATCGTGCTGTCGCTGCTGCGCCAGGCGCTCGGCACCGCGACGACGCCGCCGAACCAGGTGCTGGTCGGCCTCGCGATGTTCCTCACCTTCTTCGTGATGTCGCCGGTGCTCGACCGCGCGTACGCCGACGGCTACAAGCCGTTTTCCGACGGCTCGATGCCGATGGAGCAGGCCGTGCAGCGCGGCGTCGCGCCGTTCAAGACCTTCATGCTGAAGCAGACCCGCGAGACCGATCTCGCGCTGTTCGCGAAGATCTCGAAGGCCGCGCCGATGCAGGGCCCGGAAGACGTGCCGCTGTCGCTGCTGGTGCCCGCGTTCGTCACGAGCGAGCTGAAGACCGGCTTCCAGATCGGCTTCACGATCTTCATCCCGTTCCTGATCATCGACATGGTCGTCGCGAGCGTGCTGATGTCGATGGGGATGATGATGGTGTCGCCGTCCACCGTGTCGCTGCCGTTCAAGCTGATGCTGTTCGTGCTGGTCGACGGCTGGCAGCTCCTGATCGGCTCGCTCGCGCAGAGCTTCACGTAAGCGGAGGACACGCACGATGACACCCGAACAGGTGATGACGCTGGCGCACCAGGCGATGATGGTCGGCCTGCTGCTGGCCGCCCCGCTGCTGCTGGTCGCGCTCGCGGTCGGCCTCGTCGTGAGCCTGTTCCAGGCCGCGACGCAGATCAACGAATCGACGCTGTCGTTCATCCCGAAGCTGCTCGCGGTGGCCGCGACGCTCGTGATCGCCGGCCCGTGGATGCTGACGACGATGCTCGACTACCTGCGGCAGACGCTGCTGCACGTCGCGACGCTCGGCGCCGGCTGAGCGGCGCGTCCGGCTTTCGTTCCCCGCCGATGTTCTCGGTTACCTACGCGCAGCTCAACGGCTGGCTGACGGCCTTCCTGTGGCCGTTCGTGCGGATGCTCGCGCTCGTCGCGACGGCACCCGTGGTCGGCCATGCGGCCGTGCCGGTGCGCGTGAAGATCGGCATCGCCGCGTTCCTGGCGCTGGTCGTCGCGCCGACGCTCGGCGCGATGCCGGGCGTCACGGTGTTCTCCGCGCAGGGCATCTGGATCGTCGTCACGCAGTTCCTGATCGGCGCCGCGATGGGCTTCACGATGCAGATCGTGTTCGCGGCCGTCGAGGCGGCCGGCGACTTCATCGGCCTGTCGATGGGGCTCGGTTTCGCGACCTTCTTCGACCCGCATTCGAACGGCGCGACGCCGGCGATGGGCCGCTTCCTGAATGCGATCGCGATGCTCGCGTTTCTCGCGGTGGACGGCCACCTGCAGGTGTTCGCGGCGCTGGCCGCGTCGTTCCAGACGCTGCCGGTGTCGGCCGACCTGCTGCACGCGCCCGGCTGGCGCACGCTCGCCGCGTTCGGCGCGACCGTGTTCGAGATGGGGCTGCTGCTCGCGCTGCCGGTCGTCGCGGCGCTGCTGATCGCGAACCTCGCGCTCGGGATCCTGAACCGCGCGGCGCCGCAGATCGGCATCTTCCAGATCGGCTTTCCGGTCACGATGCTGGTCGGGCTGTTGCTCGTGCAACTGATGATCCCGAACCTCGTGCCGTTCGTGTCGCACCTGTTCGACATGGGGCTGGATGCGATGGGGCGGGTTTTGGGAGGATGGCGGTGATGTGCGGATCATTCATTCAGGTCGGGTCGCCGCCTTGGCCAATTCGTCAGGATTTAGGCTGGATTCAAGGTTTCTTCATCCATGTATGCGAAGACCCAAGTCAGAAACGCCGAAGCGAGTACAGAACTATGTGAATCATGCCGTTATCGGAACAATCTGTCATTGCAATTCGCCACCTCACATTTGACGCTTTCGCGATGCATCATGGCCACGGTTCGCGCGACCGACCGTCAGACAGTGGCGCTTACAGGCAGATGATCTCGGCGCGATTTTTCCGGCCAGTAATGCTTGTGGTGCGTCGACGGAATAGACGTCAGCTGCTTCCGCTGCCTGTCCTGAAGGTCACCTTGTGTTGAGAGGCCGGTAGACTAAGCAGCGTTGCGAGAATCGTGTCTGCAGCCTTTACTTGAGTGGCATCATCTACATCGATGGTTCCTTTCGCGGATAAAACACTGCAACCGTAGATCTTGCAGTTCAGGTTTTGATGATTTTCGGGCCGAAATCGACATTAGATTATTTTTTATTGGAGAATTTCTTTACATATTCTGTTATTCCTATGTCGCTTGCCGAGACAGTCTCCGAATTCACGTCTTCGATATATTCAAGGAAATTTTGGGGGCTCCTGATTTCCTGATTTATATCCTCAATCATCTGTTCAATGTTGAGATCTTTTATGTCATGGAAGGGTAGCGAGGTTCGCAAAAAATCCCTGTTCTTTAGTTTTCTTTTGGTTATCCAGTCGATGTAATCCAAGTATTTATTCGTATGGATGCCGGCAGCAATATGGAACGTTGGTTCATCAAGGGCGGTTGCTGAGTGCCACCATCCACGAGGAATGTATACGATATCCCCTTCTTCCAGGATGAAGTCCAGTTCTGGGCGAATCGGGCGAAGGTGTTTTTGATCCTTGCTCGTTTGTCCTTCAATTGGTAGCTTGAATGTCGGGTTGTAGATTTTCCATTTTTTTCTTCCTATTAATTGCACAGCAAAAACATCGTGAGTATCCCAATGGTCGCCAAAAGATCCCCTTCTCCCGAATGAGAGATAGCCATTTGCCACGACTGTCATCGCCAAAAAATCAGAAATATGTTGGCATAGTTTTCTGATTTTAAGTGATAGCGATTCAATTCTATTGAAAACCAGTGTGGATCCATTGTCTAGCTGGCGATGAATCTCGGTAGAGTTAAGCTGACTTTTTAGAACGCCAACTTCAAGGCACTTCCATTCGTAATTCTCGGGTTCGAGAAAACTGCTTCCGGAGTGCATCTTGATTTTTAGTGGGCTAGATTGACTAGCATATATTGACTCATCGACATCAAGCCAATCAAATTTTTTCCCTGAAGCTGCGCCTCGAAACAGTGCCGGCTTTTTTTCAAAGAAATTCTGGAAAAACTCTTCTTTGCTGATAGGGAAATGGATCATGACGCAAGGAATTTTAGATTGATGAGACACCGGACCCGTTATCTTGATCCGGTGTATTGATGTGTTGGGGATTGATTAGCCGTCGCCATCTTCACCAAAATTGGGGTACATGGTTGACGATGAGGAGCCCGGGGCCCAGCAGGTTCCATTCGCGTCAACCCACCCGTTCTTCTGCGTGCCTCTCAAGTCAATCACGTTGCTCGACTCTTCTTCTCCGGACAAATCAAGTCCCCCAGAAATTTCTGCGGCCTCGGATTTGGAAATGATTTTCATAAGTCATATTCCTCAGTTGCATCCAAATTTATTAATTCGATAAAGAACATCAGAAATACTTTCTCTCGATAAGATATCTCCTTTCATGATTGATACTTTGAGTGAGGATGAGAATGTATTTTTGTATTTTATAAATGATCGATGGTCGATTTCTCTCAAGCCGCACATGGCATACATTTTTGATTCAAGGGTTGCATCTTTGGACTCCAATATCTTGACGAAATATGATTTTGCCCCCGCGGTTTGTTTTATTTTTCTGTACATCTTTTCTTGCGGGCTGATGTGCCCGACAAACCCCACCAATCCCAGAGAAAAGACGTTAATACATTTAAATTCCTCCTTTGGGATTTCCATTGAATTTACCGAAACTGGGATTGACATTTGGATGACCATCAAAATTCCGATGATTTTATTTTTTATCTTGCCCGTGGGGCGGAATTGCCAGCCGCTTCGATGCAAATTATTTGCAATAAATTTCACGAGATTCGGCGATATGAAAATTATTTCAAATAATGATCCGAATAATATTGATGCGTAATCTTTGAATGGGAAAGATCGGAAAGTTGTGACCCTATGCACGGTTTTTCTCCCTTTTTTGATTGCACATGCAGGTGAATGTGCTGAGTTGCGACTGACATGTCAACTTCAAAATCCATCCGATTCCGGAATGTGTTGCATTGCTTGCCCGTTGTCAATCGATCTGAATTACTCAATGCGACGCAATATCAAAATGCTAGGTGATCTGCTGCGCGGGGAAAATCGCGAATTGTCTCGAGCACGCAGCATGATCATTGGCTGTGCCGGCTGCATGAATGGTGATGCGATTGTCGATATGGGGAATATGATGCGTCACTAATTAATATGCGATGTTTGTCGACGGATGGAAAAGCGCGCATGAATCGTTGCAGACTGTCACGCATTGGATCCTACTGATTGCGTATCCGCTTTCGATTGCCGGCATGAGCGTATCGAGCATCGCGTGGTCGCTGCCGTGTACTTACCTTGTCGGCCCCGAAAATCACATGTGCACGGTCATTCGGCACACACCGAAATCCGCATCGGCGAGCAAGTCACGGCGTTCGGAGTCGCAATATCAACGTCGATTGCGAGTCGACGGTATCTGCAACGACCTGAAATTGGACAAACGACGATATCTTGTCGTCTTATCTGACTGAACAATCTTCTGCTTTACGGTGCTACTTCGCCGTGGCTCTTGCGACCGTTAGGCAGCGGCACATACAGACAGATGATTTCGACACGACTCTTCCTTCTGGTGGCCTTCCTCGGATGGCTCGATGTGACATGGCCGGCGCGCGCGGCCAACCTGCTTGACGCGGTGAACGCGGCGCAGCACTTCGATGCGAGTATCGGCGCGGCGCGCAACGCTCGGCTCTCCGGCCGCGAGAAACGCTGGCAAGGTCTCGCCGGCCTGCTGCCGCGCGTGGAGCTCAACGGTCACTACACGAAGCAAGATCAACCCACCGTGGCGTACGCGGCAGCGGTCCGCCGTCACAGTGCCTCAGCAATCGTTACCCAGCCGCTCTTCGATGTGTCTCGCTTCGCCGATTTCCAGCGTGGCGGCACACAGGCCGACCAGGCCGACATCGAGTACGAAAAGGCCTGGCAAACACTAATCAACGAGGTTGCCAACGCCTATTTCGACGTTCTGTACGGGCGCGAGGTGTTGCAAGCCGCCGAAGCCGCGCAGCAGGCGTTCCACGCGCAGTTCGACCAGTCGCTGGCTGCGCTGCGGATCGGCGACGGCACACGGACTGACGTCGACGAGGCGCGTGCGAATCTCGACGAAGCTCGCGCGCGTACGGTTGGCGCGCAAACGGACCTGGCGGTCGCGAACGGTACACTGCAGCGGCTGACCGGCCTGAGTGACGCCGAGCTTGAGCCAATCGCGTGGTCATGCGCACAGCAGGCTGCATCGTCCGATCTCGTGGCCGCGATGGACGACGCAGCCCGCGACAACGTCGACGTGCTGATCGCCGGCAAGCAGCTGGACCAGTCGCAGGCCGACATCGTCGCCGCGACGGGCGCACACCTGCCGGTCGTGAATCTGCAGGCGAGCTTCGGCACGAACTGGAGCCGCGGCGCCAACGAGAACGGGCTCGACACGGTGTTCGGCACGACGTCGAAAACGCGTTCGTCGATGATCGGCGTGACGGTCACGATCCCGCTGTTCGCCGGCGGCGGCCCGCTATCGGCGAGCCGCGAAGCCTATCGGCGGCGCGACCAGGCGCGCGACGCGCTCGAGGATGCGCGCCGCAAGGCGCGCGAGCGCGCCCGTGCCGCCTATCTCGGCATCACCAACGGCCTCGCACTGATTCGCGCACGGGAACGTGCTCTCGCGTCGGCCGGCAGCAAAGTGAAGTCGACGCGTCTCGGGCGCGAAGTCGGGCTGCGCACGCAGATCGACGAGCTGAATGCGCAGCAACGCTATTTCGAAGCGATCCGCGATCTCGCCGACGCACGCTACCGTTACCTGCGCGCACGGCTGCAACTGTCCGCCGCGCTCGGCACGCTCGGCGACGATGACGTGGCCGGCATTGTCTGCCGCGGTGGCGACCGCGCGGCGGCCTCACGCACCCGCCCGGCGAATGCCGTGGAGCGCCGCTTATGACCGATTCCCTGTTCCGCCCGGAAGCGCTCGACGCGACCAAGCACAAGCTGATGGGCACCGTCAGCCTTTATTCTCCGCCGTACCGCTGGCTGACGATCGGAGTCTCGACCGCGCTGGCGCTCGCGGTCGTCGCGCTCTTCGTATTCGGCACTTATACGAAGCGCGAGCGTGTCGCCGGCCAGCTCTTACCGGAGAAAGGGCTGCTGACGGTGGCGCCGCCGCTGACGGGCACCGTGATCGGCATGCGCGTGCGTGAAGGGCAGCCGGTTGTGGCGGGCGCGGAACTGCTCGCGATCTCCGCCGAAGTGGCCACCGAGCTCGGCGGCACACGCGAGACGGTCGCGCGGCAACTCAAGTTTCAGCGTTCGCACCTGGAAACCGATCTCGCGAGCCAGTCGCAATTGAATGGCGAGGCCCGGCGCGGCCTGCGGGCACGCGAGGCGGCCTTGCAGGACCAGCTTGCACAGATCGTGTTGCAGTCCACACAGCGGACGCGGCAGGCCGAGCTTGCGCAACGGCAGCTCGACAAGCTGCAGTCGATGCGCGAACAGGGCTATGTATCGAACAGCCAGGTCGAGCAGCAGGAAGGCGTGCTGCTCGACGCGCAAGCGCGGTTGCGGGATCTTGCCCGCCAGCGGCTCGATGTCGGGCAGCAGCTCGAGCAAGCCCGCCAGCAACTGCGCGAACTGCCGCTCAACGACCGGAACCGTCGAAACGAGATCGAACGCAAGCTCGCGGACATCGACCAGTCGCTCGCCGAAAACGAGGCGCGTCGCGCAGTGATCCTGCGTGCGCCGCAGGCGGGCGTCGTGGCGGCGCTGCTCGCGAAGCCCGGGCAGCTCGTCAGCGCGGGCCAGTCGGCAGTCTCGCTGTTGCCGCAAGGCGAGCGGCTCGAAGCACAGCTGATGGTGCCGAGCCGCGCGATCGGCTTCGTGCGGCCCGGCGCGCGCGTCGTGCTGCGCTACGAGGCTTATCCGTTCCAGAAATTCGGCCAGCAGTTCGGGCGCGTGACCGAGGTGTCGCGTACCGCGCTGTCGCCACAGGAAGTCGCGAACCTGACCGGGCGCACCAACGTGCCGGAGCAGCTCTACCGGGTCGTCGTCGCACTCGATCGCCAGGACATCGTCGCGTATGGCAGGCACGAGGCGCTGCGCCCCGGCACGGCGCTCGAGGCCGACGTACTGATCGACCGGCGCAGGCTGATCGAATGGGTGCTCGAACCGCTGTACGCGCTCGGTCGCCGCGCGTCGACATGATGCGCGCGACGAACGCATTCGTTACGGAGCCATGTGAATCATGAAATGGATCGATGCGTTGCAATTCGGCTGGCGCCGCCGCCTGCCGGTGATCCTGCAGACGCAGGCGGCCGAGTGCGGGCTCGCGTGCGTCGGCATGATCGCCAGCTATCACGGCCACGATCTCGACCTCGTCAGCCTGCGCCGGCGCTTCAGCCCGTCGTTGAAGGGGGCGACGCTGAACGACGTGATGCTGATCGCGTACCGGCTCGGCCTCGCATCGCGTGCGCTGCGACTCGACCTCGACGAACTCGGAAAATTGCGTCGTCCGTGCATCCTGCATTGGGACATGAATCATTTCGTCGTACTGAAATCAGTGTCGCGCGGCAAGATCACGATTCACGATCCGGCGCGCGGGTGTCGCGACGTGCCGCTTGCCGAAGTGTCCCGGCATTTCACGGGCGTCGCGCTTGAGCTGATGCCGTCGCCGTCGTTCGAGCGCGCGCAGGCGCGCGAGGCGATCTCGATGGCGAAGCTGGTCGGCGGCGTGACGGGCGTCCGGGCGGCGTTCGCGCAGGTACTGCTGCTGTCGGCGGCGCTCGAAGTGTTCGGCATCGTCACGCCGCTCTACATGCAATGGGTGATGGACCAGGTGCTGGTGTCGGCCGATGCCGACCTGCTGACGTTGCTCGGCATCGGCTTCCTGCTCGTCGTGCTGTTCCAGAACGCAGTGTCGGCACTGCGTTCGTGGGTGGTGACCTGGTTTTCGAGCCTGCTGGGCGTGCAGTGGACGGCGAACGTATGCGCCCGCCTGCTCAGGCTGCCGATGGCGTACTTCGAGCAGCGGCACATCGGCGACGTGGTGTCGCGATTCGGCGCGATCAATACGATCCAGAGCACGCTGACCACGCAGTTCGTCGGCGCGCTGCTCGACGGCGCGATGGCGATCGCGACGCTCGCGATGCTGTTCGTCTACAGCCCCCCGCTTACGTGGCTTGTGCTCGGTCTGTTCGCCGCGTATGGCGCGATTCGCTGGGTCGCGTACCGGCCGTTCCGGCAGGCGAACGAGGAACAGATCGTGTATGCGGCGCGCGCGCAGTCGAACCTGCTCGAATCGATTCGCGGCGTGCAGGCGATCAAGCTGGCGAACCAGCAGGAAGCGCGCGTCGCGACCTATGCGAACGCCGTCGTCGAGACGACCAACAAGCACGTCGCGATCCAGCGGCTGTCGATCGTCTTTTCGACATTGCAGGGCGCGATCTCCGGTGCCGGCAGGGTCGTGCTCGTCTGGCTCGCGGCGAAACAGGTGCTCGACGGGCAGTTTTCAGCCGGGATGCTGGTCGCATTCGTCAGCTTCGCCGATCAGTTCATGGCGCGCGGTGCCGGCCTGATCGGCACGGCGATCGATTTCCGCATGCTGCGCCTGCATGGCGAGCGTCTTGCCGACATCGTATTGACCGACGTCGAATCCGATGTGGACGCGAAGGTCGCGCGCGCACCGATGTCCGCCGACAGTACGGCCGCGCCTGCGATCGACGTGCGCGGCGTGAGCTTCCGCTACGCGGAGACCGAGCCCTGGATATTCGAAGACTGTTCGTTCTCGATCGCGCCCGGCGAATCGATCGCGCTGGTCGGCCCGTCGGGCCAGGGCAAGACGACGATGGCGAAAGTGCTGCTCGGGCTGCTGTCGCCGGAGCATGGCGGCGTGTATGTCGACGGCGTCGATATCCGCAAGCTCGGGCTGCATCAATATCGAGGGCTGATCGGCTGCGTGATGCAGGACGACATCCTGTTCGCCGGATCGATCGCCGACAACATCTGCTTTTTCGATCCGCAACCCGACCAGGCGCGTGTCGACGCCGCCGCGCGGCGCGCGCAGATCCACGACGACATCGTTGCGATGCCGATGGGCTACCAGAGCCTCGTCGGCGACATGGGCTCGTCGTTGTCGGGCGGGCAGCGCCAGCGGGTTCTGCTCGCGCGGGCGTTCTACCGCCAACCGTCGATTCTTGTGCTCGACGAGGCGACGAGCCATCTCGACGTGCAGCGCGAGCATCTGATCAACGATGCCGTGCGCGCGATGAACGTCACGCGAATCATCATCGCTCACCGCCCGGAGACGATCCGCAGCGCGGACAGGGTCATCGCACTCGCACAGGGGCGCGTGCGGGAATTCGACGGCGGTGCGATTTCTACGCCTGCGGCGGCCTGACGGCGCAGCGGGAAGGCCGATGCCGATCCGGCCTGTCACGATCGGCGATACGCAACCTCAAGGAGAAGTGAAAATGCGTGAATTGACCATGATGGAACTCGACGAAGTCAGCGGTGGCAGTTTCGTCAGCCGGTGCGGCGCGTCGGTGCTGGGCGCCGTCGGCGGCTCGATCTCGGGTGCCTGGAAAGGCGCGGCGACGGGCGGCAGCTCGGGCGGCATCCTCGGCGCCGGCATCGCCGCCGCCGGTGTGGGCGTGCTGGTCGGCGGTGCCCTGGGGATCATCGGCGGTGCGCTTTATGGTCTCGTGAACGACATGGCGCAAACGACCAGGGTCTTCAACGACATCATGGACAAGCTGTTCGACTTCAATGAGCCGGCGCCGAAGGCCTGGTAAAGGCGGCGACCACCCGGCAACGTATCTCACGTGTCAGACCAGCCCACTTTCGTACGCGTAGCGGATCAGGTCGATATTCGTATCGGCCTGCAGCTTTTGCATTGCCGTCTGCTTTTGCGTCGACACGGTACTGACCGAGCGGCCGAGCCGTATTGCAATGCTTGCAAGCGGATGACCCAATGCGAACAGGCGCACGACGTCAAGCTCCCTCTGGGTCAGCGGCGGGGGGGCGTCGCGGCCACTCGCGCCGGCACGTTCGACGATCGCGCGGATCGTGGGCGAAAAGTACCGCGTGCGGCCGGCGCGCACGTGTCGGCATGCGCGGACGATCTCGTCGATCTGGTCGTCCTTGCTGACGATGGCCTTCACGCCCAGTCGCAGCGCGGCGGCGGCGACGCTCGGATTCTTTTGCGCGGTCAGCATGATGCATTGAGTGCTCGGTGCGACGTCGCGCAGCTTGCGCAGCAGCCTCAGGCCGTCGATCGGTTTGTCACCCCGATTCATCGAATAGTCGACGACGACGAGATCGACCGGGGAGCGCGTCAATGCGTCGATCAGCCCCGCCCCGCTATTGCAGCAATGCGAGATGAGGAAATCCGGTTCCCATTGCGGCAGGCGCTTCAGCATTTCGATCACGACTGGATGGTCGTCGGCAATGGCGATGGTGGTTAGACTCATTGAATCGTCGAAATGAAATATCAAGTCAGAAGGTGCCCCGAATAGATTGAATTGCGAAAAATCGGAGTCGGCACGTTGCACAACGCGATGCGTCCCCGGCGACCAACGATTTTGTCGTGATGTCATGCTTCCGTAGAGGAGCTCGGCGCAATGGATGATTCTCTTTGTGCTTGCCAAAGCGTAATGGAGAGAAATCAGCGTTGATAGGCCTGTTGCCATTCCAACCCGCGGCACGATCCGGCTGGGGGGCGCTCTTCGAGCATGCGCGCCGGATTCGTGGAAAACCCCTAACGATTCCGCCCCCCCGCGAAAGGTGGCAGAAGGTTTCGCCTCCCTATACTCGTCGCAACGATGCAGCAAGCATCGCGCCATGCGAATAACGACCGGAGACGACCCGATGCGACCCACCCTGCGTACCCTCGCCGTTGCAGCCAGCCTGACCTGCGCGTTCGCCGCTCACCCCGCCTTCGCCGACGACGGCGGCAAGATCACGATCATGGTCGGCGGGATCGCGAAGCTGATCTACCTGCCCGCGCGGCTCACGCAGGAACTCGGCTACTTCAAGGCCGAAGGGCTCGACGTCGAGCTGCTGTCGCAGCCGGCCGGCGTCGACGCCGAGAACGAGCTGCTCGCGGGCGCCGTGCAGGGCGTCGTCGGCTTCTACGACCACACGGTCGACCTGCAGAGCAAGGGCAAGGACGTGAAGGCGATCGCCGTGTTGTGCCAGGTGCCGGGCGAAGTCGAGATGGTGTCGACCAAGGCCGCGCCGACGTTCAAGTCGATGGCCGACGCGAAAGGCAAGACGCTCGGCGTGACGGGCCTCGGATCGTCGACGAGCTTCCTCACGCAATTCCTCGCGCTGCAGCATGGCGTGCAGTCGACGCAGTACACGATGCTGCCGGTCGGTGCAGACGCGAGCTTCATCGCCGCGATCAAGCAGGGCCGGATCGAGGCCGGGATGACGACCGAGCCGACGGTGTCCGCGCTCGAGAAGATGGGCGACGCGAAGGTGCTGGTCGACCTGCGCACGCTGGAAGGTACGCGCGCGGCGCTCGGCGGCACCTACCCGGCCGCGAGCCTGTACGTGCAGTCGGCCTGGGCCGATTCGCACAAGGCGGAAGCGACCAAGCTCGCGCACGCGTTCGCGAAGACGATGCAGTTCATCCACACGCACAGCGCCGACGAGATCGCCGCGAAGATGCCGGCCGACTACCAGAAGGACAAGGCGCTGTACGTGTCCGCGCTGAAGGCGTCGCTGCCGATGTACACGGCCGACGCGAAGATGCCGGCCGACGGCCCGGCGACCGTGCTGAAGGTGCTGTCGGCGTTCAACCCGTCGGTGAAGGGCAAGCACATCGACCTCGCGCGCACCTTCACGAACGATTTCGTGAACGCGAAGTAAGCAGCGGCGCCGGCGGCGGCGATCCCGCCGCCGTGCGCTCCCCCGTCCCGGTCCGGCTGGCCGGCCCGGCGTCGCCACGATGCGACGCGCTCTTCACCCGCAGGATCCATGCGATGAACCAGGCAGTCTCCCCGAGCACACCGGCGATCGAGTTTCGCAATGTGTCGTGCCGCTTCATTTCGCCGGAAGGCAAGGCCACCGTCGCGCTGCGCGACTTCAGCATGAGCGTCGCGCGCGGCGAGTTCATCGCGATCGTCGGGCCGACCGGCTGCGGCAAGTCGACCACGCTGAACCTGATCACCGGGCTGTTGAAGCCGGCTTCCGGCGAGGTGCGCGTGATGGGCCGCCCGGTCGACGGGATCGATCCGCGCATCGGCTTCGTGTTCCAGGCCGACGCGGTGTTCCCGTGGCGCAACGTGATCGACAACGTCGCGGCAGGCCCGCTGTTTCGCGGCCGCTCGAAGGACGTCGCCTACGCGCAGGCCGAGGAATGGATCCGCAAGGTCGGCCTCGACAAGTTCACGAAACACTACCCACACCAGCTCTCCGGCGGGATGCGCAAGCGCGTCGCGCTCGCGCAGACCTTCATCAACCAGCCGGAAATCCTGCTGATGGACGAGCCGTTCTCCGCGCTCGACATGCAGACGCGCACGCTGATGCAGGACGAGCTGCTGCAGCTGTGGTCCGCGAACAAGGGCTCGGTCGTGTTCGTCACGCACGATCTCGAGGAGGCGATCGCGCTCGCCGACCGCGTGTTCGTGCTGACCGCGCGCCCCGCGACGCTCAAGCGCGTGTACGAGATCGACCTGCCGCGCCCGCGCGTCACGTCGGAGATTCGCTACGACACGCGCTTCATCGAAATTTCCAAGGACATCTGGCACGACCTGCGCGAAGAAGTGCAGATCGGCTGACAGCAGCAAGGACAGGAGCATGACCGACATGACGCTTCCCCCCACCGCCATTCCGGCACCGTCGCTCGAGGACGAGTCGCGTGCCGCTCAAACCCGGCTGCGCCGCCGCCGGCAACTGATCATCGGCCTGCGGATCGTCGTGCTCGTCGTCGTGCTGGGCGGCTGGGAACTCGCCGCGCGCCTGAAGTGGATCGATCCGTTCTTCTTCTCGCAGCCGACGCTGATCTTCGCGCAGCTCCAGGACTGGTTCGCGAACGGCACGTCGCAAGGGCCGCTGCTTACGCAGGTCTGGGTGACGCTCGAGGAAACCACGATCGGCTTCCTGATCGGCTCGGTCGCCGGCGTGCTCTGCGGGATCGTGCTCGGCCGCAACAAGCTGATGTCCGACGTGTTCGGCCTCTATATCCAGATCGCGAACTCGATCCCGCGCGTCGTGCTCGGCTCGATTTTCGTGATCGCGCTCGGCCTCGGCATGGCGTCGAAGATCGCGCTGGCCGTCGTGATGGTGTTCTTCGTCGTGTTCGGCAACGCGTTCCAGGGCGTGCGCGAAGCCGACCGCTACCTGATCGCGAACGCGCAGATCCTCGGCGCGTCGCGCCGGCAGATCACCACGTCGGTCGTGATCCCGTCCGCGCTCAGCTGGATTCTCGCGAGCCTGCACGTGAGCTTCGGCTTCGCGCTGGTCGGTGCGGTCGTCGGCGAATTCCTGGGTTCCAAGCAGGGCATCGGCCTGCTAATCTCCACCGCCCAGGGCGCGTTCAACGCGAGCGGCGTGTTCGCGGCGATGATCGTGCTGGCCGTGGTCGCGCTGGCCGCCGACTATCTGCTGACCTGGCTCGAGAAGCGCTTGCTCAAGTGGCGCCCCGCCGCGTTCTGAGCAACGCAGGCATCATCGAATGACACGCCCGAACCGCGCCGGTTACCCCGGCGCGGTTCGGCATTGAGGAGACGGAATGGCGCACAGCCTGCGCGGGCGGCTCTTGTGGTGGCTGCTGCTGCCGCTCGCGGCTTTCGTGCTGATCGCGGGCGCGATGTCGTACGACACCGCACGGCGCACGGCCGGGCTCGTGCAGGACAGCGCGCTCGTCGCGTCCGCGCGCACGATCGGCGAGGACGTCGAATGGCGCAACGGGCGGCCGGCGGCCGACGTGCCGCCGGCCGCGCTGGAGATCTTCGAATCGCCGTCGGGCGATTCGGTGTTCTACAAGGTGATCGACGGCCACGACCGGCTGCTCGCGGGCAACCCGGCGCTCGCGGTTCCCGGGCGGCACGGGGTCGAGCCGACGCTGTACGACACGTCGCTCGACGGCGTGCGGCTGCGCGCGGCCGCCTACGACCGCCAGCTGTACGACGAGGGGCAGATCGAGACGGTCACGGTGATCGTCGCGAAGACGACGCGCTCGTATGACGCGATGGTAGCGACGATCTGGCGGCCGCAGCTCGTGCGCCTGTCGCTGATGCTGGTGCTCGCGATCGTGCTCGTCTATCTCGGCCTCACGCTCGAGCTGCGCCCGCTGATGAAGCTGAAGGACGACGTCGCCGACCGCGGGCCGATGGAACTGGAGCCGATCCGCCCGGAGCGGCTGCAGCACGAGCTGCGGCCGATCGTCGACGCGATCAACCAGTGCATCGCGCGGCTCAATACGCACACGGCCACGCAGCGCCGCTTCATTGCCGACGCCGCGCACCAGCTGCGCACGCCGATCGCGGTGCTCGACACGCAGATCCAGTACGCGCAGCAGCGCGACCATGACGATCGCGAGCTGGCGTCGGTGCTCGACAGCATGCAGCGCAGCAGCCGCAAGATGGCCGACGTGACCGACAAGCTGCTGCTGCTCGCGCACGCGGAAGCGACGCCGTCGACGCTGCTCACGCATCGGGTCGATCTCGCCGCCGTCGTATCGAGCGTGCTCGAGGAAACGATCGTGCTCGCGCAGCAGCGCGACATCGACCTCGGCGCCGATCTCGGCGAACGGCTCGACGTCGCGGGCAGCGACAGCCTGCTGACCGCGCTGGTGATGAACCTCGTCGACAACGCCGTGCGCTATACGCAGCCGGGCGGCTGCGTGACGGTCGCGGCACGGCGCGACGGCGCCGCGGTCGTGCTGGAGGTGGTCGACAACGGCCCCGGCATTCCGGCCGAAGCGCGGCCGCACGTGTTCAAGCGGTTCTACCGCGTGTCGGCCGACACCGAAGGCTCGGGCCTGGGCCTCGCGATCGTCCGCGAGATCGCGCAGGCGCACGGCGGCAGCGCGTCGCTCGCGCCGGGCCCCGGCAATCGCGGTATCGTCGTGACCGTGCGGCTGCCCGCGTACGATTGAAGAGTGCGCCCAAACCTGTCGCTGCGCGCCAGGCCCCCCAAGGGGACCATCACCCAAGGGGACTTCCGGCGGGGCGGGAAACTTGGGGCGGCCCGACGTTTCCTTGAAGAGATGAAGTCGCCATGAAACTCCTGCTGGTCGAAGACAACGCCGAACTCGCGCACTGGATCGTGAACCTGCTGCGCGGCGAGGATTTCGCGGTCGACTGCGTCGGCGACGGCGAGCGCGCCGATACCGTGCTGAAGACCGAGCGCTACGACGCGGTGCTGCTCGACATGCGGCTGCCTGGCATCAGCGGCAAGGAAGTGCTCGCGCGATTGCGGCGCCGCAACGACAACGTGCCGGTGCTGATGCTGACCGCGCACGGCTCGGTCGACGACAAGGTCGACTGCTTCGGCGCGGGCGCCGACGACTACGTGGTCAAGCCGTTCGAATCGCGCGAGCTGGTCGCGCGGATCCGCGCGCTGATCCGCCGGCAGGCCGGCGTCGGCACGACGCAGCTCGTGTGCGGCGATCTCGTCTATGCGTTCGGCACGCGCGAATTCCGCTGCGGCGACACGGTGCTCGCGCTGCGCCGCCGCGAGCATGCGATTCTCGAAACGCTGATGCTGCAGCAGAACAAGACGGTATCGAAGGCGCGGCTGATGGACAGCGTGTTCGCGCTCGACGACGAGCCGAGCGCGGATGCGATCGACATCTACATCCACCGGCTGCGCAAGCATCTCGCGCTCAGCACGGCCGAGATCATCACGCTGCGCGGGCTCGGCTATATCCTGCGCGCGAAGACCGCGCAGGACTGACGGCGCGGCCCGCGGCATCGATTCGCAGCACGTAATGTTGTTTTGGCAGCCCGCGGGCTGCCCGCCTGCCCGATTCCCGATTATTGCGATTTCGGTGTTTTCACCGATCCGATTCTTTCCTCCGGGAAAGCGGCGTGAAGGATTGCCCCCTCTACGATGCTATGCGTCGACCCTCTCGCTGTGGTCGGCAACAATCGGCATACATTACGTACTGCCAACAAACAGATTTCAATGCGGCAGCTCGGAGGAGACGATCTTGAAACGAAAAACCCTTGCCCTTTCCATCGCGGCGGCAGGCCTGTGCGCCGGCACCCAGGCGCAGGCGCAGTCGAGCGTGCAGCTTTACGGCCTGATGGACCTGAGCTTTCCGACCTACCGGACCCACGCCGACGCCAACGGCAACCATGTGATCGGCATGGGCAACGAAGGCGAGCCGTGGTTCAGCGGCAGCCGCTGGGGCCTGAAAGGCGCCGAGGACATCGGTGGCGGCACGAAGATCATCTTCCGCCTCGAAAGCGAATTCGTGGTCGCGAACGGCCAGATGGAAGACGAGGGCCAGATCTTCGACCGTGACGCATGGGTAGGCGTCGAGGACGAGCGCTTCGGCAAGCTGACGGCCGGCTTCCAGAACACGATCGCGCGCGACGCGTCGGCGATCTATGGCGACGCGTACGGCTCCGCGAAGCTGACGACCGAGGAAGGCGGCTGGACCAACTCGAACAACTTCAAGCAGATGATCTTCTACGCGGCCGGCCCGACCGGCACGCGCTACAACAACGGCGTCGCGTGGAAGAAGCTGTTCAGCAACGGCATCTTCGCGAGCGCCGGCTACCAATTCAGCAACTCGACCTCGTTCGCGACCGGCTCCGCATACCAGGTCGCGCTCGGCTACAACGGCGGGCCGTTCGCCGTGTCGGGCTTCTACAACCACGTGAACCACAACGGCTTCAGGAACCAGACGTTCTCGGTCGGCGGCGACTACGCGTTCAGCATCGTGCGCCTGAACGCCGGCTACTTCCGCTACAACGGCGACCAGGGCGCGCTCGGCCAGCGCCACGACGATTCGTGGACCGTGTCGATGAAGATCGCGCCGAAGGGCGCGCTCGACTACGAACTCGGTTATCAGCAGATGCGCATCAAGAACGCCGCGTACAACGCCGACGGCTTCACGCCGAACGCGAACCTCGGCGCGTTCAGCCTGACCAACGGCGTCGGCAACGGCTTCAAGGAGACGATCTACGGGTCGGTGTTCTACCACCTGAGCAAGCGCACCGAGGTGTATCTGGCCGGCGACTACATGAAGCTGCATGGCGGCTACAAGGTGTCGTCGACGTTCGGCGCGAAGAACCAGCTCGAACTGACGTCGGGCATTCGCACGCGCTTCTGACCCGAGGGCCGGTCATCCGGGCGGGGCCCGCCGGGCTCCGCCACACCCTCCATCCGGGATTCTCCATGCTGGCACGGCGGCGCATCGCGCTGACCGTGCCCTTTTTTTCGCCTTTTTTTCGTCGCTTTTGGCCCGCGCAGCGCCCCCGGGGAACGCCGGTCGGCCGCCGCCGCGACCACCGGCCCGAAGCCGCTTGCGGCCCGTCGGGCGGGCGATCGCGGCCGATGCGCGCACGATCGCCTCACATCGGTGCTTGACCTGCGCCGACCGACTCGCTAGCGTTTCGGGTTTGCCCGGGTGGCCATTGCCGCCGGTGCCGTGAGTGCGCCCGACGTCCTGGCGCACGCGGCCGGGCTCCGATGGAAAAAACGATGCAGAAACTCGATGCGGCGAGCCCGCAGGCGATGTCGACGGATTTCACCGCCGACAACGTCGCGCGCCTGAAGGCGCTGTTCCCCGAACTCGTGACCGAAGGCCCGGACGGCGCGTCGGTCGACGTCGACGTGCTCAAGGCGCTGGTCGGCGAGCGCACCGTCGGCGACGCCGACGAGCGCTACGGCTTCCACTGGCACGGCAAGCGCAGCGCGCGCCAGGCCGCGCTCACGCCGTCGACGGGCACGCTGCGTCCGTGCCCTGCCGACAGCGTCGCATGGGACGACACGCGCCACCTCGTGATCGAGGGCGACAACCTCGACGTGATGAAGCTGCTGCACAAGAGCTACGCGGGCAAGGTGAAGCTCGTCTACATCGACCCGCCGTACAACACCGGCAGCGATTTCGTCTATCCGGACGACTTCAGCG
This sequence comes from Burkholderia sp. Bp8984, assembly GCF_003853755.1. Classification (NCBI taxonomy): domain Bacteria; kingdom Pseudomonadati; phylum Pseudomonadota; class Betaproteobacteria; order Burkholderiales; family Burkholderiaceae; genus Burkholderia; species Burkholderia sp. Bp8984. The sequence continues at coordinate 93,519 of NZ_QTQN01000024.1, forward strand.
ACAGCATCCGCCACTACCTGGCGATGACGGGCCAGACCGAAGGCGGCGTGAAGCGCAGCACCAACACCGAGGCGAACGGCCGGTTCCACACCGACTGGCTGAACATGATGTATCCGCGCCTGAAGCTCGCGCACGCGCTGCTGTCCGACGAAGGGCTGATCGCCGTGCACATCGACGAGCACGAGGTGCATGCGCTCGTGCTGATGCTGCGCGAGATCTTCGGCGAGGAGAACGAGCTCGGCGTGGCCGTGTGGGACAAGCGCAACCCGAAGGGCGATGCGCGCGGCGTCGCGTACCAGCACGAATCGCTGGTGCTGTTCGCGCGCAACGCCGAGACGCTGCTCGAGCAGGCGCCGCTGAAGCGCCCGAAGCGCAACGCGCAGCGCATGCTGGATGCCGCGCACGACGCGGTGTACCGCAGCGGCAACGCGAAGGACGCGCAGAAGGCCTACCGCGCGTGGATGAAGGCGCAGACCAACCTGTCGGGCGGCGAGGTGATGTACGACCGGCTGTCGGCCGACGGGCGCGTGTACCGCCTCGTGTCGATGGCGTGGCCGAACAAGAAGAAGGCACCGGACGAGTATTTCACGCCGCTGATCCACCCGGTCACCGGCAAGCCGTGCGCGATGCCGGCGCGCGGCTGGCGCAACCCGCCCGCGACGATGCAGGCGCTGATCGAGCGCGGCCAGATCGAATTCGGTCCGGATGAAACCACGCAGCCGCAGCGGATCTACTACCTCGACGAGAACATGTACGAGAACGTGCCGTCGGTGCTGCCGTTCGCCGGCTCCGACGACGCGCTGCTGAAGACGCTCGGCATCCCGTTCGACCAGCCGAAGCCGGTCGATTTCGCGGCGGCCGTGATCGGCTGGTGCACGCGCGGCGACGACATCGTGCTCGACTGCTTCGCCGGCTCCGGCTCGACCGGCCACGCGGTGATGCAGGTGAACGCGACCGACGGCGGCGCGCGCCGCTACATCCTCGTGCAGCTGCCCGAGGCGCTCGACCGCCGCGACAAGACACAGCTCGCGGCCGCCGATTTCTGCGCGAAGCTGAAGAAGCCGCTGACGCTCGCGGAAATCACGAAGGAACGCCTGCGCCGCGCAGCGCAGCAGGTCGCGCGCGACTTCCCGGAAAGCTATGGCGACCTCGGTTTCCGCGTGTACCGGCTCGATACGACCAACGTGATCGAATGGGATCCGCGCCGCGACGACTTCGACCACGCGCTGTTCGCCTCCGTCGAGCACGTGAAGACCGGCCGCAGCGAGGACGACCTGCTCGCCGAACTCACGTTGAAGCTCGGCCTCGATCTGTGCACGCCGGTCGAGCATAACCCGGTCGCGGGCAAGACCGTGCACCTGATCGGCCGCTCGATCGTCGCGTGCTTCGACGCGCGCATCGCGCGCGACGACGCGGGCCCGCTCGCCGACGGCATCGTCGAGCTGCTCGACGCGACGGGTGCCACGCGCGATGTCACGTGCCTGTTCCGCGACAGCGGCTTCGTCGACGACGTCGCGAAGCTCAATCTCGCCGCGCTGCTCGAACAGCACGGCGTGAAGCGCGTGCGGAGCCTGTGATGCGGCTGCATTTCGAAGCGGATCTCGACTACCAGCGCGAGGCGATCGACGCCGTCTGCGACCTGTTTCGCGGCCAGGAATCGTATCGCGGCGACTTCAGCGTGCTCGCGAACGCCGCGCCCGGCACGACGGCCGCGGCGCAAGGCTCGCTCGGTTTCGCGGTGTCGGAGCAAGGCGTCGGCAACCGACTGTCGCTGACCGACGACGCGCTCGCGCGCAACCTCGCCGACGTCCAGCTGCGCGGCGGGCTGCCGCCGTCCGGCCAGCCCGGCTCGCGCGACTTCACCGTCGAGATGGAGACCGGCACCGGCAAGACCTACGTGTACCTGCGCACGATCTTCGAGCTGAACCGCCGCTACGGCTTCACGAAGTTCGTGATCGTCGTGCCGTCGATCGCGATCAAGGAAGGCGTGCACAAGACGCTCTCGATCACCGAGGATCATTTCCGCGCGCTGTACGCGGGCGTGCCGTACGACTACTTCCTGTACGACTCCGCGAAGCTCGGCCAGGTGCGCCACTTCGCGGCGAGCGCGGCGATCCAGATCATGGTGATGACGGTCGCCGCGATCAACAAGAAAGAGATCAACAACCTCTACAAGGACAGCGAGAAGACCGGCGGCGAGAAGCCGATCGACCTGATCCGCGCGACGCGGCCGATCGTGATCGTCGACGAGCCGCAAAGCGTCGACGGCGGGCTCGAGGGGCGCGGGCGCGAAGCGCTCGCCGCGATGGCGCCGCTCTGCACGCTGCGCTATTCGGCCACGCACGTCGACCGCCACCACATGGTGTACCGGCTCGATGCGGTCGACGCGTACGAACGCAAGCTCGTCAAGCAGATCGAGATCGCGTCGGCGATCGTCGAGGATGCGCACAACAAGCCTTACGTGCGGCTCGTCGGCGTGTCGAACCGGCGCGGTGCGATCAGCGCGCGCATCGAGCTCGACGTCGCGACCGCGGCCGGCGTGAAGCGCCAGATCGTGACGGCTACCGACGGCGACGATCTCGAGCGCCTGACCAGGCGCGCGTTGTACGCGGGGCTGCGGATCGGTGAAGTGCATGCGGTGAAGGGCGCCGAGTACGTCGAGCTGCGCCATCCGGAAGGCGAGGCGTTCCTGTCGCTCGGCGAGGCATTCGGCGACATCGACACGCTCGCCGTGCAGCGCGAGATGATCCGCCGCACGATCCGCGAGCATCTCGACAAGGAATTGCGCCTGGCCGAGCGCGGCGTGAAGGTGCTGTCGCTGTTCTTCGTCGATTCGGTCGAACGCTATCGCCGCTACGACGAGAACGGGATGCCGGTGAAGGGCGACTACGCGCTGATCTTCGAAGAGGAATATGCGCGCGCGGCGCGTGTGCCGGCCTATCGTGCGCTGTTCGACGGCGTCGACGTCGCGCTCGAAGTCGAGCGCGCGCACAACGGTTACTTCTCGATCGACCGCAAGGGCGGCTGGACCGACACGAGCGAAAGCAGCGCCGCGGCCCGCGAGAACGCGGAGCGCGCGTACGGCCTCATCATGCGCGAGAAGGAAGCGCTGCTGTCGTTCGACACGCCGCTGAAGTTCATCTTCTCGCACTCGGCGCTGAAGGAAGGCTGGGACAACCCGAACGTGTTCCAGATCTGCACGCTGCGCGACATCCAGACCGAGCGCGAGCGTCGCCAGACGCTCGGCCGCGGGCTGCGCCTCGCCGTCGACCAGGACGGCGAACGCGTGCGCGATCCGGGCGTGAACACGCTCACCGTGATCGCGACCGAGCGCTACGAGTCGTTCGCGGAGAACCTGCAGAAGGAAATCGAGGCCGATACGGGCATCCGTTTCGGGATCGTCGAGGAACACCAGTTCGCGGCGCTGCCGGTGCAGGAAGGCGACGGGCCCGCGCATGCGCTCGGCATCGAGCTGTCGCGCGTGCTGTGGACCCATCTGCACGAGCAGGGCTACGTCGACGCGCAGGGCAAGGTGCTCGACCGGCTGAAGGATGCGCTGCGCCAGAGCGCGCTCGTGCTGCCCGCGGCGTTCGAGACGCTGCGCGCGCCGATCGTCGCGACGCTGCGCAAGCTGTCGGGCCGCTTCGCGGTGCGCAATGCGGACGAGCGGCGCGCGATCGCGTTGCGGCGCGACGCGTCGGGCAAGGCCGTCGTGTTCGGCGACGACTTCCGCGCGTTGTGGGACCGCATCCGCCATCGCACCGTGTACAGCGTCGAGTTCGACAACGCGAAGCTCGTGCGCGACTGCACGGCCGCGCTGCGCGACGCGCCGGACATCGCGCGCGCGCGGCTGCAGTGGCGCAAGGCCGAGATCGACATCGGCAAGGCCGGCATCGAGGCGATCGAGGTGGCCGGCGCCGGCACGGTGCTGATCGACGAAGGCGAGCTGCCGCTGCCCGACCTGCTCACCGAACTGCAGGACCGCACGCAGCTCACGCGCCGCTCGCTCGCGACGATCCTGGCCGACAGCGGCCGGCTCGACGATTTCCGCGTGAATCCGCAGCAGTTCATCGCGCTGGCCGCCGATGCGATCAACCGCTGCAAGCGGCTCGCGCTGGTTGCCGGCATCGCGTACCGGAAGCTCGGCGAGCGCCACGTGCATGCGCTCGAGTCGTTCGAGAGCGAGGCGCTGACCGGTTATCTGCGCAACCTGCGGCCGGATGCGCGGAAGTCGATCCACGAGGCCGTCGTGTGCGAGACCGACGCCGAGCGCGCGTTCGCCGATGCGCTCGAAGCACACGACGGCGTGAAGCTGTACGCGAAGCTGCCCGCATGGTTCCGCGTGCCGACGCCGCTCGGCAGCTATCACCCCGACTGGGCGGTGCTCGCGGAGCAGGATGGCGGCGAGCGGCTGTACTTCGTCGTCGATACGCCGAATGCAGACGGCGACGTGACGAGCGAGCACGAGCGCGCGAAGCTCGCGTGCGGCGAAGCGCATTTCCGGGCGCTGGTGGACGGCGGGGCGGCCGCGCGGTTCGTGCGCGTCAGGCAGGCCGACGCGTTGTTCGAGCCTGTTGCAGCCGTCGCGCCGCTGGCGGGCGCGGGGCGCTGAAACGAAGGGCGGCGACGAGCCGCCCTTTTTTCATGGCGCGGGCCGCGGCGCTGCTGCGATGCCCGCGTATGGGGAGCGAATCCGCCTGTCATTCGCGTGAAAGCGGTTCGTATTCTGGCGCGTTCGTGCGTGCGGTTACGGCTGGTTGCAAATCGGGGTCGATGCGCGACGAGCAACGCGACACACCGCGGCGCCCCTTGGTCCGCTGGCAATGAAAAAGGGCGCCGAAGCGCCCTCCTGCCGCATGCGTGCGCCGCGCTTACAGCGTGTGACCGAATGCGTTCCGATGCGCGTGGCGTGTGGACTTCGATGCATGGGCGGTGTGCCCGTGCGAGCGCCCGTGACCGCTGCCCGGCTGCGCGCCGGCACGATCGGCGATCGAATCGGAGCGGTCGGCTGCGCGCGACAGGCCCTTGTCGCGGTCGCCCGCGTGCATGCCGTTCGAGTTGCTCAGCGCTTCACCGCTCATGTGGCCGGCGGACATGCCGCCCGCATTGGCACCCATGCCGCCCATCCCGCCGGCACCATGGCCGCCGCCGTTGCCACCACCACCGCCACCACCACCATTGCCGCCGCCCGCCGCCTGCGCGGAAACGGCGCCGAGTGCGAGCAGCGCAGCTGCGAGCACGGACAGATATCGTTGCGTTTTCATTGTTTGCTCCCTGGAGCGCGTTCGAGTGACTGCATTCTAGGTACGCGCGCGCTTCGTGCGGCGCGGCGTTGTAAATGATCGTAACGGCGCGCGCGGCGCGGTTTCGTCGGATCAATCCGCCGGCGTTCCGCATGCTTGATGAACCGGCCGGTCGGCCGCCACCCGACAAGGCAAATGAAAGGCGGAGACGGCGCGATCGCGCCGTTCCGCCGGTGGCTACGCTTACTGCGCCGGCTGCACGCCCTGCGCTGCGGCCTTGCGCTGCGCGGCCAGTTCCTGCTCGTGTTTCTTCGCCATGTGGCGGCCCACGATACAGCCGCCGACCGCGCCGACCACGGCGTGATGTCCCGCGTAGTGGCCGGCGACGCCGCCCACCACCGCGCCCTTCATGCAGCCCGCCGCGTGCGCGCTGCCGATCGTTGCGAGCGCGACGACGGCGGCCGCCGCGCTATACCTGATGTGTCGAATGGGCATCATGCGATCACGCTCCTCTCGTCGTCGCGCTCGGTGTCCTCATGAACCGGTTGCCCGGTTCAGTTCCAGCGGCCGCGCCAGCCGTCGCCGTCACGCCAGCCGCGCTCGCGCCACTCGTGCTCGCGCCATTCACGACGGCGCCATTCGTGTTCGCGCCATTGACGCTCACGCCAGTCGTCATCGCGATAGTAGCCAACCGGCGCGTACGTCACCGGCGGCGGCGCGACGTAGACCGGCGCCGGCGCCGCATAGACGCCCGGCACACCGATGCCGACCGACAGGTCGACGTGGGCCGATGCGACGCCCGAAGCTGCCAGCGCCGCTACGCCGAGAACTGCACCGAGAATAAGTTTCTTGCTCATTTCGCGACTCCCTGCACGTGTCGTGCGTCATGTGACTACGGTTCGGAGTCTAGGCACCAGGGGCGGACACAGGTGAAACCGGTATGCGAGACCGGTAACGGACGTTTACGGAGGGGCGCGAAGCCTTGCGGGACGAGGGTCACGAACGATTCGACACGCCGTTGCAACGACGCATCGAATCGGGAGAGCCGGGAAATTTTGCCGGCGCGCGGGCCGGCGACGCAGACCGCACGCGTCCCGCGCGCACGCCGTGCGAGCGGATCGCGACGACTCGCGACGACGTTACGCGCGGATATCGTCGACGCTGCGCAGCCAGTGCACGCTGAACAGGTGGTCCGCGTCGGTCCACACGGTGTCGGGCTCGAAGCCCGCACGCCGCGCGATCGCCTGGAAGCCGTCGATCGTGAACTTGTGCGAGTTCTCCGTGTGGATGCGTTCGCCGGCCTCGAAGCGGAACGCGTGGCCGCGCACGTGCACCGTCTGCGCGATATCGCTGACGAGATGCATCTCGATGCGCTGCAGCTCACGGTCGTAGAACGCGCAATGCGAGAACGCGTCGAGATCGAAATCCGCGCCGAGCTCCGCGTTCGCGCGGGCGAGCAGGTTCAGGTTGAACTGGGCGGTCACGCCCTGCGCGTCGTTGTACGCGTGATGCAGCGTGCGTTCGTCCTTCACGAGATCCGCACCGACCAGCAGGCCGCCGCCGCGCAACAGCCGCGCGGCGTCGCGCAGGAACGTATCGGCTTCCTCCGGCGAGAAGTTGCCGATCGTCGAGCCGGGAAAGAAGCCGATGCGCCGGCGTGGCGTGCCGGTCAGCTCGGCCAGCTGCTCGGCCTTCGTGTAGTCGGCCGCGAGCGGCGCGACGTCGAGCCACGGATACGCGGCACGCAGCCGCGCGGCCGCGCCGTGCAGGTAGTCGGCCGAGATGTCGATCGGCACGTAGCGCGCCGGCGCGTTCGCGTAGTTGTCCGCGCACGCGTCGAGCAGCACGCGGATCTTCTCGAGCGAGCCCGCGCCGAATTCGACGATGTCCGCATGCGGGCCGACGCGCCGCACAATCTCGGCCGCGCGATCGCGCAGGATCCCGAGTTCGGTCCGCGTCGGGTAATACTCCGGCAGTTCGCAGATGCGATCGAACAGCGCGGAGCCGGCCGCATCGTAGAAGTATTTCGGCGGAATGCTGCGCGACGTGCGCGACAGCCCGTCGATCAGGTCGCGCTCGAACGCGCTCGGCCGCGCATCGCGGGCGGGTTGCAGGCCACCGCTCGTGGCCGTCAGATCAGACGTCTCGCGCAAGTCGCACTCCCGTGAATTGCCAGCGCGCGGCCGGCGGAAAGAAATTGCGGTACGTCGGCCGTTCGTGCCCCGGCGGGGTCGCGATGCTGCTGCCGCGCAGGACTTGCTGGCCGACCATGAACTTGCCGTTGTATTCCGCAGCGACACCCGCGAGCGGCCGAAAGCCCGGATACGGCTCGTAGGACGAACGCGTCCACTGCCATACGTGCCCGAGCATCTGCGCGATGCCATCCGCGCCGAACGCGGCCTCCCATTCGAATTCCGTCGGCAGGCGTGCGCCGGCCCATTCCGCATACGCCGCCGCCTCGTAGAAGCTCACGTGACACACGGGCGCATCGGGCGCGAGTGGCTCCACGCCGTGCAGGCCGAACGCACGCCAGGCGTGTGCGGCTGCCGGATCACCGTCGTCGCCGGGAATCCAGTACGCGGGCCCTTGCCACCCTTCCCGCTGCACCGTCGCCCAGCCGTCGGACAGCCAGTATTCGGGGCGTGCATAGCCGCCATCCGCGATGAAGGCCGCGAATTCCGCATTCGTCACGAGACGGTTCGCGATCTCGCACGGACGCACGAGCGCCGTATGGCGCGGCCGTTCGTTGTCGAACGAGAACGCGGCGCCATCGTGGCCGATCTCGACGAGCCCGCCCGGCTGATGCAGCCAGCGCAACGGGCCGGCATCGCCCGCGGCCAGGGCGGCGTGCCCGGCGTGCGCATTGGCGCCGCTGCGCGGCCGGAACGCGGGCTTGAGCGGGTTGCACGAGAACGCATGCAGCATGTCCGTGACGATCAGTTCCTGATGCTGCTGTTCGTGATGCAGGCCGAGCTCGATCTCGGGCGCGATCGTGGCGAGCAACGCCGGATCGGCACCGTCGAGCGCGCGCAGCATCGCATCGTCGACGTACTGCCGGTACGCGTGCACCTCATCGAGCGACGGACGCGTGAGCAGCCCGCGCTGCGGCCGCGGATGGCGCGGGCCGAGCGCTTCGTAATAGGAATTGAAGAGGAACTGGAACGCGTCGTCGAACGGCGCGTAGCCGCGCACGCCGCGCATCAGTACGACGGTTTCGAAGAACCAGCTCGTATGTGCGAGATGCCATTTCACCGGACTCGCGTCGGGCATCGACTGCACGGCCTGGTCTTCGGCGGACAGCGTCGCGGTCAACGCGATGCTATGGGCGCGCACGTCCTGGTAACGGCGCTGAAGCTGGGATGCAAGGAGGCTCATCGGTTTACCGTTCACGTCGCGATTCGCTGCGTTGCGTTGCCGGAAAAAGGAAAGCCTTGCGCTCGGATGCGCGCGGCTGACGTGCGACCTTCATTGCTGCGTCGTCGGACAGCCGGCGCGCGCGCCGGGCCGCTGGTGCGGCGTGACTTCATCTGCCCGTGCAGAACAGTATGGGCTAGAAATGTGAACGTCGCGAATCGGATTTCGGGTGAAACGAGCGCGAAAGAAAAATGAAAGCATCGACCATGCGCGGGGCGGCGGCGTGACGAACCGTCGATGCCCGTCATGATGGGGGCTCGGAGGGTGAACGCAATGTGCATGCCCGCGGGTTCGCCATGCCGACGCCTCATGACATCCACGCCGGCGCCATGAAAGACCGGATGACACGGGTTCGCCACGGGAGCGGCGCCATGGAATCGAAATCGGCACGGGTCCGCGCGTTGGTGTCGCGGACCTCGACACCGCCGTTCAACCGCTCTGCCCTCCGCGCGCTTCCCCGTTTTTGAAAATTTTTTTGCGTCGATGTCACAGGGGCGCAGGGCTCGCTCGTCATATCGCCGGAACCCACACGAAAGGAGAAGGAACCATGACTGCGAAACTCAATCCGTTTGCCGCCGCGCCCGCATTGATGAAGAACTGGATGGCCGTCTCGGTCGCCGCTGCCGGGAGCCTCGAGCCGACACTGATCGAGTTGGTCAAGATCCGCGCGTCGCAAATCAACGCGTGCGCGAACTGCCTTAACATGCACACCGTCGAGGCGCGCGAGCAAGGCGAGACCGAGCAGCGCATCAACCTGCTGGCCGCATGGCGTGAAGCGCCCTGCTACACCGACCGCGAACGCGCGGCGCTCGACTGGACCGACGCGCTCACGCGGCTTTCAGAAGGCCATGGCGCGCACGAGGCCGCGTATGCGGTGCTGAACGACCACTTCAGCCAGGAGGAACAGGTGAAACTCACGGTGATGATCAACGTGATCAACGGCTGGAACCGGCTGGCCGTCGGCTTCGGGCTGTGGATCGATCCCGCCGAGGCGAAGGCCGCTGCCGCGAAGATGGTGGCGTGATGACCCACCTCGATCCGGCCGCCGGCAGCGCCGCAGACCGGGCCGACGCAGCGGCGAGCTTCGACCCGCTGCGTCGGACGCTGATGCGCGTCGCGTACCGGATGCTCGGTTCCGTCGCGGACGCCGAGGACATGGTGCAGGAGGCGTTCATCCGCTGGATGGACGTCGATCGCACCGAGGTGCGCGTGCCCGAGGCGTTCCTGCGCCGCATGGTGATGCGCATGTGCCTCGACCAGCTGAAGTCCGCGCGGCACCAGCGCGAGACCTACATCGGCCCGTGGCTGCCCGAGCCGGTCGTCGAGGAAGATGAACAGGAGGACGTCACGCTGCCGCTGATGCTCGCGCTCGAACGGTTGTCGCCGCTCGAACGTGCGGCGTTCCTGCTGCACGACGTGTTCGGCCTCGCGTTCGACGAGATCGCGACGACGATCCAGCGCGACCCGGCCGCCTGCCGGCAGCTCGCCGCGCGGGCGCGCACGCATGTGCGCGAGGCGCGGCCGAGGTTTCATGTCGAGAAGCAGCGCGGGATCGAGCTGGCCGAGGCGTTTTTCGCGGCGTCGCGCAGCGGCGACATGCGCGCGCTCGGCGCGATGCTCGCCGAGGACGTGAGCCTGCATTCGGACGGCGGCGGCAAGCGCACGGCCGCGGTCAAGCCGGTGTTCGGCTTCGAGCGCGTGATGAAGGTGCACGCGTACCTCGCCGAGCTGTTCGCCACGCATGCGTCGAAGCTCGTGCGCGCGGGGTTCGTCAACGGGCTGCCGGGGTTCGTCACACTGGAAGCGGATGGCGAGCTGCAGACGACGGCTCTCGAGATCGAGGGCGGGAAGGTCGTCGCGATCTATGTCGTGCGGAATCCTGACAAGTTGAGGCATCTGCATTGAGGGGTGGCGGATGGGCGCTTTGCGCCCGCTTCCCCTGCTCTGCGTTCTGCTTTGCCGGCTGCCGGCTGCCGGCTGCCGGCTGCTTGTTGCGCGTGGATCGCACACGCTGCATCGGCACGCGCATGCGAAGTTTCGGCCGCAAAAAGAAAAACGCCACGCGATGTTGCCGCGTGGCGTTTGTATGTTGGCGAGCCGGATTGCCTGTAGGCAATGCGAGCTGCCAGACCCCTTCATTTTGTTCGTTGGTAGGCTCGATTGGATTCGAACCAACGACCCCCACCATGTCAAGGTGGTGCTCTAACCAACTGAGCTACGAGCCTAAGAAGCCGCGAATTATAGAGAGGGTTTTGGAGGTGCGCAAGCCCCTTCGTGAAAATTTTTTGAATCGGGGAGGATGCGTTGGGGGATCGTCCGGCGCTCGAGCGCAGACCGCAATCGCATCCGGGTTCATCCTCACTGCGACGTCTCACCGGGCCCGGGTACGTTCCGTCATAATGGATTCGTCGCGAATCCGGGGCCGGGGGTTGCGAACGACAATCAAGAGCAGGAACCGGCCCGATCCGGTCACGGGGAACAGGCGCGCGCGATGCACGATCCGCGCGCCACCTTGCATGAACCAGTAGCACCTCGTGACGACGGCAGACCGCAACGTACGCGTAACGATATCGGGGTGGGTATGGTCGCGCTCAATCTGGTAATTCCCTGCTTCAACGAAGAAGCCGTGTTGCCGGAAACCGTACGCCGGCTCACGATCCTGCTTGATCAGCTTACCCGCGACGGCATCATTGACGGCGCGAGCGGCGTGACCTTCGTCGACGACGGTTCGCACGACCGGACCTGGTCCCTCATCGAAGGCTTCCATGCCGCTGATCCACGTATCCACGGCCTCAAGCTGTCGCGCAACCACGGGCACCAGAACGCATTGCTTGCCGGGCTCATGAGAGTCAACGGCGACGTGCTGATCAGTCTCGACGCCGATCTCCAGGACGACCTCGACGCGATTCCGCGCATGCTGCGCGAATACCAGTCCGGCGCCGAGATCGTATTCGGCGTGCGGCAGCGTCGTGACAGCGACGGCTTCTTCAAGCGCGTCAGCGCGCGCGGCTACTACCGGCTGCTGCGCCGCTTCGGCGTCGACATCTTGCCGGATCACGCGGACTTCCGCCTGATGAGCCGCCGGGCGATCGAAGAATTGCGCGGCTTCCGCGAGGTCAACCTGTTCCTGCGCGGCATCGTGCCGCTGCTGGGCTTCCGTACCGCGATCGTCCGGTACGACCGGCAGCCGCGCTTCGCCGGCGAAAGCAAGTACCCATTGGCGAGGATGATCCTGCTCGCGTCGGACGGTGTCGCGTCGTTTTCGACGAAGCCGCTGCAATGGAGCGCGTACGTTGGCGCGCTGCTCGCGCTGGCCTCGACCGTGTTCGGCATCTGGGCGCTGTCGATCCGGCTGTTCACCGACCGTTCGGTGCCCGGTTGGGCGTCCACCGTGATCCCGATGTACTTTCTCGGCGGCCTGCAGTTGCTGTTCCTCGGCGTAATCGGCGGCTATGTCGCGAAGATCTATTCGGAGACGAAGCAGCGCCCGCGCTTCATCGTCGAGAAGACGCTATGACGGGCCATCGGTCCTGTCGCGCAACGACCCGGTGCCAGGCCGGCGGCGGTCTCTCACGCGGGGGCTCGTGCAATGGATGACAGCACGGTAAGCGGCCGCTTGCCGCGTGCGTGGCCATATCGCACAGCCGATCGCACGTTGCGCGCATTGTTCGTTGCGACGGTCGCCGCCGCCGGCCTGCTGTTCTGGCTCGCGCCGCACCCGCCGATGGTCGATCTTCCGCAGCATGCGGCGCAGGTCGCCACGCTGCGCGACCTGCTGCGCGGCCAGTCGCCATGGGCGCCATTGCTGCGGATCAATCTGTTTACGCCCTACCTGCTCGGCTATGGCGCGGCAGCGCTGCTTTCGTTCGTGATGCCCGTCGCGGCTGCGTTCAAGGTCATGCTGACCCTGTCGTTCTATGGTTTCGTCGCCGCGTACCTCGCGCTGCGCCGGCGTCTCGGTACGGACCCGCGCCTCGACTGGCTGTGCGTGCCCGGATTCTTCGGCTTCGCGTACGAGTTCGGTTTCTACTCGTACCTCGTCGCCGTACCGGTCGCGATGATTTTCCTGGCGCTCGCGCTCGACTATGCCGGGCGGCCGACAGCCCGTCGCGGCGCAATGCTGGTGCTCGTGAATCTCGCGCTGTTTTTCTCGCACGGACTACTCTTCGTGTTCGCGAACGCGATCGGCGTGCTGTTCCTGCTCGTGCGCCTGCGCACGACCAGCATGTTGCCGCGCGTGCTGCTCGCCTCGTGGCCGTATGCGATCCTCGCCTCCGTCACCGTGCTGTACGCGGCGTTGCATCGTGACGTCGATCTGACGCCGATGTATCCGTTTACCGTGATGTGGGGGATCAGCCCGGTCGTGCGCGTGTTCGCGGCCGTGCTCTATCCGTGGGGTGTCGCCGGCGACAGCCGTTCGCTGCTGGCATTCCTGCTGATCGCTGCCGCACCGTTCGTGATGGCATCGAAACCGAACCGGCAGGTCGCCGCCTATGTACCGGCAATCATCGTGACCATCGTCTGGTTTACCGTGCCGCTGTTCGCGATCAACACGTTTTTCCTGTATCCGCGCTTTGCGCTGTTCCTGTTTCCATTTTATGCGCTGATGTTCCGCGCGCCCGCACCAATGGAACCCGGCCGGCGAATGCCGCAGCTCGCGCTGATGACGCAGCTGCTCCTTGCCGTGGTCTGCGCCGGTTTCATCGTTCAGCAAGGTGTCCGCGCGCTGCGCTTCGCCGACGAGAGCGCTGATTTCGACGTGGTTGCCAACGCGATCGAACCCGCACAGCGCGGCCTTGCGATCATCGTCGACAGGACGAGCCCGGGTGCCGGCAACCCGTATGCCTACGAGAACTTCGCGCTCTGGTATCAGGCCGAGCACCGCGGATTCGTCGATTTCAATGCCGCGCGGTTCCCGCCGCAGATCGTCCGCTTTCGGCTCGACCGGCTGCCCGGTGTCGGGCCGTCCGACGTCTCGCCGCTGCCGCTGTACCGGCACTTCGACTGGCAGCGGCACCAAGGGCGCCTGTACCGGTATTTCTTCGTTCGCGCCGAGACACCGCTTCCGGACACGTTTTTCGCCAATCCGGACTGTTGCGTCGTGCGCGTGAAGACGGCGGGCGAATGGTCGGTGTACGAGAAACAGGCTTGTCGAGGCGATTGATTGCACTGCGTCGCATGCGGTGCGATGCGTCGCGCCACGTCGTGCACCGATCGCGCCATCGGGAGATTGCGATGTCACCTGGATTCATCGCGGACGATACGCCGCGCTCGTATGACGAGATCTTCTACCGATACCAGCGCGAGGGATCGGCGCGGTCGGCGCATGGCGTGCTGCCCGGCGTCAACGCGCTGCTGAAGCCTGCGAGTATCCTCGACGTCGGTTGCGGTGCCGGAGCATGGCTCAGCGTGCATCGCCAGCTCGGCGTGCAGGACATCACCGGCATCGACGGCGACTATGTCGATCGTTCGATGCTGATGGTCGACCCCGCCGATTTCGTACCGGCCGATATTTCGAAGCGCTTCGATCTCGGGCGATCGTTCGATCTCGTCCAGTGCCTCGAAGTCGGCGAGCACGTGCCAAAGGCATCCAGCGAGGCACTCGTCGACAATCTCGTCCGGCACGGCAAGCGCGTGCTGTTTTCCGCCGCCGTGCCTGGCCAGGGCGGCGAGAACCACATCAACGAACAGCGCTACGAATTCTGGCGCGACCTGTTCGCGCGCCACGGCTACCAGCTGTTCGATTTCGTCCGGCCGATGATCGCCACGGACATGCGCATCGAGCCGTGGTACCGCTACAACCTGCTCTTTTTCGCTGCCGCCGACGAAGCGGAGCGGCTGCCGGACGCGATCGGACAACACCGCGTCGACAGCCGTTCGGGCATACCGGACGTGTCGCCGCCCGGCTACAAGGTGCGCAAGTTGCTGCTGCGCTGGTTGCCGGTGCGCGTGAAAACCGGCATCGCCATGCTGAAGAGCCGGATGGTCGCCAACCAATTGAAGCGCCACGAGGAACACCGGTGAAACTGTCCGTCTACGTGCTCATTCTGGCCGGCGTGTTCCTCGCGGCAACCGGCCAGGTCGCGTTCAAGATCGGTGCCGACGGCCGCCATGCATTGACTGAATTCATCAATGCGTGGGTCGCGCTCGGGTTGCTCTGCTACGGCGCAGGCACGGTGCTCTGGATCTTCGCTTTGAGCAAGACCGGGCTCACCGTCGTGTATCCGTTTACCGCGCTTACGTTCGTGCTCGTCTTTCTGGCCGGAATCGTGTTCTTCGGCGAGCGTGTGTCGTACGCGCAATGGGGAGGCGTCGCGATGATCCTCGGCGGGCTGTATCTGATCGCCATGGTTCGATAGCGGGCGGACTGATGCCGCAACTTATCCACAGCGCGCTATGGATAACCGTCCGGCAAGCCTCTGGATTCACAGTGGAACGTTTGAGGATATGTCGACGCGACTGTGAATCGACGGAAAGTTGTTCTGTGATGCACAGCGATTTTCCTGTGCATCGCCTGTGGTTATGCATTCCACTTCATGCTGAAAATTCAGGGCGTTACGGAAGTTATCCACTGTGAGGCCGCGGGCTTGTTAACTATCACTACGTATATATACGAACTCTGTTAACACCTTTGGATAAGCACAGTCCGCCGACTGTGATCCGGGCGGGATATGCACTGCGTGCGGTGGATGGATCAAGCGAAGCCGAAGCCGGTGACCGCTCGAACGCTCGTATCGGTAGAATCGCCAGGGTTCGGGATCGTTGTCGGTTCAAGGGCGAGCGATTCAACGTGAAGTTCGATCCCGACGATCGATGAACGCTCCCGTCAATGAGATGCTGGTGATGGATATTGCTGGCTGCGTCGTGGGTGCTCATGACCGATGCGGCTGCACAAGGATCCGTTATGACAACCACGCCACCGTCGTACGACATGACGGACGACACGACGCTGGAGTCCGTGCGGCCGTGGCGCCCGATTGTCGCGTGTGGACAACCGGCACGCAAAACAATCAGGAACGCTGTGTGCCCCCTCGGGAACACATTGATTCGAAGCGCTCACGCGCATGCGAACAACCCGTGAGCGGCCGAATCGAAATCCTGTGTACCAGCTCGACGAGGGCGATGTGGATATCGCGACCCAAAGACACTCGAAATGCTGTGCGGGCCGAAGGTGAGTGATTCAACCAGAGACGGCATGCCGAGCCGCTGGGGCCGATGCGGATATCCTGCGTCCAGAAGACGCCAAACCCTGTGACGTCGGAACCGAAGAGGGTCTACCCATCCGGGAACGCACCGCGACGAGGTTCGCGGTGTGGACAACCACCACGAAAGCGAATTTAAACGCTGTGGCCCCGAACGGTGAACGTGCGTGCTTTCAGGCTTGTCGAACCGCATCGGACGGACCGCAGTCAGCGCACAACGGCCACCAACGGAGAGCGTATCGTCCAGCTCAAATCTGCTGATCGAGCGCTTTCACGACCGCGTGCTCACCAAGACTATCCACAGGCCCGACCACCGCATAGTTGAGCCCATTCACCGACCCATACCGCGCCAGTAACGACCCATCCACGCGTTGCCCGGCCGGCAGCAGCCGATGTTGCGATTCCGCGGGCCGGAGATAGAAGCTCAGCGTCCGCCCGGCGTCGTCCTCATAGAGCACCATCGCGGCCGTGGCCCCACTGTCCGTCGTAAACAACCGCCCGCCGACCGGCCTGAACCCCGCCGCACTCAAATCCGGCAGCCTGGCCGATGCCCCCACGCGCCGGGTGAGCCACGTCTGCAAATCCTTCGCACCCGTCGGCCGGAAATCCACCTTCGCGGCCTGATCGACCACCATCATCCGGTAAGCCTCGACCGCATCGCTCATCGGCGCAATCGGCGGCGCCGCGTTCCACCCACGCGCCTGCCACCCGCCAAACGTCCCGAGCCCGATACAGAACACGAACGACGCCGCCATCGCGAACCGCACCCGCGAGCGCTCCGCACGCTTCGCACGAATCGCCGCCGGATCCAGCGCAGGATTCTCGCCGGGCATCCGCACGCCTTCGAGCGCGGCCCGCAACCGCTGCGCATCCTGCTGCCAGTGCTTCACCTGTTCCGCGCTCTCCGGATGCAGCGCGAGATATCGCTCGACCGCGGCGCGCGCATCGTCGTCGAGCTGGCCGTCGACATAGGCCTGGAGATCGTGTTCGTCGGGACGGAGCGTATTCATTTCATCAAACGGAGAGAAGGAGCGGGAAGCTCGCCGTCGCTGAGCTGGCGCAGCGCCTGGCGGGCGCGGGAGAGTCGCGACATCACGGTGCCGATCGGCACATCGAGCAGGTCGGCGACTTCCCGATACGTGAAGCCCTCGACCGCGACGAGCAGCAGCAGGCTGCGCTGCTCGTCGGACAAACGGCCGAACGCTTCGAGCGTCGCGCGCGCGGCCACCTCGCGTTCGGCGGACGGCCAGTGCGCTTCGTCGTCGTCGCGAATGCGGCCGAGCAGCCACGCATAGCGCTTCGCGCTGCGTTTGCCGTCGAGAAACTGCCGGTAAAGGATCGTGAAGAGCCAGCTGCGCAGCGACGCGTCGTCGCGGCGGCTCGCCCAGCGCGACAGCGCACGCTCGAGCGTCGACTGGACGAGATCGTCGGCCGCGTGGACATCACGTGCCAGCCAGAGCGCGAAGCGTCGCAGCCTGGGGATGAGTTCGCGTAATGCGTCGTCGTCGGGGGCGTTTGAGGGCATGGCCGGGGGCGCGAGCCGATAAGCGTGGAGATGCCGCGTAGGACGCCGGTCGGCGCCGCTTATTCCGTCAGCATACGAAAAATTTCTTCATGGAATAAAGCGGCGCGGGTGGCGTCCTACACGCGTTCGACAATGATCTGACGATCGGGAGTGCATCCATGAAGCAATCATCCTCTTCTTCACCGCCGCGCGAGCCTGGGCGCGGATGGTGGCGCTGGGCCGTGATCGGCGGCGCGGTGGCCGGCGTGGCCGTGGCGTTCGGGTATGTCGGCGGCTGGCTCGCGCCGGCGCGTCTGACCCCGCACCGGCTCGTCGACGCGCTGCAGACGGCCGGCGGCGAGCATCCGGGTTTCCGGCGCAATCACGCGAAGGGCGTGTGCGTGACCGGTTACTTCGAAAGTAACGGCGCCGCGAGCGCATATTCGGTCGCGCCGTTCTTCAAGGCGGTGCGCACGCCGGTGGTCGGCCGCTTTGCGCTGCCGGGCGGGAATCCGTATGCGCCCGACAGCAGCGTGCCGATCCGCAGTCTCGCGCTGAAGCTCACCGCACCGGACGGCCAGCAATGGCGGACCGGGATGAACGCGATGCCGGTGTTTCCGGTGGCGACGCCGAAGGCGTTCTACGCGCAACTGCTCGCGACGCAACCGGATCCGGCGACGGGCAAGCCCGATCCGGCAAAGGTGAAGGCGTTTTTCGGCGCACATCCGGAGACGGCCGCGTTCCGCGCCTGGGTGAAGGGTGCGAAGCCGAGCGCGAGCTACGTCACCGAAAGCTATTACGGGCTGAACGCGTTCTACTTCGTCGACGCGGCCGGCAAGCGCCAGGCGGTGCGATGGCGCGTCGTGCCGGAGCAGACGGCGGGCGCCGGGGACGTCGCGACGGCCGCGGATCCGAACGTGTTGCAGCAGGACCTGACGCGGCGCATCGCGGACGGCGCGCAGAAGTGGAAGCTGCTCGTCACGCTGGCGGAACCCGGCGACCCGGTGGACGACGCGACGAAGACCTGGCCTGCGCAGCGGATGACGATCGACGCGGGCACGCTCGTGCTCGATCGCGTGGAGCCGCAGGACAGCGGGCCGTGCCGGGACGTGAATTACGACCCGACGGTGCTGCCGCAGGGGATTCAGGTGTCGGGGGATCCGTTGCTGGCGGCGCGGTCGGCGGCGTATGCGGATTCGTATCTGCGCAGGACGAGTGAAGAGGCCGGCGTGGCCGGCGCGGCGCGATTGAGTGCGGAGGGACGATGATGAAGGCTGCTACGACGTTTGGCTTGCCGGCGAGGCTGCTGCATTGGGTGATGGCCGCGATGATCCTCGCGATGCTGTTCATCGGGGTAGGGATGGTGGCGTCGGTTTCCGGGCGGCACGATTTCCTGGTGGCGTTGCACAAGCCGCTGGGGATTGCCGTGCTGGTGCTGGTGTGTGTGCGGATCGTGGTGCGGCTGTCGTCGAAGCCGCCGGCGTTGCCTGAGGATTTGCCTTGGTGGCAGAAGGTTGCCGCGCATGGGTCGCATCTGGTGCTGTATGCGCTGATGCTGGCGATGCCGCTGATCGGGTGGGCGATGCTGTCGGCTGGCGGGTATCCGGTGACCTTGGGCGGCGGCGTGCAGCTGCCGGCGATCGTTTCGGCTGATCCGGTTGCGTTCGCCTGGCTCAGGGTCGCGCATCGGGTGCTGGCCTATCTGTTCTTCCTGACGTTCCTCGCGCACTTCGCGGCGGCGCTGTATCACGGACTGATTCGACGGGACGGCGTGGTGAGAGCGATGGTTGGGCGGTAATCGACAGAAGATTGAGTTCGCTGCGGCGGGGCGGTTTACGGGCGACCGAGGCTGCTCCTGACGTGTTGCTTATATATGACCGCGGCGGCGGCTCAGCCGCTCCCGGCCTAGCACGTCAAAAATATTTCACAAAAGGGGTTGCGGAGACCGGGGCAGGTGCTTAGAATCACGCCTCTTTCGCGCTAACGGAAACGCAGCGCGGGGGAAGAAGGGAAGCGGTGCTGTTGAAGTCGGTTTTATCGACTCCAGTGCATACGAAATTAAACCGCAGTCGTCGCAACGAAGTAGTTAAAAAAGTTGTTGACGAGTTTTAAAAAACGGTTGATAATCTCGCTTCTCTGCTGCTGAAAACGCAGCGCTGCTGAGAAAACCTCCGGGTCCTCGCAGAAATGCTCTTTAAA
>NZ_QTQN01000025.1:0-107308 GCF_003853755.1 Burkholderia sp. Bp8984
CTCCGGCCGCTCCGCAGCCTGACGCTCGATCCGACGATGCACGCATTCCACCTCCACCGCTCGTGCCGTATCGTTCCAGGACCGAAGCAATTCCACGTCGTCGTCCGAAATCGTGCGCATCGCACCAAGGGATGCGCCAGGGTCGGCGGCGAATCCGCGAAGCTGGCGCACGAAGGCGCCGGCAAGCCGCGCCACCGTCTCGCTTCGAAAAGCGTCGGCACGATATTCGACGTAACCGGACAGCCGCCCCCCCTCCTGCGTCAGGTTGAAGAACAGGTCAAACTTCGCGGTCTGCAACGGCAGTTCCTGCAACGACACGCTCAAGCCGTCGAACTCGAGCTCGGGTGCCGGTGCATTCTGCAGCGCGAACATCACCTGGAAGATCGGTGAGCTCGTCGTGCCGCCCGCCGCGCCGAAAGCCTCGACGATCTTTTCGAACGGCATCTCCTGATACGAATACGCGTCGACAACCGTCTTTCGCATCCGGTCGACGAACGCGGCGAACGACAATTGCGGATCGACGTGCTCCCGAATCGCGACCGTATTGACGAAGAACCCGATCATCTTCTCGAGATCGCGCGCGTCGCGGCCGGCGACTGGCGTGCCGACACACAGATCGTCCTGTCGCGTGTAGTGCGCGAGCACGGCCAGGAATGCCGACATCAGGATGACGAATGGTGTCGTGCCGAACTGGGCCGCGAGCTCCGTGACACGACGGGTATCACCTGCGTCGATCGAAATCGGTACGCGTGCGCCCGGCCCGAGCATCTGCCCCGTGCGCGGATGATCGTAAGGCAGCGACAGCTGGCCGGCATAGCCGCTCAGCGCTTCGTTCCAATACTGACGCAACGCGGCAAGGCGCTCGCCGTCGAGACGCTGGCGCTGCCAGACCGCATAGTCGGCATACTGGATCGGCAGCGGCTGCAATTGATGTGGTTGGCCGCTCGCGAAGCTCGCATACAACGCCATCAGCTCGGTCTGCAAAACGCCCATCGACCAGCCGTCCGACACGATGTGATGCAGCGTCAACTGCAGTACGTGAGCGTCGGCCGCGAGCCGGTACAGCCTGAAGCGGATCAGCGGACCATCGCGGAGCGTAAACGGCATCGCTGCTTCGTCGGCCAGCTGCTTGTCGAGCGTTGCCTGTCGTTCGTCGACCGAGAGGTGATCGAGGGTTTCGACCGGCAGCGCAACACGTTGAGCCGAAACGATACGCTGCAACGGCACGCCGTCCACGACGTCGAAGACCGTCCGCAACGCCTCGTGACGCTCGATGAGAGTCGACAGCGCGTCGCGCAGTGCCTGGATGTCGAGTGCACCGGAAAACCGCAGCGCGACCGGCACGTTGTATGCGTTGCCCTGCGGATAGAGTTGGTCGAGCAACCACAGCCTCTGTTGCGCGAACGACGCCGGTGCCCGTTCATGGGAGCCGATTCGCCGCGGCTCCAGTGGCGCATCGGCACCGTCAGCTCGCGTCGACATCCCATCTCCCGTCAACCGATCGACGCACGCGGCCAGATCGGCCAGCGTCTTTTCCTCGAACATTGCCCGCAACGGAATATCGATGCCGAACGCCTGGCGCAACCTTGATACCACCTGGGTCGCCATCAGCGAGTGTCCGCCCATTTCGAAGAAGTTGTCGCCGCGGCCGATCAACGTGATCCCCAGCACGTCGCTCCAGATCTTCGCAATGGTTTTTTCGGTGCCCGTCGCGGGCGGTACCCGATCTCGCGTTGCTTGCAAGTCGCGCCCAAGGGCGCGCAACGCACGGCGATCAAGCTTTCCGCTCGGCGTGAGCGGAATCGCGTCGACTGCGACGAACCGCGCCGGGATCATGTAGTCCGGCAGGGAGATTGCGAGGAAATCGCGCATCGATTGCGCTTCGACTGCCGACGCACCCACCGGCTCGGCGACGACGTAGGCTACCAACTCGACCGGCGAACCTTCCCCGGACTCGACGGCGACCACGGCATCGCGTACGTGCGGGAAGCGCTGGATCGCGACTTCGATCTCCGCCGGCTCCACGCGAAAGCCTCGTACCTTCACCTGCGCGTCGAAACGTCCGAGGAACTCGATCTCCCCGGCCTGGTTCCAGCGTACCTTGTCCCCGGTGCGATACAAGCGTTCCGTCGGCCCGCCATCCAGCGGCCGGCACATCGCAAAACGCTCCGCAGTCAGCGCGTCGCGCCCGATGTATTCGAGCGCGAGCCCCGCGCCGCCAACCCGAAGTTCCCCCGGTACGCCGACGGGTACCGGCCGCCCCCGCTCGTCCAGCACGTATGCCGTCGTTCCGTTGATTGGCCGCCCGATCGGAATCGTGCCGCGGCGCGCGATCTCGTGAAGACGATCGGCACGTACTTCGTGCCAGGTCGAGAACGTCGTGTTCTCGGTCGGACCGTACACATTCAGCAGCCGTCGCGGCCCGCCCGCATCGAACGCTTTCGCCACGAGCGCCGGGTTCATCGGCTCGCCGCCGACGAGCAACGACGACACCCCCGCGAAGCCCTTCGGATCGACATGGATCGCCTGATGGAACAGCGGTGTGGTAACGAAGGCAACGCTGACACCGGAATCGTTCAGCTTCCGGAGGAATGCGTACAGATCCAGCACCTCGTAACGATCGAAGACATGCAACGACGCGCCGTTCAGCAGCGCGCCCCACACCTCGAACGTGGCGGCGTCGAACGCAAGATTGGATAGATGTGCGACATGATCTTCGGGCGCAATGCCGACATAGTCGCTGTCGCACACCAGTCGAACAACTCCGCGATGCCGCACAACGATGCCTTTCGGCGTGCCGGTGGTACCGGACGTGTAACAGATATAGGCCGGCGCGTCGGTGCGTTGCGAATGTGTCGAGAACGTCTCCGCACCACGCTCGACATCGTCGCGCCAGAAGCGTGCGCCCCGGTGACGCGCGAAAGCGGTGTTCGACCTCGTCGCGGGTACGATCTGCAGGGCGATGTCGAAACGGTAGCGCTTCAGCTCGTTGTCGATCAGGCCGAGCTTCGCGCTTTCGTTTGCCACCACGTCGAAACCGAGCTCCTCCAGCGCCCCCACGAATACGTCGGGCGACAGGAACAGTTCCCGGTCCCAGTTCAGCTTCGTCCGGAACTGCGTGTCCGGATGGGTCTGCCTGAACTCGATAAGCGATTCAAGCAGGCTGTCCTTGGTGCGCGAATCCATCACGTCGCCGATGAAAATCGTCCCGCCGTCCGCCAGCAGGCGGGCGCACGACGCCAACACCGATCTCAGGTACTGGTGCGACGAGAAGAGTTGCACGACGCTGTTCAGGACGATCACGTCGAAGGGTCCTGCTTCGATCCCGCCCACTTCGTGCGCCGGCATCGCCGCCAGCGTGATGTTGTGAAGGCCGCGCTCTCGTGCGATGCATCGATCCTTCTCGATGATGTCCGGCGACAGGTCGGTGCCGAAATAAAAGGCCACCGACGGCGCAACCGCGAACATGGTCAGCCCGGAGCCGCATCCGATTTCGAGTACGCGACTGGACGACGACAGGTACGGACGCAGTTTCGCGAGTGTGTTTTCGACATACTCGCCCATTTCTTCCCGCGAGAAATACTCGCCGGTATAGCTGTTCATCCACCCGGACGCCTGGATGTCGTCGGATGCTTCCTGCGCCACGTAATCCCACAGATCGCGGTCCGCGGCCGCCTCGTAAGAAACCTCGAACGGCCGCGTGCTGTCGCGATCGAGGCACAGCATCGAGGTGACGCTCTTGCACGACCACATCAACGCTTCGGTACGGTCGAGATGCGCTTCGGTACAGAGCAGCATATGAACCGATGCGTCGCGCGCGATCGCGAGATGCCGCTCGAACGGGTGATGGACATCGAACAGCAGATACGGACATCCGGCCTTCAGCACGGCAAGCATCGCGACCACACTGTCGATCGAACGCTCCATCACGATGCCGATCGGCCGCCCATCGGCCGCGCCGCGTCCGGCCAGGAAGGCCGCCAGTCGCTCCGACCGGTGTTTCAGTTCGGCGTAACGCAATGATTCGCCATGGTGCCTGATGGCAAGCCTGTCCGGATACCGCGAGGACGCGCGGTCGAACAGTTCGGTGATCGTCACGTCCTCGATGCGCCGCGACATGGCCGGATGCCCCAGCCCGATGACTTCCGCCGCTTGCGCCTCATCGAGCAGCGGCACGTCGGCAATCGCTTGATTCCGGTCGATCGAAACCGCATCGAGCACATGCTCGAAGGACGCGATCAACCGCTCGATCGAAGCACGATCGAACAAACCGGTGTTGTACTGGACCGAGCCGATCAGGGTATCGCCGCATTGCGCCATCGATACGTGGAAATCGAAAGCCGACATGCGCTGCCGGATAGGATAGGACTCGAACCTCAGATACTGGCCATGAAACTCCACGCCCGCCTCGCCCAGCACGAGCGCCGCGATGTCCCGGTCGTCATTCAAATGCGACTGCTGGAACACGAACATCACCTGGTAAAGCGGGTGAATGCTCGGGTCACGACGGCCGATCACGTCGGATACGATTTCCGCGAACGGATAATCCGCATGCGCCAGATCGCGCAGAAAGGCGCGCTTCGACCGCGCAAGGTGCTCCGCAAAGCTTGCGTCCGGTTCGATCGTGCTGCGCACGGGAATCGGGTTGACGAAATAGCCGATCAAATTGTGCAGCTCGGTCTTCGGGCGACCGGCATAGGGCACCCCGATCGTCAGATCGGTTTGCCCGGTGTAGCGGTGCAGCAGCAGTTGAAAGGCCGACAGCAACAGCACATGCAACGTCACGCCCTCACTGTCCGCGAGCGCCTTCAGGCGAGCCGACAGCGCCGCCGGGAATCGGAACGGCAGCGCTTCGCCAACGTAGTTCTGGACGCGCGGGCGTGGGCCGTCCGTCGGGAAGTCCAGTTGCGGCGGCAGATCCGAGAAGCGCTCGCGCCAGTACGCGCGGCTTGCCGCCGCACCTTCGCGAAGCGCATGCGCACGCACCGACGCATAGTCGGCATAGCTCGTTTCCAATGCCGGCAAGCGGATCTCGCTCTCGTTCGAAAGCGCGTCGTACAGATGCGACAGTTCCTTCACCAGGACGACCAGCGACCAGAAATCGACTGCGATGTGATGCACGGCGATTTGCAATACGGTGCTGGCGCCGGAAGAGACGTCGCCCGCGGGCAGTGCGCCGGTATAGTTGACGTAAGCAGTCAATCGGAACAACGGACCATCGCGCAGATTGAACGGCCCTGCCGCTTCCGCCGACGCGGCCCCCTCGAGTTCGTCCGCGTGCCAGCCGCTCGCGTCCACCACGCGCATCTCGGCCGGCGCCTCGTCGAGCACCGTCTGGCAGACCTGCTCGTCCTCGACACGGTAGACGGTGCGCAGCGTCGTGTGACGCGCAACGATCCGATCTAGCGCCATCTGCAGACGAGGCATCGACAATGCACCCGACAACAGGAAGGCAAGCGACACGTTATAAGCCGAACTATCGGGCGACAGCGTGTGCAGGAACCACAGGCTCTGCTGCGCGGGCGACAACGGGAACGCTGACGACGACCCGCGCGACGCATGCGGAAGGGGCGATTGGACGTGCGGCCGGCCCTGATGCGAAGCCCGTTCGACCATCCCAAGCAGGTCGCCGACCGTGCAGTCGTCGAGCAGCTCCGACATGCCCGGACTGACGCCATAGCGCTCCTCCAGCCAGCTGGACAACTGCAGCACTTTGAGCGAATCGAAGCCGAGCGACGTGATCGAGCTGTCCGCATGGATCGGCGTACCGTGCAGGTCGCCAATCTCGGTGATCAATGCGATCAGCTCGCTCGAGGCTGCGTCGTGACCCGCCACTTCCGGCTGCGGCGCAGCCGTTCCCTCGGCGCGTGGCACCGCCTCACCCCGAACCCGCTCGACCAACGCGATCAGTTCGTCGGCCTCGTAAAGCTTCCGGCATGCCCAGCGCTGCACTTTCCCGCTGGAGGTAAGCGGCAGCGTCCCTTGACGCACGAAAACCAGGGCGTCCGGTTGCACGCCATGCTCGCGGCCCAGCGCGTCCATCAGCAACGGGCGCAATTGAGCCGGATCGGCCTTGTATCTTCCGTCGAGTTCGACGACGATCACCAGGCGCTCGTCCTCATCCCCTGCAAGAAATGCAGCACTGGGTTGCACGCGCAACGCGTCGGCACTCGATGCAACCGTCGCCTCCAGATCTTCCGGAAAGACGTTTCGTCCACGGATGACGATCAGGTCCTTCTTGCGCCCGGTGATGAAGAGTTCCCCGTTTGCGAAAAAGCCAAGATCGCCCGTCGCCAGGAAATGCTGCCCCGGCCAGGTTGCGAAAGTGCGACGGAACGGCCGCTGAAGATCTTCGCGCCCCTCTCCGTGCCAGTATCCCGACGCGATGCTTGCGCCCGCGACATGGATCTCGCCCACCTCGAACTCGCCGCGTTCGATACCATCGTCGTCGGCGATAACGACCGTTGCGCCCGGCAGCAGCCGGCCCGAGCCAACCAGACGGCGCATCGCGCGCTGAGCCGTGCCTCCCTCCAACTCAGGGGAAACGAGATCGACACGCCCCGTCGTCGAAAGATGCTCGCCGTCCACACACATCACGGCGGGCTCCCGCTCCGCAGGCCCGCCGGTGACGATCAGCGTCGCTTCCGCCAGCCCGTAGCAAGGCAGGAACGACGACGTACGGAAGCCGGCTCGCGCGAATTTCGCGGCAAAACGTTCGAGCGTCCCCGGGCGAACCGTTTCCGCGCCATTGAACGCGACCCGCCACGCACCGAGATCCAGTTCCCTTATCTCGTCGTCCGTTACCCGTTCCGTGCACAATTCGTAAGCGAAGTTCGGGCCGCCGCTATGCGTCGCTCCGAACATGGAAATTGCCCTAAGCCACGTCGCCGGTCGACGCAGAAACGTTTCCGGTGACAGAAGCGTGCATTCGAACCCCGTATATAGCGGCTGCATCAGCCCGCCGACGAGCCCCATGTCGTGATAGGGCGGCAGCCAGATCACGCCGCGGCTGTTCCGGTCGCAGCCGAACGCTTGGGCGATGAGCGCTGAATTGGCGACGAGGTTGGCATGACTGAGCATTACGCCCTTCGGGTTGCCCGTCGAACCAGACGTGTATTGCAAGAGCGCGAGATCGTCGGGCCCGGCCGCAGCGGAAACCGCGCTGTCGTCGTCCGCTCCGCCCACGCCGTCCGCGCCGTCGATGACGATCCACCGAAATGCCTGATCCTCATGCTGGCTCTGGATTTGTGTCCTGATGCGATCGACGTTTGTCTTGTCGCTGACAATCACTGACGCGCCCGCGTCGATGATGATGTCGGACAGCCGTCCGATCCGGCGGCGACTCGTCGCCGCATAAAGCGGCACGGCGACCACGCCCGCGATGAAGCATCCGAACAGCGCAACGAGATACGAAAGACCGGGAGGCAGCATGATCAATACGCGGCCGCCGGGTTCGCACACCGCCCGCAAATGATCGGCCATTTCCCTCGATCGCGCGTACAGTTCCCCATATGTCAGTTGATCGACACCAGAGTCCGTACCACCCCAAAAACGATAAGCAATACTATCCGTCGCCTGGTCAGCGCGAAGCGCCAGGATATCTGCAAAGGTTTTCATTGAAGTACTCGGTCTGGTTTTGATCGCCTAGATGGGCCAGGCCGATTCCCCGACACACGCCCAACACAAAAAGCGAAAATCCTTGATGCGGAGAATTTTCAGCAGCGGCTGACGACAACCGCGCGCCAATACCGCCGACGCTCGATTGGTCTGGTTGCGTATTAGAGCATCGTATTTGTCTGCTTGAACCTATCAAATCTTATAGGTAGCTACCCGGACTCGCTTCTGGCGATAATCGAGCCGCGCATGACAATGTGACGTCGCGCAATGCGGTGACGTTATTGCGGCTGACGCCGCCGCGCCGGTCCCGTCGACGATGAGTTGCGGTTACTGCCCTCGCATATTCCTGTCCATCACGCCTCGCCACGACAGCAATATTGCGATCCGATTCGCTTGTCTTCGACGAAGCACTACGCGACTGCCCCGGTAGCTATGCTGGAGGCACCTTCTTCACGGATAGACGTCGCGAATGATTGCAAGATCTACTCAATACGCGGTGTGTCGATTGCGCACAAATCGTGTGCCGACACTGTAAAAATCGCGCGCCGCAGAGTAGTCCATACCTGCTTCGCCAAAAAGGGAAAATTGTCTTCGAAATGCCATCTGCGATTTTCGTCTTTTTTCTTCGTGATCGATGGCAGAGCATGCATGACAAGGAATTCAATTGTGACTGATCAAGCGACCGACCACGCCCTGGGCCTGCCGACCGCCGATGTGTGCTTACACGAAGCGCCGAACGTCTTCCCGCAGACGTTGCTTGTCGACAAGCAGGCGCGTCGTGCAACCAAGCGCCAGCGATCCTGCGCGATCTGGCTGACAGGACTTTCCGCGTCCGGAAAAACCACCATCGCGACCAGACTCGATCAGCGCTTGCACATGCTCGGATACCACACATACCTTCTTGACGGCGACAATCTGAGACTTGGCCTCAATCGCGATCTTGGGTTTTCGGCGACAGACCGGACAGAGAATGTACGCCGTGCGGCGGAAGTCGCAAAATTGATGGTCGATGCTGGGCTGCTCGTATCTTGCGCCTTCATCTCGCCGTTTCGGGCGGAACGGGAAATGGTTCGCGCTATGTTCGAGGACAATGAATTCTTCGAAATATACGTGAACACGCCAGTCGATATTGCGGAGAAGAGGGATCCCAAGGGACTCTACAAACGCGCGCGCCGCGGCGAACTGAGCGGCTTCACCGGAATTGACTCCCCCTATGAAGCACCGCTCGATCCGGATGTACTGATCGATACGATGTCGCACTCCGTCGATCAAGCGGTGGACATGATCCTGCTCAAGCTACGGAAAGCGGGAGCCATTGACTAGCCGGGACGCCGGCCGAAACTCCACGAGACGATAGGTTCAATTGGGCAAAATCATTCCGAACTTGATGCCGTGAACGACCGCCTGCTGACGCGTGCGAACACACATCTTCTTCATCAAGTTTGCGATATGGAAATTAACGGTCGCTTCGGAGCACGAGAGGATGCGCGAAACCTCCCATGAGGTTTTTCCGATCCCGATCCACTTGAGGCACTCCAGCTCTCTCGCCGTCAAACTTATTGGCGCAGCCGGCTCCATGCCGGCCGGAAGGAATTCCAGCGAAGATTCATAGGCAAAATCGCGCAACAATGAAAGCGCTGCGCGCATGTGAAGGCATTCGTTGTCTACTTTTTCCGAATCCTTTCCGACCAAACTCAGAATGCCAAATCGGCCTTCCGGACCATGAATCGGATACGATATTCCACTGCGCAGGCCGTACCCCCCCGCTTCCTCATAAAACTCCGAATCACGAACACTTCGCGAAGCGCCGACATCTGGCCAGACTATCGGAGATTTATTGACCAGACAATGACGAACGACCGGATCAACAGAATAAAACCCTTCACTTTGATAACGATCCCACCACGAATCCGGGTAATTTGTAAGAATCAACGCTGAAGATAGCGGCTCGGACCCAGCCTTTTTTATCCCGAAAAGCACCATGTCGAATCCGAAGTCTCGAACAATGGAAATAAGGCACCTCTCCCATTCTTCCCGAGTTCGGCATGAGAAAATTTCACTCAAAACTTCAAGATCCAACCCTTCCATGAATAATCTCGCGGCCATTAATTTTAGCGGAACGAATTTATTTTTTGATCGAAAAATAAATTGCCCGCAAGCATATCTCACGGTCATGTCGCAAACAAGGCATAAACCCGTCAATTTTATTATATTTTCAGATCGAGAAATTTAAATCTCGATAGTTTCATGCCTCGACAATAATCGACAGATCGTCATACGCATCAAGACCCTGACACCGCACGCGCTTCGGACGTCGACGCTGGAATTCTGACCCAAGAACTGCTTTGTATCGTCGAGCCACGTCGTGGAACACCGAATCGGTTGTCGCGGTCAACATCAACGGTCGCTCGCGCAAGGTGCGCTACTTGACATATCAGCCAGTGTCGGCATGAGGTGCCGTACTGCTCTGAACGAGCCTCTGACGGATCGCCGCTGACGTGATCAAAAAAACCAACATTCAACCGGATTCACCAACTCGAGTAGCGAATCGCAATCGCTTGCGCACCAGCGTCTGCGCGGTTCGGCGAAGTTTGTCCGTTTACACGAGTAATGACAGAACAGTTCTCAGTAATGCTAACCTTTGATTGTCCTGCATCCCGAGCGCGGCCTTGGATTTCACGCGGCCCCCAACGAGTCCATGAGGTGAAAAAGTCTGGGTATGTGTGCGGATGAACTTCAACGGCGATTAGGTATCGGCAAGCGACATCGTCGTCGACACGCTGTGGGGGGGTGTTCGAATTGACACTGAGACTCAATGAACAAAAAAAGGCCGGAAAGCCAAGCGAATAAAGGCTCTCCGGCCGTTCGCACCAGTGAACTAAGCGAAAAAAATTTCGCAAAAAACGCGCTCAAACCGAGCAGGTTTTGCGCAGTTTTTGTCACTGATGTGCGCAATACGTGAGCTAGTGTCAAGCGAGTATCAGGAGGCCGCATGATTGGCGCATTCGCCGCCGGCCGGTCATGCCAGGGCACAACCTTGATCGGCGAGGACGGCTCTCTCGCGTGCGGCTTGCCCAGCTGGGCCCCCGTGTTGAGGTACTTCGGTAAAAACTGTTCAATCAATTCGGCAAGTGCGCTGTGTTGAACGCTTTTTTCTTCAGATTGGTCTACCTTCATCTTGATCCCGTAGCGATTTACCACGTCGCCAGAACGGCCCCCTCCGGCGATGCGCGGGCAGCCAGAAAGGCCGCCGTTAGATACGCTACATGAAATTGTCAGATACGTTATGCATATTTAGGTAAATTCTAGGCCACCTTTTTAAGCATCTCTTCCAGCTTCTCCGTGGTAACGCCTCCCTCCTCACGGAAATAGCTGAACAACAGCGCCACAAGTGCCGCCTTCTTTTCCGGGTTGTCAGTTAACCCATTGTTTTTTATCCAATTTTCCACTCCAAGCGCGATCTGCTCGACGATTTCAGAATCCGTCATACGATTCTGCGTGAGATAACGCTTCGCCTTCTGGCCTGCCACCTCATTCAACCGAGGGGCATCCACCTCCTGGTCAATCCCGCCAGCTTCGACCCAATACCGCGCCGGCACCTCGTAGGCGCGGTGCATCCCGCCTCGTCCTGACCGCTCTTCATAGCGCCAGCCCTCGCGATCTGCCTTCGCCATGATCGCGGCCTTCGTCCCCGGAAGGCCGGGCAGCCCCATCTTCGCCAGTTCACTGGCTGCGTATAGTCGCTTCACTGAACACTCCCTAGCGCCTAAGTGTATCGCCAGCAAAACACTTCAAATTGGCGATGCACTTTTCTATTTGTCTATATGAATCAAAGCCTTGCAATCACAGCAAGGCACAGATAGGCGACATGGAGCTGCACAGAAGTGTAAACCTGCAAGTGATCTGTTGACTTGCCACTTCAATACACTTAGACTCCGTTAAAACTGACATTCGGGATTACCGGACCGAATAAAAACCGGTCTTAGACCGGCGTTTTTCTTGGAGTCAAACCATGCCAACCGCCAAACCTTCGGGGATGCACCGCGCCGACATCAAGGCACTTATTGAGAAAAAGGGCCAAACGATGTCGGGTGTCGCGCGCGCCTTTGGAATCCCGGAATCGAACGTCCGCAATGCTCTGACGCGCCCCGTCCTTTCGGGGGAAATTGCGATCAGCACCTTCGTGCAGCTGCCTGCCCACGAACTCTGGCCCGATCGCTGGACCCCGGAGGGACGCCGAATCCGGCCCCGCTACCGTGACAAGTATATCGGGGCCACGACACCGGTAAACAGTAACGGGCAAGCGTAGTTCTACGCCCTTCAGTTTAACGCAACTGAACACTTACACCGACCAGGTGAGTGTCTAGATCTGTATGGCTACCACCATGACTAAACGGAAAACGTCTCGAGGCCAGGCTGAAGTGGCCAGCACGCAGATGGCGCTGAATTTCGAGGTATTCGCCGTCGAAACACCTCATGGCACCGTCGCAGTCGCCGGCGAGAACCCTCTCGACGCGGCGATCCGCCGGACCCTCGTCGACGTAATGGACAAGGCGAACACTAAGGGGCTGTCGCGAGACCGTATCGCCGACCACATGGGCGAACTGCTTGCCCGACAAATCACCAAAGCCCAACTGGATCAGTGGGCAGCTCCAAGCCAGTTCGATCGGCGAATCCCGGTCGATGCGCTGTTGGCGCTGATGATGGTTTGCGACGACTACAGTCCGCTCGATTGGATGGCTCATCACGTCGGTCGCCGTGTGCTTACGGCCGATGAAGCACTCTGCGCCGAATTCGGGGCTATGGCAGTTCTCGACCGCCACATCAAGGCGAAACAAAAGGCGATCGAAGGCCAGATGGACGAGAAGCTGGTGGGCCAGCTCATGCACCGAATCAAGCGGATCACAAAATGAGCCTCATCGTAAAAGAGCGATACAGCTCGTCAGAACTTTTGGCGATGCGTCTCGAAGCGCTACCGACATCCAAGGCGGCTCTGTTGGCGCGTGCAGATCGAGAGGCATGGCGCTACTCCGAAGTGAAGGGCATCGGTGGCACCCGACGCGAGTTCGAGCCGCCCTCAAACGTGATGGCCGAGATTCGGCGAAAGGCGGCGGTGAAGTTTGTCGGAGCCGTGGCTGAAGTAACGGCCGTGGTCGATCCGGTGCAGCAATTGCAACTCGTCGAAACCGACGCGCAGCGTCTGCGCGCGGACGCTCGCCAGGGCATCCTGAAGTGGCTGGATCGGATCATGGCGCAGTGCCACGTCTCGCGCGAAGCGGCAATGACGACGTTGCTGACGCAGGCCAAGGCCGGCACGTTGGATGATCACCTCGTCATGATGCTGCGCGCGGCTCGCGACGAGCGCGGGCGCAAGGGTGACGGCTTCCCGAGCATCCGTACGCTGAAGCGGTATCTCGGCCAGGCCAAGAGCGGCACGCTGGCGCCCAAAGTGCCGCAACCGGACATCACGGTGCCGGCATGGGCGAAGGCATTCCTCGGCTTCTATCAGCAGCCGCAGAAGCCGTCCGTCGAGCTTGCCTATCGTGAGTTCGAGACCGCCTACCGCATGCGCGATCGCGATTGGGAGTTTCCGACGATTCACCAGGTCCGCCGTTTCCTCGGCAAGATGGGCCGGGTCGCCGTCGAGGCGGGCCGGATGGGTGCGCGCGAGTTGAAGACCATCCGGCCGTTCATTCGCCGCGCGTTCGACCAGCTGCTGCCGAACGACGTCTGGAGCGCGGACGGCCATACGTTCGACGCCGAGGTCCAGCATCCGCTGCACGGCCGGCCGTTCCGTCCCGAGATCACGACGATCGTCGACATTGCGACGCGTCGCGCAGTCGGCTTCTCGATCGGCCTGGCGGAATCGGCGATAGCGGTCATCGACGCGCTGCGCCATGCCTCGACGCGCAATGGCGTCCTCGCCATCTTCTACGTCGACCGCGGATCGGGCTATGCCAACGCGATGCTGCAGGCCGAGGGCACCGGCATCATGGGCCAGCTCGGCTTCGAAGTCTCGCATTCGCTCCCCTACAACTCCCAGGCGCGCGGCGTGATCGAGCGTCTGCACCAAACCCTGTGGGTGACGGGAGCCAAGACGCTCAACAGTTACATGGGCGCGCCGATGGATCGCGAAGCGAAGCTCGCGCACTTCAAGGTCACGCGCAGCGCGGTCAAGAACGGCGGAGCGATGCCCTTGATGGGATGGGACGCGTTCATGCAGTTCTGCAATGACCAGATCGACGCGTACAACGCTCGGCCCCACCGCTCGTTGCCGATGACGAACGATCCGGCGAATGGTCGCCGTCGTCACATGTCGCCGGATGAAGCGTTCGCCGCATTCCAGGCGAAGGGCTGGCAACCGGTGACGCTCACGGCTGACGAAGCGGACCGCGTATTCCGCCCGCGCGTCGAGCGTACGGTCCAGCGCGGCGAAGTCCGTCTGCTGAACAACCACTACTTCAGCGGTCTGCTCGAAGAGTTTCACGGGGAGACGGTCCACGTCGCCTATGACATCCACGACGCGAAGTTCGTGTGGGTCTACGAAGGCGCGACGGGTCGGTTCATCTGCAAGGCGGAGGCCGGCGCGAACACGGCTCACTACATGCCGATGTCGTATGTCGAGCAGGCCCGCGAGAAGCGCGCGGACGCCCGTGCGCAGCGCCTGCAGGTGAAGCTCAACGAAGTCGAAGCCGAGCGCATGGGGCAGCCGGCGCTGACGCTCGACACCCCCGAGGTCATCACGATCCCCGGCTTCGGCGACATCACGCGCGACGCGCTGAATCGACGCTTCGTCGACGCCGAGCCGGTGATCGAAGTCGCCGCAACGCCCATCCCCGCCAGCGAGCCAGCACCGGCCACGGCTGAAATTTTCGAACTGCCGGAAACGGCTGAACAGCGGTTTGCCCGGTGGCAAGCCTTACATCAACACATCGATACCGGAGGTGTACCCGATCAGGAAGAACTGCGGTGGTACGGCACGTACCCGCTGACCAAAGAGTTCGCGGCGCAAAAGCGCCGCGCGGAACAGGCTGAAGAGTGGCAGCTCGCCAGCCAGCAGTAACAACAACAGGACCAATCATGACACAACACGAAACCACGCTCAAACCGGTAGCCGGCGGCATCGCTCAGATCACCAACCTAAACCTGTGCGATATCGCCATCGAACGCGCGATCGCACGCAGCGCGAATCTGCCCGGACTGGTGTGCTTCTACGGCCCGTCCGGCTACGGTAAGAGCATGGCTGCACTCGCCGTCGCGAACGCCCGCCGCGCGCGCTACGTGCAGGCGAAATCGGTGTGGACGAAGAAGCACTTCTTGAAGGCGATCCTCTTCGAGATGGGAATCAAGCCGGCCGGCACGATCCCGGAAATGGCCGACCAGGTCGCGGAAGAACTCGCGGCGAGCGGCCGGCCGCTGATAATCGACGAAATGGATCACCTGGTCGACCGCAATGCAGTCGAGCTGGTCCGCGATCTGTACGAGTCCAGCCAGGCACCGATCCTGATGATCGGCGAAGAAGCACTGCCGGCAAAGCTGAAGCGCTGGGAGCGCATGCACGGCCGCGTCCTGGCATGGGTTCCGGCGCAGCCTGTCACGACCGCCGACGCGCGCCAGCTCGCCGAACTCTATTGCCGTCACGTGAAGGTCGCAGACGATCTGCTGGCGCGCCTGGTCGAGCTATCGCACGGCTCGGTCCGCCGCGTCTGCGTCAACCTCGAACGTATCCAGGAAGAAGCGCTGATGGCCGGTAAGGATGCGATGGACCTCGCGCAATGGGGCAAGCGCGAGCTGTACACCGGTGAAGCACCGAAGCGTCGTGCGTGAGGTGATCGATATGCATGAACACAACACCGTCACCACACCGCAGATGGCGCACGCGGCCGAGCGCATCCATCTGCTGATCATGATCGTATCCGGGGCCGCCGTGGCCATCCTGCTCGTGGGCTGCATGGTCGCCCGCGACTGGATCGAACTACTCACCTGGACGGCGCTTGCCGCCTGGGCGCTGTTTCACGTCGCAATCCTTGCATTCCTCGCTGGCGTTACGGGAGGGTTTGACCATGCCTAGAAAGCCCGCCCACCTCGAACTAACCGGCGGCAAAGGGCCGCGCCAACGCGTGTGGGAAGCAATCCGAAGCCAGCGCGATGACTTCACGCCGCACACCATCGTCCGCGCTGCTGACGTCGACAAGGCGACCGTTCATACGTACCTGCAGACGCTCGAACTCGGTGGCTTCGTCGAAGCCGTAGGCGAACGCAAGGCAATCAACGAACGGAAGCACTATCGCCTCACCCGAGACGTCGGCGTCGAAGCTCCACGCCTCGACCGCGACGGAAAGCCAGTGACGCAGTCGCGCGGCAACGAAAACATGTGGCGCACGATGCGCGTCATGGGTGACTTCACGCCTCGCGAGCTGGCGATGCGTGCGTCGACGCCCGAGGTGGCAATCAGCGATTCAACGGCGCAGTCCTACGTCAAATGCCTGTCGCACGCCGGCTATCTGACGCTGGTCGATCCTGGGCACTCGTACATCCGAGGCAAGGGTGCAAAGCAGGCGCGGTATCGCCTGATCACGGCGAAGTACACCGGTCCGCGCCCGCCGATGATCCAGCGCACGAAGTCAGTCTACGACCCGAACCTCGGGAAGATCGTGTGGCAAGAGGAGCCGGACCATGACGCATGCTGATCCGGATTGGCTCGCCATGCTTCGTGAGGCCGTGGCCGCGACGTCGCAAACCGACGTGGCCAAGCTGCTCGACGTCTCGCGAACGACCGTTTCGCTTGTGCTGTCGGGCAAATACCCAGGGAAAACCGATCGCGTCGCAGCCCGCGTCTTGAAGACGTTTGGCCAGGTGCAGTGCACGCATACCGGGCAGCTGATCTCGCTGACGGTATGCGTGTCCTTCGCCAATCGCCGCGCACCGATCAACAACCCGATGGAACTGAGCCACTGGCGCACGTGCCGCAACTGCCCGCTGCGCCCCGTTAAAGGAGAGTCGAAGTGAACCCGCAATCCCTCGCCAAAGTATCCGCGCACGGCACGGTCAACATTAACCAGATCATGCAGCTCGCCGCGCTGCGCATCGCCTCGACGATCGAAACCCTGGCTGAGCGCGGGTTCGTGGTCATCGGCATCGAGTTCTCGAATGGCTCGAAGCCGACCATCCAGATTCAGACGTGCGCCGAGTGCGCCCGAATGGTCGAGGCCGGCGAAGCGACCTACTACCGAACCGGCATCGAGGGCAACAGCCGCTATCGCACGGGTCAGTTCAAGGTCGGCGAAATCCGCGTCCTCTGGACCGAACACGGTCACTAGACGGAAACGGTCTGTCGTAGCCCATCGATACACGTCATTAGATAAGTAGTCCTTTTTAAACACGTAACAAAGGAGCCATTATGGCAACGGTAAAGCGGATTCTGCAGGCCATCATCGACAACCCTGGATTTTCCGGTGCGCAGCTCGGCGACATGCTCGATCTCGACGCGAAGGACATCCAGCCGCGTATCCATACGTACATTAGCGACGGCCGCGTGCGTTGCGAAAAGAAGCCCATGGACGGCTCGTCGCCGATCAACCTGTACTACGCGAGTCCCGAGCTGGTGAAGGAGTTCGACGGCACGAATCAGACCGTGACAAAAGCGGTGCGAAAAGTAGCGCATTTGCCCGTCGCGCCCGATGGGTTCGTATGTGGGTTCTCGACAGCGGGACGCCTGACGATCACGAAGGGCCGGAAAACGATCGACCTGACGCGCGAGGAAACCGCTCGTCTCCTGGCGTTCGTCGACTGCATCAACATCGAAGCCATCGCGGGGAGCCAGGCATGACGATCAATATCAGCCAAGGCCCGACCATCGCGAACCCCGACGCGTTCGACAGTGTTGCTGAACTGCGCCAGGAGCTGCACCGGGCGAATTCCGACCTGCTCGCGTACTGGGGGGCGATCGAGGAGCGCGACAGGGTCGGTCGCGACTGCGTTGGATTGATCAATCGCGTGCTGCTCCAGCACATCGTGGGCGACTTTCGCGGTGTCGCGGCGATTCTCGAAGCACAGCTCGAAGCCAGTCCGCGTCTGCGCCAGTCGCTGGAAGAGGTTCGGGAGTCGAGGGAATGCCGGCAGCTGCAGGAGTGGATGGAGACCGCACACGGTGAGTCCGGAAAGGAAGAAGTGCCGCCATACAACGCCGGCGCGCACGATCCGTGGGCCATGAAAACCGTCGACGAACTGCGCACGACCGTCGACGTCATGAATCGGGCCGGCATTCGAGTCTCGACGCAGCTCGCCGCGCTCGAAGACGTACTGAAATCCATGACGGCCGAGGTGTCGAAGATCGTCGTCGCTTACGTCAGGGGCGATCGCGATGCTGTGTCGCATGCGATCGCGTCGTTCTGCGAACGGCACGTCGTGGTGAAAGACGGCGACAAGACCAAGGTGCACTGATGCCGCTCCCGCAAATCTGCTGCCCGAATTGCCGCGCGGTAATGAGCCTCGACGTGGTGTTTGCTGATGACGCACCGCGTGAAGCTCTCAACGCGATTATCGACGCACATCCCGCTGGCGAGTCGTTCGTCAAACCACTGCTGCGTTACATCGGTCTGTTCGCGCCGGCCAAGAGTCAGATGAGTCACACCCGCATCGCGGCTCTGGTCAACGAGCTGGCTCCGATGATCCGTTCGGCGCAGATCGAACGGAACGGCCGCACCTGGGCATGCCCGATCGATTACTGGCGGCAGGGCTTCGAGCAAATGCTGTCGCAGCGTGACCAGGGCCGATTGAAGCTGCCGCTGAAGAGCCACGGGTATCTGTTGGAAGTGCTCGCTGGCTTTGCAGACAAGGCCGAGTCTCGAGACGAATCGCACACGGAGCGACAACGTCAGGGGCACTCCGGACTCGGCACGCCCGAAGCGCGCGCCTCACCTCCGCCGGACATCGCCGACGTTCTCGCCGGGGCACAACAGACCGGCCCGCGTCAGGTTACGGAAGGCGTCGCGCAAAGCCTATCCGAACTGCGGCGCATCACGAAAGAAATGAACTCGTTTTCGAAGGAAGGAAAAATCCATGACTGAACAGCACATCCCGGCCGGCTACGTGAAAGACGCACGCGGCCGTCTCGTTCCGGAATCGCTGGTCGCGC
Organism: Burkholderia sp. Bp8984; assembly: GCF_003853755.1. NCBI lineage: Bacteria > Pseudomonadati > Pseudomonadota > Betaproteobacteria > Burkholderiales > Burkholderiaceae > Burkholderia > Burkholderia sp. Bp8984. Next base: position 18,755 of record NZ_QTQN01000025.1, read on the forward strand.
CGATCGACCAGCTGCGCGACCAGACGATCACGTCGCTGGTCGACGAAGCGAAGCGCCTGCAGGCGGCGATGGCCGACTTCAAGGCACGAGCGTTCGGCGACATCGCGGCGTTCATCGAAGCCAGCAACGAACAGTACGGCGTCAAGGTCGGTGGCGCGAAGGGAAACATTTCCCTGATCACGTTCAACGGTCAGTACAAGATTGTTCGGCAGATCGCGGAACACCTGCAGTTCGACGAGCGCCTGCAGGCCGCGAAAGAGCTGATCGACGAATGCCTGCGTGAATGGACCGAAGGCAGCAACGACAAGGTCAAGGTGTTGATCAACGAAGCGTTCCAGGTCGACAAGGAAGGCAATGTGAACACCGGCCGCATTCTCGCGCTGCGCCGCCTGGCGATCGACGACCCGAAGTGGACTAAGGCGATGCGCGCGATCGTCGACAGCATCCGCGTCACGGGCAGCAAGCCCTACATCCGTCTGTATGAGCGTATCGAGGACAGCGAGGATTATCGGGCGATCAGCCTCGACCTCGCCGCGATCTAGGGAGGCCATATGTCGAAACTGTCGAAGGAAGATATTCAGCGTATCGACACGGAGCTGTCGTTTCCGTTTGGCTGCGTTGTGCTTCGCTGTGATGGGAATACCGTCACGATCCAGGTGCAACGGACGAAGCCGCGTCGATACGACCTCATGGTCTACGTCAATGGCTGGTTCAAGGGTGACTACCTGAAGGAAGCCGCGCCCGAGCATCGCTTCTATCGGCCGGCGAAGTTCAGTGCATACAAGCCGTCCGAACGAGCCAAGCTCGAAAAGCAGTTCGGGAAGCGGAACGCTCGGAAGTACTTTCCGAACCTTGACAAGACGTCAACGTACTACATGCCGTCGTGGAACACGCCGAGCACTATGCTTCGTCACTTCGCGCGAGTGTGTCAGTCGGTCACGCTCGTTTCAGTCGGAGTGGCGGTCAACACGTCCGTCGACGTCACCTCACTGGAGGCCACCAATGTCTGACGTGATCATCATCGTGGTCGGCATCGTGTTCCTGGTCTGCCTGTGCCGTCGCGAGCTGCGGCGCTGGTGGAGGTCGTGATGCTGATCGCGAAAACGACGCTGTCGAAGATTCACATCGCGAAGCAGCAACTGGCGATGACCGACGACGAGTACCGTACGGTGCTGCGCAGCGTCGCCGGCGTCAGCTCGGCCAAAGACCTGACGCCGGAAGGCGCACACAAGCTGTTGAAGCACTTCGAGCGCTGCGGATTTCAACCGAAGCGCCCGAACGGTCGACGCCCCAACGTCGGCGGCTCACGCGAGCAGCGCCTGAAGAAGATCGAGGCGCTGCTCACGTCGGCTGGCCGGCCATGGTCGTATCTCGACGGCATGGTCAGCCGCATTTGCAAGGTCGATGCGATCGAGTTCTGCGACGGCGAGATGCTTGGCAAGCTGATCGCCGCACTGCAGATCGACGCAAACCGAAAGGAGCGTGCATGAGTGACGATCTGCGTGATGTGCAGCACCTCTTCCCGCCGCTTGCCAAGACGCTTGTTCGCCTGATCGGGATGGACGCTACCCTGACGCTCGTCGAAAAGATGGGCGGCCGGAAGTTCCCGGTCCCATTTCGCAAGAATCGCCACGGCGAGGCGCGCTTCGAAGAGTTGGCCGAAGTCATCGGCCCAGACGCTGCGACGAACCTGTGCAAAGCATTCGGCGGTGAAGACCTCGAAATCCCTATCTGCTGGAAGGCAAAGCGGGAACTCACGTTCCGCACTCTGCGGCGCGAGTTCGATCACATCACGCGGGAACACAGCAGCAACTACGCCATTGCCAAATTGGCAGTGAAGTTCGGTACGACCGACCGGCAGGTCCGCCGAATTCTCGGCACCGTCGACAACACCTGCGATACCGCAGATAATCAGTTCCCGCTGTTCTAAACACCTCCACCTACGCGTCGCTTCTCCATTCGGGGGGACAGCGACGCGTCCTGTTTTTCTCCATTCCGCTGATTAAAGTCGTCCCGTACACGTAACGTATGGGAACGATAAATGGCACGCATCAGTGCAGAGCTGGCCGGCGGCAAGAACGTCCTCGCTTTCCTCGACATGCTCGCTACGAGCGAGATCGACGCATGGACGCGCCAGAACAGTGACGATGGCTACAACGTATTGGTTGGCTCCCACGGGCCGATCGCGAAGAAGAACAGCGCAGGTGTCCGGTACGTCGTGCCCGCTCGGCTGCTGACGTTCAATTCGTACGCCACCCATCCCAACGTCTACAACGCGGAAACGAACTCCACAGCGGCTGGTCGCTACCAGCTACTGTCCCGCTATTTCGCACCGTATGCAAAGCAGCTCAACCTGCGTGACTTCAGTCCGGCGTCGCAAGACCTGATCGCAATCCAACAGATTCGCGAACGCCGCGCGCTCCCACTGATCGCTTCCGGGCAGATCGCGGCCGCAATCAAAGCGTGCTCGAACATCTGGGCGTCGCTGCCCGGAAACGACTACGGCCAGCACCAGAACGATATCGCGATGCTCGTCGCCGCATACAAGGCAGCGGGCGGCACGGTCGCGATCTCCTAACCCAGGGTCCGAATCGATGCACTTCTGCGATCTCTTCACCGGCCACGACGGCAAGCTGTCGCACGCGAAGCTCTGGCCGAACATCGCGTCCGCCGTCGCAACCGGCATGTTCATCTACCAGGGGTACCGGAACCAGCTCACGTTCGATACCTGGCTCATCTATCTCGGCTGCGTCGGTGGCTATTCCGCAGTCATCCAGGCGATCGGAGCGTGGCGCGGTCGCCCGCCCAAGGAGGCATCCAGTGGAAATGATCAGTAAGTACGCGAAGGTCGTCGCGGCAATCGCCGCCGCAGCGCTGATCGCCTTCGCGTTCGCTGCCACGTACCAGCACGGTTACAACGTCGCCGAAGCAAAAGGCAATCAGGCGCTCTCCGACTACAAGGCGAAGCAAGGCGGCGACGCCGCTGCCGCCGCGAGTCAGGCGTTCGGGAAGTACGCCGACAACGTGCTGCGCGGTCAGCACGCCGAGGTTCAATTCCTCGCCGACCAGGGCGCGACCACGACTCAAATCGGCAATCTGAAGGAGCATATCGATGCCGTCGCTCAACCTCATATTTCCGCGCCGTCACCTTCGGCGTCTCAGCCGTCTGTCGTTACGGTTAATCGGTGCGTGTTCACTCGCGGCTTTGTGCGCCTGTGGAACGCAGCAGCCGGTATCTCCGATTCCGCTGACGGTGCCCTGCAGGCAAGCACCGATTCCGGCGGCGTTGCTGGAATTGCCGGCCCCGATGCCGCCACTGACTCCGGGGTATCACAGCAGGACGTCCTCGACTGGTTCACCGACTACGCTGCCCGCAGCCGAAGCACCGAATCGAAACTGAAAGCCGTGAAGGCAGCCGTTCCCGAACAAGAGGACCAGCAATAGATGGACGACTTTGACCACGCGAGCGAAATCGAAGAGCAGTATCGCGCGCTCGCGATCGCATCCGCAACACGGCACGCGCGTAGTGCCGGCGAGTCCGCGGCGTTCTGCCAGAACGAGGCATGCGGCGAGCCGATTCCTGACGAGCGTCGTCGCGCGGTACCGGTATGTCGCTTCTGCATCGAATGCCAGGAGCGGCGTGAGCAGGTACTGAACCGGAGGCATGCATGCAAGTAACGCTCGACCCGGCGGCAATCCTGATCGGTGTATTCACGTTGCTGATCGGCGTAGTCCAACTGTTCGGCATGTCATGGATTCGCAGCGTGCAAGAAAAGCTGAAGGCGAACGAGACCCGTGACAGCGAGTTCCAGAAGGCGATCGCAGCGGTGCGCGAAATGATGGCACGCGACTACGTTCCCCGTTCCGAGCACCGCGAAGTGCGTGACGAATTCCGAGACGGTCTGCGAGGTATCGACCAGAAGTTGACCGACATCAACAACAAGCTGGACAAAAAACAGGACAAGCAATGAGCGACGTCAATACGGGCGATAGCCCGGAAATGCAGATGCTGCGGAAGATCGACGCCGGGGTCGACGAGCTGAAAGACCAGATGGCCAAGGTCGAAAAGCGCGCAATCAAGTATGGCGCTGCGGCCGGCGCCGGTGCCGGTGCCGTCGCGGGCGGCATTGTCGCGATGGGTATCTCGTTCGCCCGCGCGAAACTCGGTCTGTAACGCGCATGGCCTACTCGAAGGAAGTTCGCGATAAGGTTCGTCGGGCATTCGTGTTCGACCGCCTATCGCTCGAAGTCGCCGCCATGAAGAGCGGCGTCAACTATTCCACCGCACGACGCTGGAAGGATGACGCGCGTGCGGCGGGCGACGACTGGGAGAAGGCCCAGGCGGCACAGCTGCTCGCGGGCGGCGGCATCGAAGGTGCAGCCCGTCAGATGCTGGCCGGAATGGTCACGCAATACCAGGCGACGATGGACGAGCTGGACAGCGCCGAGATGAAGCCGGCCGACAAGGTCGCGATGCTGGCCAGCCTCGCCGACGCGTACAACAAAACGATCAATGCGTCCAAGCGCGTGCTGCCCGAGACGAACGAGCTGGCGATCGCGATGGGCGTCGTGCAGCGCCTGGCCACGTTCATCAAGGATCGCTACCCGGAACACGTCGGTGCGTTCGCCGATGTCCTCGGCCCGTTCGGCGACGAGCTGGCCACCGCCTACAGTTGAGGTGATGACATGATGATCAAACTGACCCGCGACGACGCGGTGAATCCCGCTCATGTCGCCTTCTCGAAAATCGAACACCGTGAACGCGATACGCGCCTCGTTGTCGAGCTGGTCACCGGAAGCCTCGTCTACGTGACGCACAATCTGTATGACGGCGTCGACGTGTACAAGGTCCATCAGGCGCTGCTCGACGCGAAGGCGGACTGACATGGTCCAGAAGTTCACCGAAAAGGATTTCCACAAGGAAATCGCAGAGCTGCAGGCCGAGCTGCGGCGCGACATCGAGGCCCATGCAACGGGCCTCGATCCGTCGCCGGCCGCGCGTCTGGAACGCCGTCGGCGCGTGCTCGTCGACGGCGACTATCAGTTCTTCGCGTATACATACTTCCCGCACCATATTCGCGGCACGCCGTCGATGTTCCAGGCGCACTTCTGCAGCCGATTCCCGAAGCTGCTGCGCCAGGCCGGCGGCTCGCGCGAATGGTGGGTCGCGCCACGGGGCGAGGCGAAGTCGTCCATGTGCACGAAGATCGGCCCCGTCTACATCATCGTGCAAGGTCTCCTGCAGCGCGAGGAAGTCCGGCGAGAAGTCGGCTGGACCGGCGAGCTGCCGTCATTCCTCGACTACGTCATCCTGCTCGGTGCCGAGACGTCGCTCCCGACGAAGCTGCTTGAAGTCGTTAAAACGGAGCTGACCGCCAACGCTTCGCTCCAGCTCGACTTCCCGGAAGTGTGCGGCAAGGGTCCGATGTGGAAGGTCGGCGAGTTCATCACGAAGAACGGCGTCAAGGTCGAGCCGTTCGGTGCCGAGCAGGCGATTCGCGGTACGTTCCACGGCGCGAGCCGCCCCAAGGTTCTGATGGGCGACGATCTGATCACCGACGCCGAGGCCAAGAGTCCGACCGAGCGACAGAACCGATGGACATGGTTGGAAAAAGCGATCGACTACCTCGGCCCACCCGACGGCAGCGTGAAATACATCGGCGTCGGCACGGTGCTGGACAAGGATGATCCGATCTCGCGTGCGAAGCGCACGATCGGGCATATCGTCCATCACTTCCGCGCGATCGCGCAGATGCCGACGAACATGAATCTGTGGGAACAGTGCGAAGCGCTGATGCTGAACGACGACAAGCCCGCGATCGAAGCTGCCGCCGCTCGCGGCGAAGCGATCGCCGACGTCGACCTGCCGTCATACAAGTTCTACGTCGCCAACCAGGCAGCGATGGACGCAGGCGCGGTCACGTCGTGGCCGTCCGTGCGTACGCTGTTCTATCTGATGCGCCAGCGCGCGAAGTCGCCGCGCGCGTTCGCGACCGAGATGCAGGGCGACCCGCGCACCGAGGACGACAAGGTGTTCGGGCACATCACGTTTTGGGTGCAGCGCCTGCAGTCGTGGCTGATGTTCGGCGCATGCGATCCGTCGATGGGCCGAGGCGAAAAGTCCGACCCGTCCGCGATCCTGGTTGGCGGCCTGGACGTGCCGAGCCGAAAGCTCCATGTCGTCTATGCCGAGATCAAACGCCGCGTGCCGTCGAAACTGGAATCCGACCTCATCAAGGTACAGCGCGAATACAACTGCCTGGCGTTCGGCTTCGAGAACAACAACGCGTACGAATGGGCGCGGCAAGACCTGATCAAGGCTGCGCTGCGTGCCGGTGTGCCGCTGCCGCTCGTCGGCGTAACAGCCACCGTCGCGCCCGAGCTGCGCATCGATTCGCTGGAGCCGTATGTCACCGATCGCGTTGCGCCGTCGATTCTGTTTAACAGCGGATTGACGACGCTACTGGCCGAGCTGGACGAATGGCCGGAGCCGCAGGGCAATCACCACTTCGACGGGCTGACCGCGCTGCACATCCTCTGGATGATCGCGCAGTCCCGTGCGCACTTCGCCACCGGTGGCTACATCGCCGTGCCGAAGCGCGGCAGCAGTTCAAATGACGGAGCGTCGCTCGGCGGACGCTTTGGACAAGGGGCATGGTAGAGGGAAACATGGCAAAGATCGTCGACATCAACGGCAACCCGATCGACAGTCGGGTGCTGACTGACCCGCAAACGTCGAAACTCGGCTGGCTGACGCAGAGCTTCGAGATGCACCCGGCGCGAGGGCTGACGCCGGCACGCCTGCACAAATTGCTCGACGCGGCCGAGCGCGGCCAGATCATCGAGCAGTCTGACCTCTTCACCGACATGGAGGAGAAGGACGGGCACATTTTCGCGGAGATGAGCAAGCGCAAGCGCGTGATCCTGACGCTCGACTACGACGTCAAGCCGCCGCGCAACGCGAACGCTGCCGAGAAGGCGCTGACCGAGGAAGTCCGCGAATGGATCGACGACATGCCCGACTTCGAGGACATGATGCTCGACTGCCTCGACGCCATCGGTCACGGTTTCGCGGCGCTGGAAATCGAATGGCAGCAGCTCGGCAAGCTCTGGTATCCCAAGGCGTTCAACCATCGGCCGCAGCGATGGTTCATGAACCCGATCTCCGACCGCAACCAGATTCGCCTTCGGGGCGCTGACGTCGACGGGCTGCCGCTCTGGCCGGCGGGCTGGATCGTGCACCGCCACAAGGCCAAGTCCGGCTATGTCGCGCGCGGCGGTCTGCACCGTGTCCTGGTGTGGCCGTATCTGTTCAAGAACTACAGCGTGCGCGACCTGGCCGAGTTCCTGGAAATCTACGGCCTGCCACTGCGCGTCGGCAAATACCCGTCCGGTGCAACCGACGACGAGAAGAATGCGTTGCTGGCCGCCGTCGCCGGCATCGGCCACAACGCGGCCGGCATCATTCCGGAAGCGATGAAAATTGACTTCCAGCAGGCATCGAACGGTACGCACGTTCCACACATGTCGATGACCGAATGGTGCGAGCGCACCGAATCGAAGGTCATCTTGGGCGGCACCCTGACCAGCCAGGCGGACGGCAAGTCGTCGACGCATGCGCTCGGCAACGTCCACAACGAAGTGCGCCACGACCTGATGACGTCTGACGCACGGCAGCTGGCCAGCACGATCACGCGCGACCTCATCTATACGATGATCATCCTCAACCGTGGCCAGATCGATCGGCTGCGGTGCCCGCAGTTCGCATTCGAGACCCGCGAGCCGGCTGATCTGGACATGTTCGCGAACGCGCTGCCGAAGCTGGTCGGCATGGGGATGAAGGTCAAACGCACCTGGGCGCATGAGAAGTTGTCGATCCCGGAGCCGGAAGACGGCGACGAGCTGCTGTCGATCCCCAAACCGGAGATGATCGTGCCGCCGGAGCTGCGTCAGACACCGGACGGTCGAGCGCCTGCCGATGTCAAAACGGCCGCGAATTCGCGCATCCGCTATGTCGCGGTGATGACGAACGAGCGCGGCGAGGTCGTCTATCCGGATCAGCATGCGCTCGACCAGGCGGCCGCATCCCTGCCGTCGGACCCGATCGACGCGGCGATGCAGAAGCTGCTCGCACCGGTCATCACGGCGATCCGGAACGGTCAATCCCCGGACGACGCGATCGAGCGCCTGCTCGCAGCCGAGCCGGACATGGACGAAACCGAGATCGCTGAACTGCTCGCGCGTGCGATGTTCGTTGCCGACATCTGGGGGCGGGTCAATGGCGGTTGATCTCGCCCATGCGATCGGCCTGCCGCCCGAAAAGGCGATCGCCTACTTCGAATCAAAGGGCTACAAGATTGGGTTCCGATGGCAGGACGTCGCGGCCGAGACGCACGCGCGGGCGTTCACGGTCGCGGGCGTGATGAAGGTGGACGTGCTCCAGGACATCCGCCAGGCGCTCGCGACGTCGCTGGAGAAAGGCACGACACTGGCCGAGTTCAAACGGCAGCTCACGCCGGTTCTCGAACGTAAGGGCTGGATCGGCAAGGGCATGATCGTCGACCAGGACACGGGTGAGATCGAGGGCAAGCGGCTGACGCCCCGCCGACTGGACACGATCTTCCAGACGAACATGCAGTCGGCCTATATGGCCGGCCGGTATGCGTCCCAGCTCGAGGCGGTCGACACCCATCCATATTGGGAATACGTCGCGGTGCTCGACAGCCGTACGAGACCGTCGCACCGCGCGCTTTCGGGTGCGATCTACCGTTACGACGATCCGTTCTGGCAGACGTTCTATCCGCCGAACGGGTATCGATGCCGATGTCGCGTCCGGACGCGCACCCAGGGCTATGTCGACCGCAACGACGTGCCGGTGCGATCCAGCGCCGGCCGTCTGGAGGAAGTCGACCAGCTCGTCGGGCGGGACGGTCAGACGCAGCCCGCGATCGCATACAAAGACCCGGCGACCGGAAACAAGGTGTTGCCGGACCCGGGCTTCGGCTCGAACCCCGGTGCGGAATGGGCGAAGCCATTCACGCCCCCACCGATGAATACCTTGCCGCAGACGCTGCCGGCCGGCGCGGACCTGCCGCCGCTGCCGCCGGCCACGCGCGTGCGGCCGGATGCTGTCCTGCCGGCCGGCCTGCAACCGGAGCAATACGCCCAGGCGTTCATGCGCGAGTTCGGTGCGACACTCGGCAAGCCGGCCACCTATCGCGACGTCACGGGCGAGCTGCTGCAGGTTAACGAATGGATGTTCAAGGATGGGGCCGGACGCTGGGCGGCCAACCTTGCTGACCGTGGCCGCGATATGGCACTGATCGCGCAGGCGATCAAGGAACCAGATGAGGTTTGGCTCGGCTGGGCACAAATCGAGGGCGCATGGTCCCTGCGTCGCCGTTACATCCAGACGCTGCAGAACGAGGCCGGTGATTGGGGCGTGACGGTTTTCGACCAGGGGCGGGACGGCTGGACCGGCAGCGTGACGTTCCCGACCGACGTCGGCGCATCGGACGAACACCGTCGCGCCTACCTAGACACCGTTCGCGGGACGTTCCTGCACTATCGCCGGCACAAGGGAGACTAGTACATGGCAAACGGCATGATCGACGTCGAGATCGACGATTCCCGATTCGAGGCCGTCCTGGCTCGGGTTCGGGCACTGATGAAAGACGCCTCGCCGGTGACCGGCCTGATACTTGAATCGATGTGGGGCGCGGTCGAGGAAAACTTCGCGCAGCAAGGTCGGCCGAAATGGCTCGGCCTCAAGCCATCGACGCTCAAACGCCGTCGCGGCGAGGCAGCCTCCGAGAAGATTCTGACCAGGTCAGGGAAACTGGCCGGCAGCTTCTCGAAGACGCACGATGCAACGATGGCCCGCGTCGGCACCAATGTTGTATACGCGGCGATCCACCAGTTCGGCGGCACGATCCAGCGCCATCCCATGTCCGGCTACGTTAGGCTGCGCAAGGATTGCAACGGCATGCTGCTTCGCCAGGCGGACCATCCGCATCTGGCCGTGTTCGCGAAGACCGGCCACAAGCGCGTCAAGATCGTCAAATGGACACGCACCCAGGGCTGGACAGTCAAGATTCCGGCTCGCCCGTTCCTCATGCTGACCGAGTCCGACAACGTTGAAATCGAGATCGAAGTGTCGGCCTACCTGCGCCGATTGGTCGAGCAGTAATCCGCAGCCGATTGGAGCCGTTTAGGCCCCTCGGTGACCCCGATGTACCGGGTCCGGGTAATGGGGGCCGTTAAACCCCCGTTAAAACCGCTCGCAGGGGCATCCGATCCCCTGCATTCCCCTCAGCCTTGCGAGATTGGTCCGTCCTAGGGACGGCGATCCACTTATCCCAGGCTGTTTCGCCCGCCACCATGGCGGCATGGACAAGCTCTTCTTCGCCTCCCTCTCGCTGGAGATCACTCCCGGTTCCGGCACGCTGCAATTGCTGCCGGCCGGCGACTTCCGTGCGAATGACGGCCGCCCCACCGAATGTGCCGCCTGGCGCGTGACGCGGGACGGCGCGAAGCGTCTGGTCGCGGCAATGGCCGCCCGCAAGACGCCGATGGTGCTCGACTACGAACACCAAACGCTGTCGGCTGCGACGAGCGGAACGCCCGCGCCGGCCGCCGCCTGGATCAAGGCGGTCGAATGGCGCGACGGCCAAGGGCTGTACGCCACCGACGTGGAATGGACCGCTCGCGCCTCGGCATTCGTCGACGCGAAGGAATACCGCTTCATCTCGCCGGTATTCACCTACGACGCCGACGGCAACGTCCTGCAGCTCATCAACGCGGCGCTGACCAACAACCCCGCCCTCGACGGCATGGACGAAGTGATGCTCGCTGCGGCGTCGCGCCTGGTGTCCCCTGAATTTTCACCCGCTGCCGGCCGGGATGTGCCGGCCGACCCACCCCAGGAGCAATCCATGAAAGAGCTGTTGGCCGCACTGCGGCTGATCTTCAATCTGCCGGCGACGGCCACCGAGCAGGAAGCCACGGCGGCGGCCACGGCGTTCGCGAAGGTGCTCGGCGCGACCGATGCCGCGCCCGTCGACGCACGTGCAGTGCTGACTTCGCAGGGCGATCGCATCGCCGCACTCAGCAGCGCCACGCCCGATCCGGCGAAGTACGTGCCGGTCGAGACGATGAACGCGCTGCGCGACCAGGTCGCGATGCTGACCAACCAGTCGCAGCAAGGCCAGGTCGACGGCCTGATCACGGCGGCGCTGTCCGACGGTCGTCTGCTGCCGGCCCAGGAATCGTGGGCGCGCGACCTGGGCAAATCGAATTTCGTCCAGCTCAAGCAATACCTGGACACGGCCACGCCGATCGCGGCGCTGCGCGGCACGCAGACCGGCGGTCGCGACGCGAGCGCCGGCAAGGAAACCGACACCACGACGGAAGCCGGCGAATTGGCTGTTTGCCGTCAGCTCGGCCTGCCGCCGGAAGTCTATGCCAAGGCAAAGGGAGGTGCGAAGTGAGCGCGACGACCCAGGATCGCAACACCCCGTATATCGACGGCGAGATCGTCGGCGTGCCTGTGAAGGCCAACACCGTGATCCGGGCCGGCGTCATTGTCTGCGCCAGCGCCGCCGGCCTCGCAGTCGAAGGCTCGACGGCCGCCGATTTGACGTACCTTGGCCGCGCGGACCAGTACGTCGACAACTCGACCGGTGCCGATGGCGCGAAGACCGTCCAGGTCCGTCGCCTGAAGGCGTTCAAGTGGGAAAACCTCGGCACCGATGCCGTCACGCAGGCCCAGCTCGGCAAGGTGTGTTACGTCGCCGACAACCAGACCGTGGCCGCAACGGATGGCGCAGGCACGCGCTCGAAGGCCGGCATCGTCGTCGGCATCGACGCCGATGGCGTCTGGGTTCAATAACAGGAGCAACCATGCTGGTCAACGCACAATCGATCAACCAGATTTTCATCGGCCTGCAGGCCGTGTTCAACAACGCGTTCGAGGCCGCGCCGTCGACGTGGCAGCAAATCGCGATGCTCGTCCCGTCGAGCGGCCGCGAAGAGCTGTATGCGTGGCTCGATCGCTTCCCGAAGATGGCGAAGTGGATCGGCGACAAGAACGTCAAGGCGCTGAAGGCCCACGGCTACACCGTCGTCAATGACGACTTCGAGGCAACGGTTGAGGTCGATCGCAACGACATCGAAGACGATCGCCTCGGCATCTACGCGCCCCAGGCGCAGAACGCCGGCTACTCGGCCAAGCAGCTGCCCGACGAAATCATCTACGACCTGGTCAATCACGCGTTCGAGAAGAACTGCTATGACGGCCAGTACTTCTTCGACACCGATCACCCCGTCGGGCGCGGTGTGACGTCGAACAAGTTCTCGCTGCCGCTGACGATCGCCGGCCAGGCCGCCGCGATCGCGACCTACGGCGCAGTGCGCACCGCAATGCGCAAGGTGCAGGACGACGAAGGCCGCCCGCTGAACATCACGCCGAACATCCTGCTCGTTCCGCCGGCACTGGAAGACGTGGCGAACGCGCTGATGACGAATGACCGCCTGAACGACGGCATGCCGAACCCGTACAAGGGGACGGCGAAGGTCGTGTGTGACGCGCGGCTGCTGTCGGATACGGCGTGGTATCTGCTCGACACGACGAAGCCGGTCAAGCCGTTCGTCTACCAGGAGCGCAAGGCGCCGGTGTTCGTGCAGCAGATCGACCCGGAAGCGCCGGACGTGTTCATGCGCAAGAAGTTCAAGTTCGGCGCGGAAGCGCGCGCGGCCGGCGGCTTCGGCTTCTGGCAGCTCGCGGCCGGTTCGACCGGCGACGGCCCGGTCCCGCAGCAGTAATACCTCGCCCCTGAGAACTGCCGCGCGACGCCGATAAGCGCGGAGGAAGACTGCCCCGGAGCTGCGGCAAATGGTGGGCTCCGGTTATGCGACACACATATATATAGGACAGGACATGGCAAAGCAGAAACATCCGGCCATCTCGGTCGCCGCCAAGCAGGACACTTTTCGACGCGCTGGACATGTCTTCGGCCGCGAAGCGAAAACCATCGCGCTGGCAGCGCTTCATCCGGACGCATACCACGCGATCACCCAGGACAAGTCTTTGGTGGTGGTCCACACGGCGACGGAACTCGACGAAGCGGAAGCGAAGCGGCTCCCGCATCACGACGCGGACCATGTGACGTTGCACCTGGCCAACGTCGATACGCTGACGCTCCAGGTCAGCGAGGATGACGCGAAGCGCGCGATGGCGCTCGCCGACATCGAGGCCGACCTGCAGAAACGCGAAGCGGCGGTCCGCGACGCCGAAGCCGATCTGCAGAGCCGCGTCGTCGAGGTCGATCAGCGCCACGCCGGTCTGGTCACGCGGGAGAACGAGCTGAACGAGCGCGAGCGCCAGCTCGATGAGCGCCAGGCAGCGATCGACGCGGCGGAGAAGTCGGCTGCAGGGGCGAAGGCAAGCAGCCAGGGCCGGAAGTCGTAAGCCATGGGTTACGCCACTCAGGACGATATGGTGAGCCGATTCGGGAGCATGGAAGTCATCGCGCTCACGGATCGCGAACGCCTGGGCGAGATCGATTCGGCGTTGCTGGCACACGCCCTCGAAGACGCAGCGGCCGAGATGGACACCTATCTCGCCGCGCGGTACAGGCTTCCGATCACCAACGTGCCGCGCTTCCTCGCCGGCCTGTGCTGCGACATCGCCCGCTATCGCCTGGTCGGCGCGGAAGCACGCGACACCGACGAGATTCGCAACCGCTACCGAGACGCCATCAAGTTCCTGACGATGGCGGCCGACGGTACGGTCACGCTCGGTGTCGATCCGGCCGGCTCGACCGTGCAACCGGGCAACACGATCCGCTTCGAGCAAGGCACGCGGATTTTCTCGTCACGCGATCGGGGGGCGTTCTGATGAGCGACACGGCAACCGGCGCGGTTGGCACGTACGTTCCGATCATCACGGCCGTCGAGCTGGCGATCGTCGACCGCCTGAAGCGTGGTCTCGGGCGGATGGTGTCCGAGGTCAAGACCTACGGCGGGGAATTCGACAGCGACGAACTTGATGCGGTCGTGCGGCGCTTCCCTGCCGCCTGGGTGACGTTCGGCGGCGTCCCGCGCACCGATCCGCACAGCACCAGCCGATCGAAGTGGAAGTCGGAAGCGACCTTCGTGGTGATGGTCGGCGCGCGCAGCGTGCGCAGCGAGGAATCCAGTCGACACGGTGGCGTCGCGAAGGCCGAGGTCGGCACCAACCTGCTGATCTCGTGCGTGCGGTATCTGCTCAATCAGCAGGACATTGGCCTGCCGATCCGCAATTTCGCGCCGGGTCCGATCCGAACGCTGTTCAACACGCAGGTGCGCGGCGATGCAATGTCGGTCTATGCGCTGGAATTCCGCACCGCATGGATCGAGGACACGCTGTTCCTCGGGGCGTTTCCGCAGGGCGAGTCGGAAGGCCCGCTCGGCAAGGTGTTCGAGGACTACGGCGGCCAGATCGACCCGCCCACGCCGGACTGGAACACGACGTTGCTGTCGTACTTCCTGGAACCCGGAACTGATCGACCTGCTGACGCGCAAGACCTCATACAGATGAAACGGGAGTGACCATGAAAGTTATCGCGAAAACCGGGCTGCGCGTCCCGAAGGAAGGCGCACCGCGCAAGTACATCACCGACCGCGAAGCCGTCGAAGTGCCCGACTCGGTGTACTACATGCGCCGCGTCATGGATGGCGACCTGCTGCGCCAAGACGACGCACCGGCCGAAACCGAAACCCCGGCCGCAGGTGAGCCGGCAGCCGATCCCGCACCGACCTTGGACGCGGGTGCCAAAAAGACCGCGAAAGGAGTCTGATTGTGGCAAGCGCGAATATCAGTTTTGACACGATTCCGTCGAGCATGCGGAAGCCCGGCAAATACTTCGAGTTCAACACGAAGCTCGCCGTCCGTACGCTGCCGACGAACGAACAAACCGTGCTCATCGTCGGCCAGCGCCTCGCGGCCGGCCAGGTCGAAGCGCTGGTGCCGACGCCGGTTTTCTCCGGCGACCAGGCGGCGCTGTACTTCGGTGCCGGCTCGCTCGCACACCGCGCGGCAGTGGCTGCGATCAAGGCGAACCCGTATGTCACGCTGACCGTGATCGGCGTCGACGATGCGACGGCTGCCGTCGTTGCGACGGCGTCGGTGGCGTTCACCGGCACCGCGGCTGCTGACGGTGCCTATGCGCTGTATATCGGCCTCGATCGCGTCGATGTTGCGGTGGAATCAGGCGCAACGGCCGCGGACGTGGCAGCCAGTTTCGCGGCTGCGATCGCGCAGGCGACGTCTTTGCCTGTCACTGCGGCCGCTGCGGACGGCACGCTCACCCTGACCGCGAAAAACAAGGGTGCGGCCGGCAATTCAATCGTCGTGTCGCAGCTCGGTCAGACGGCCGGCGTGTCCGCTACGATCACGGCATTCTCGGGCGGCCTGAACGATCCGGATCTCGCTCCGGCGCTCGCGGCCGTGTTCGGTGCCAGTTACAACGTGTATTCGGTTGCCTATCCCACGCAGGAAGCACTCACCAAACTGCGCACGCACCTGGACAGCATTTCCAATCCGCTGGAGCAGCGACCGGCGATCGGTGCAGTCGGAACCGGTGGCACGCTTGCAACGACCACGACACTGGCGGGCAATCTCAACGCCGGCCGCATCACGATCGGCTGGTATCCAGGCTCGGTCGCATTGCCGGCAGAAATCGGCGCGTCCTATGCTGCTGTCATCGCGAGCGAGGAAGACCCGGCGCGACCGCTCAATACGCTGGCGCTCAACGGCCTGGACGTCACGCCGGTGACGGCACGCGCGGGTCGACAAGAGCAGGAATCGGCTCTGCACAACGGCGTCACGCCGTTTGAGGTCGGTCCCGGCAACGTGGTGCAGATCGTTCGCGCCATCACGACGTACACGAAGGATGCGCAAGGTATCGACGATCCGGCGCTGCTCGACCTCACCACGATCCGCACGCTCGACTATTTCCGCAAGGCATGTATTCAGCGGATGGCCCTGCGATTTCCGCGCGAGAAGCTGTCGGAGAAGACTCCGCCGAAGGTCCGCAGCGAGCTGCTCGACGTCGCATACAAGTGCGAAGACCTGGAGTTTCTGGAAAACGTCGAGGCAAATAAGGACAAGCTGATCGTCGAGCGTGACCTGCAGAACGTCAACCAGCTTGATGGCGCGATCCCGGCCGACGTGGTGAACGGATTGCACATCTTCGCCGGCCGGATCGACCTGATCCTCTGATCGAACTCGTTCTATAACGATAGGAGCCAGCCATGGCATTGGAAGAATACGTCGGCGCGATCGTGCTCGAAGTCGACGGCAAGGAAGCCGAGGTGGTGTCGGTCAACCCGACATCGCAAACCGGCAAGAAGCCGGTGCGGACCATGAACCGCACCGGCCGCGTGAAGGGATTCGCGCGCGGGGTTGAATCGCACGAACTCAAGGTCACCGTCGTGATCCCTCTCTCCGGTGACGAGATCGACTGGTGGAACATGGAAGGCGGGAAGCTGACCATTTTTCCGGCGTCGCCGGGTGGCAAGCGGGTGAGCTACCAGGACTGCGTCACGCAGGATATGGGCGACCAGTATTCGGTGGATAACGAAGCGCGTCGTGATCTGACGATCTTCGCAACTCGACGGGTGGAAGAATGAAGCTGACGGAAACGGGTTCGCTGGACTACGGGATCGAGTATCCGGTCGACAGCGGCCAGCTGCACTACGACTTCGAGCTGCGGCTCGCCACGGTAGCGGACAACATCGCCGCATACGAGGAACCGACCATCATCAATGGCGGTGTCTGCAACATGCGCGTGAACGCTGCGGTGCTGGCGCGCAGCATCGTATCGCTCGGCACGATCCCGGCAGAAGCCATCACGGCCGAGCTGATCGACACGGCCGTCGACAGCGATTACGACATGCTGTTCGCGGCCCAGGAACAGCTCAAAAAAAAGCGAAAAGCGCTGAAGCCCGGCTACGTCCCCTCCGACTTGCCGCCGTCATCCTCGGCCAGCACGGCGTCCCCGACGAGCGATTCCGGCAACTGACCGACGTCGAGCTGGAGGGATACCTCGACGCGATCGCCACGCTTCGCGGTAAGGGACCGAAGCGTGGCAAAGAGCACACTGAAGCCAGAACCATCAAGAGCTTGCGCCGCAAGCGTCCCAAACTGAAGACCTGACCTATGTCCCGCGATCTCGAAGTTGGCATGACAGTACGGATGCGGGACCAGGTCTCCGCACCGTCTCAGCAGGTAGAGCGAAACGTCCAGCGTGGCGTTAAACAGACTGCGCAGTCGTACACCGATATGTCGCGTGTGGCGGTCGCGTCCAGCCGCATGCTGTACGACGTGCGGATGACGCAGTCTGCGCGTGCCGAACAGACCGTCCAGCGCAACATCCAGCAAACGCAGACGGCCCAGGTGCGCGCCGATCGCAACATGCTGACGTCGTCGCAGCGGCTCGCGGCCGCGCGGCAACAGATCGGCATCCGTTCCGAGCAGACTATTCGCCGCGAGATCGACCAGACGATCGCCGCGTACAACCGTCTCGCACGTGCGGGCTTCGCCTCGACCACCGAACAGGCGCGTGCATTCGCGGCGCTTAGTGGCCGCGTCGCGGACCTCCGTCGCGAACTGAACGGTGTCCAGCAACAGGAAAGCGCGCTCGCCCGCACCGGACGCGGAATCGGCATGGCTTGGAAGGCTGGCGCAGCCATCGCCGGTGCTGCGGCCGGCACAATGGTCGTCGCGCCGGCCGTCAACGAAACGATGGCCTACGATCGCCGTCTGGCGATGATGGCCAACACCGCATTTTCCGATCGCGACATCGCTGGTCGGAGGCGCGGTGCGAAGGAACTGGACACAGCGATCCGGGCGGCAGTTCGCCAGGGCGGCGGATCGCCCGATCAGGCGGCTGACACGCTCGACAACCTGCTCGCCTCCGGCGCGGTTAGCGACAAGACAGCGATCGGCATTCTCCCTACGCTGCAGAAATACGCAACGGCCACGGGTGCCAATCCGAACGAGCTGGGCAACATCGCGATCCGCGCGATGCAGAACTTCGGTATCAAGGAAGCCGAGATTCCCCAAGCGCTTGATATGGCGCTCAAGGGCGGTCAGGCCGGCGGCTTCGAGCTGAGAGATATGTCGAAGTGGCTACCGCAGCAGATGGCGCTCGCCAAGCAGGCCGGCATGTCCGGGCTGCAGGACTTCGGCCGTCTCGTCGTCGCGAACCAAGCCGCCGTCATTACAGCAGGCACGAAAGATGAAGCCGGGAACAACCTGGTCAACCTCCTCGAAAAGCTCAACTCGCAGGACACCCAGCACAAGGCGAAGGGACTCGGCATCGACCTGACGGGTAGCCTCGCGTCGTCGCGCGCCAAGGGCGTCAACGCGATAGACGCCTTCGTCGGCATCGTCGAACGAGTGATGTCGCGCGACAAGCGCTATCAGCGCATCCAGTCGCAGCTCGCGCACGCCCCCGAGGGAGAGCGCAAAGCAATCCTCGAGAGCCAGGCCAATCTGCTCGAAGGAACGGCAGTCGGCAAACTGATCCACGACCGCCAGGCGATCGGCGCGCTCGTTGCCTACATGGGTCAACGCGACTATCGAAAGCAGGTGTCCGAGCAGGTGTTCGATTCGAAGTCGGCCGTGACCGATAACTTCGGGAGCATCCAGGGCACCAACTCTTTCAAGGTCGAGCAGGCGCAGAACGAACTGTTCTTCGGCCGCGTCGATGCAATGTCGTCGTTAAACAATAAGATCGGCGACGCTGCTACGGCGCTGTCCGATTACGCATCGAAGTATCCCGGCCTGACAACCGCTATAGAGGCAACGACGATCGGCTTGCGCACAATGACGGCTGCACTGACGCCACTCGCATTCCTCGCAGTGATTCGCGGCGGCGTTGGCATGGCCGGTGGTGCCGCCGCCGGTGCCGGCGTTGCTGGCACCATAGGTGCAGGCGCGGCCGGCGCAGCGTCGTTCGGAGCGCGTCTGGGCGGGATGGCTCGCACGCTCGGCCCAATCGGTGCCGCGATCGGCATTGGTGCAAGCGGGTTCGAAGCCTATTCAATCTCAAACGACGCGGCGATGACACCTGACCAGAAAAAGGCCGGCTACATCGGCGCGGCTGGCGGCGCAGTCGGCGGTCTCGCCGGCATGGGCGCGGGTCTGATGGCCGGCGCGGCGGCAGGATCGGTCGTGCCAGGATTCGGGAACGTTATCGGTGCCGGTGTCGGCGCTGTCGCCGGCTACTTCGGTCATGACCTGGGCGAACGTCTCGGGAAGATGATCGGCGATGCGATCTACGCGCAGAAGAAAGACGAGAAGCCGCCCGTCATCGAAAACCACATCGCGCTGAACATCGATGGCCACCAACTTTACGACTTCGTCACGGTTGCTGGTCAGAAAGCCGCCTTGAGGAACTGATATGGCATGGAAAGACACCCTCCAGGATGCATCGTTCCGGGGCGTCGTGTTCGACGTGCAACGCACCGATGATCCGATTGAGCGCGCGGTCGCGCGCTACGCGTATCCCTACGTCGACGGTGAAGATATTGTCGATCTGGGACAAAAAGCGCGCGAAACGTCCCTCACGGCGATTTTCTTCGGCGACGACTACGAAGAGCGCCTGAAGACGTTTTTAAATGCGATCTCGCAGCCAGGTACGGGCGAGCTGGTGCATCCGGTGTTCGGCAGCATGCCCGACATGCAGTTCCTCGGTGGCCACGTCTCGCACAACGCCGACGATGTCGACGCGTGCCAGGTCGAGTTACGTTTCGCGAAGGCGAATCCAGGTAATCCGTTCTTCACGGGCGAACTGGCGACGCAACGTGCGGACGCCACGGCCCAGGTTGCACAGACCGCGCAGGACAGCGCCGTGAGTGCATTCGCGACCGCGATGGACGCCCTGAAGTCAGCGAAGGCAGGTCTGCGTCGCCTGAACGGGCTACGCGACCTGATGTCCGACACGCTCGGGCCGATTCGCAACCTCGTGACTGGCTTCCGGTCGACGGTCCTGGACTACGTTGACTTCCCGCGTGCGTTCGCGAGCGACCTGATTGGCCTGGTCAGCGGCGTCACCGACTTCCGCTCGTTCGATGCGGGCCTCGTCATGTCGGATTGGGACGGCTTGTTGTCGCAGATGGACAGCATCGTGAAGCTGCCCGCGTCGTCGGCGGCCGGCGAGTCCGTGACGATTCCAGGCACGCCGGCGTCGACGTCGACCAGCTCGTCCACCGCGACCATCTCGCGATCGCGCGACGCCGATCCGGCCGACGTTGCGATGGTGGCCGCGCTCGTCAGCACGGTCGTCGCCACGACGCTGGCCGGCATCGCGTCGGACGTGCTGGCGAACGAGCTGGACACGCCGACGCTGACACCCGACGACGTCGAGTCGATCGCGAACGACTCGCGCACGCATCTGCAAGCCGCAATCGACGACACGCGGGAATCGATGGCGCTCGTCGACTATCGCCCCGTCGTCGAGCCGATGAAGGATACGGCGCTCGCCGTGCAAGAGCTGGCGGTCGACGTGATCGACCAGTTGCCGCCGATCGTCTCGCGAACGATTGATGCGCCGTCGAACCTGACGCTGCTTGCATTCCGCTGGTACGGCGACTATTCGCGCTCGGCCGAGCTGATGCGACTCAATCCGGGCATCCGCAACCCCAATTTCATCTACCGTGGAGACGTGCTGCGTGGCTACGCTCGATGACACCGTGTCGGTCCTGATCGGTGGGAAGGTCCATAGCAAATGGACGTCGTACTCGATTGACTCCGATCTACTGACACCCGCCGACGCATGGGAGGTTCGCCTCGCCAGCCCCAAAGGGCCGATGCCGGCGTCCGTCGCGGCCGGCGCACCCGTACAGGTCAAAGTTGGCTCAGAGACCATCCTGGTTGGCTACGTCGACGCGGTTCGCCGGCGCACCAGCAAGACGCAAAAGTCACTGTCGATCAACGGTCGCGATCTGGCTGCAATCTTGCGCGACTGCTCTGCGCCCGTATTCACTGCGAAGCAGGTCACGCTGCACGATGTCGTCGCGAGCATCGTCCGGCCGCTCGGCATCACGAAAATCCGAATCGACACCGCGAAGGAAATTCCGGCATGGGACAAGGTGTCGGTCGATCCCGGCGATACGGCGTGGGACGCCCTGGTGCACGCGGCCGAGGGCGAAGGATTGTGGCCATGGTTCGATCCGGACGGAACGCTCGTCATCGGTGGCCCGGACTACAACGCCCCGCCGGTCGCGAAACTCGTCTTGCGCAACGACGGTGTCGGCAACAACGTCGAGTCGTTCGACGAAGACCAGTCGATAGCCGAACGCTATTCGGAAGTCACGGTGCTGGCGCAGTCGCACGGCACGCGAGCCGAGCGAGGAAAAAACGCGCTGAAAGCGACCGTGAAAGACTCACAGGTCACGGTGTATCGGCCGAAGGTCTATGTCGACCACGACGCGCCGAACCTTGACGCCGTCACTGCACGCGCTCGCAAAATCATCTCCGATTCGAGGCTGCATGCACATACGCTGAAAGCCGTGGTCAGGGGACATCGAACGGCAGGCGGCACGTTGTGGAAACCCGGCCAGCGGGTCCACATCGTATGGGAGGAGTACGGCATCGATGCCGTGTACTTTTTGATGGGTCGCCGGTTTGAAGGTGGCCGCGACATTGGTGCACGCACGACACTCACGTTCAAGGAGGACGGTGTCTGGGTGCTCGACGCGCATCCACACACGAAGCGCAAGCACCGTCATAAAGAAGGCGGCCCGCTGTCGATCATTACCACCGACGCAAGCGGAAAAACGACGGAGTCGAAGCAATGATCAACGAAGTCAAAAAGCAGATCGATCGCGCACTGTCCGGCGTCCGTCAGGCATACCGCGCCGTGATCTCGCTCTGCGCGAGCGATACGCCGGTGCAGCTCGCCCAGGTAGACGGCCTCGCTGGAGAAACGACGCCCGACATCGAGCTGTTCCAGCATTACGGAATCACTTCCAACCCTCCGGCCGGCACGATGGCGGTCGTCCTGCCGCTTGGTGGAAAGACCAGCCATGGCGTTATCGTGGCCACTGAGAACGAGACGTATCGAATCCAAGGGCTGCAATCTGGCGAGGTGGCGATCTACACCGACGAAGGAGACTCGATCGTTTTCCGGCGCGGGCGCATCATCGATATCACGACGGAGACGTTGAACATCACGGCTTCGAAAAAGATCACCATGGATACGCCCATCGTCGAAATGACGGAACGGCTCAACGTCCAGGAACAAATCACTGGCCAGGGTGGCATGGCTGTATCCGGCGGCAATGGTGTCGAGGTCGACGGCAGCATGGCGGTGACGCAAGACGTCACGGCCGGCGGTAAGAGCCTCATCCATCACAAGCACCCCGGCGATTCAGGCGGCATAACCGGCGAGCCGATCTAACTGTCCTAGGGACAGCCAGCCACGCGTTTCTAGCGTCCATGCTCGCGACAATCGTCGCATGGACGCGCTTCTCAATCCGACCACCCGAGACTACGACGGCACGCGAACGCAATCGCTCGCGAACGCGGTCTATCTTCGCCTTGAAACGCCGCTCGGCTCGTATTGGGCCGACTCGACACTCGGGTCACGCCTCCATGAACTGCAGCGCGAGAAAGACACGCCTCGCGTGCGCCGGCTCGCTATCCAGTATTGCGAGCAGGCGCTGCAGCCGCTTCTCGACGATCGCAGAGCGACGGCGATCGACGTTTCCACCGAAGACTTCCAGCCTGGTTGGATGGCGCTGCTGATCGCAGTCACCGACGCGACCGGCTCCATCCAGCATTTCAAGCATCCGGTGAAGGTGTCCTGATGGCTGCGACGATCAAGACGCTCGACGAGATTCGAAGCGATCAACTCCGCGAGATTAAAAACCTGTTGCCCGACGCAGATACGGGATCGGACTCCGATCACTATGTGCGTGCGAGCGGCACCGCAAGCGCCGTCGAAGGTCTGTACGCGTACCAGCAATGGCAGACGAAGCAAATCTTTATCGACTCGGCCGATCCGGAGATGCTGCTTCGACATGCCGCCACCTACGGCATGTCGCTGAAGCCCGCGGTTGCTGCGAGTGGAACGATGCGTGTTTCCGGTACGCCTGGCACGGCAGTGTCGGCAGGTTTGCAATTCAACGTGGGCACGGTGCTTTGCGCGTCGACGTCGTCGGGAAAAATCTCGGCAGACGGCACGCTAGTCGTAGCCGTCGCGGCGACCGTCACGGGTTCGGACGCGAACATCATCCAGCCGATCCAGGTGCAGTTGATGACTGTGCCGTCCGGCGTGCAGAGCCAGGCGACGTTGCTCACGATGACCGGCGGCCTGGAAACCGAGACCTACGACCAGTTGCGCGATCGCGTGCTTGATCGACTGCGGAACCCGCCGGGTGCTGGCAAGGCTTCCGACTATCGCCTATGGGCCATGGAGGTTCCGGGCATCACGGCAGCGTATGTGTTTCCGCATCGCGTCGCAGTCGGCCGCGTCGATATCGTCGTCATCAGCGGCAACGGCCCGGCGAGCGCTGACGAGATCGCGGCCGCGCAGTTCAACATCGACATGAAGCGGCCGGCAGCATGCCGTGCCGCACTCGTTTTCTCGCCGGATATCATCCTGGTCGACCACGTCATCAAAGCATCGTTGAGCGGAGTGACGCGTGACGAACTTGTCGACGCAATCACGCCGCAATTTGAAAGCTACTACGCCGCCCTGATTCCAGGAGCGAGCGCGATCAAGTCGCGTCTGGAGTCGATCGTTTCAGAGGCGCAAGGCGTCATCGATCGCGAGATAGTGACGCCGGCATCGAACGTGCCGGCGATCGTCGATGCGACGCGCGTTCAATGGCTGCGCTTCGGCAGCATTGACGTGGAGCCGATGTGATGAAGCACGCCGATCTCCTCGCGCTGCTGCTTCCCCCGGTCAGTTACGACGCGACGCAACCGAACGTCGCTGCCAGTCTCGCGGCAGAAGGAGCGGTGCTCGACGATGCGCAGGCAAGTGGCGTCAAGAGTCTCGACGCGATGACACCGGAAGGCGACGTGACCATGCTGCCGAACTGGGAGCGCGTCCTGAACCTTCCCGAACCTGCGCTCGGTCCCGATCAATCCGACGACGTGCGTCTAGCGATGGTCCTCGAACGTCTTCGCGAAACCGGCGAGATCGATCGCGACTATTTCCTGTTCGTGGCGCTGCGTTTGGGTTTCAGCGCGAGCCTCACCGAGTTCCATCCATACCGCATTGGCACGCCCATCGGCCAACCGCTCTACAGCGACGACTGGATGTTTGTGTGGCAGCTCACCGCGCCTACGCAAACGCCTGGTCTGCCGAACGCGCTTCTTGAATCGGTGCTCCAGCGGATCAAGCCGGCTCATACCGTTCTGCACTTTGTCTATGACGGCGATCCCGCGCTACTGCTCCACGAAGACGGCGAAGGCTTTTTGATGACGGAAGAAAACGACTATTGGGATCTGAGCTGATATGGCGACCACCAAACTTTCGAAGACTAAACGCCGCCTCCAGTTCAAGGCCGACGACATCGTACCCGTCGTCGGTGACGGGACGAATTGGTCGGGCACGCTCGAAGACATGGCCAAGTTCATGGGTCCGTACGTGCCAGTGTCGGAAGACCTCAAGGAAGCCGCGCAGGTCGCGACAGATGCCGCAGATCGGGCGCATCAGTCCGCGCAAGATGCAGCTGCAAGCACGGCCGCGATCGGCGACGCGTCGTCGGAAGATGCCGGCGACTTGTCGGGCGACGAAATTGTGCCTGCGAGCCGTGGCGCGGGGTTGCTTCAAACGCCGCTGAAAAAGGTCGCGAAGTTTGGCCTGGAGAAATTCGAGGGATACTCGCCTGCGGAGAATCCCTCTATCGCGATCATCGTCAAAAAGGCGCTCGACGATACCGTCGATCTCCGCACGAAGTTCGGCCTGACCGGCGATATCGACGACGATCAGACTGGTGCGTTCAATGACCTTATCGAACACATCAACAGCCTTCGAAGCTGGGGCGGATCAGCTCGCATCGTGGGGTGCTACCGCATCAGCGGTGCCATTCAGAAGCTCAACAACGGTGTGCGGCTAAAGGGTGCCGGGTTCTCGCGCAGCCGGCTGTTTTTCGACGGCGTCAACGGATTGGTGTTCGACCTCGCCAACCAGAACGGCACGCCCGGTTACCCGATCCTTGAAGACATCGCGCTCACGACGAATGGGACGTTCGCCAATGGCTTCGCTGCCGTCCGTGTGCTGCCCTGGACGACGATGGCGGGAATCGATCCAGGTATGTCGCGCACGTTCCAGTCGCTCCGCGTGCAAACGTGCTCCGAGTCTGCATGGGGCGGTATCTCGCAGGCAGACTACAACCCGAGCGAATGGGCGTTTCACTACGATCTTGGTACGCTGGATTCGCCGATCAACCTGAACGATTGCCATATTGACGACCCGATCATCTGTGGGTCGTTTATGAACATGGTGAGCACCCAGCAGACGGGCGCTCTCGGTATTCGCGCGAGCAACCTGACGGGACTTCGAGTCATGCGCCCGAAGATGTTTGCTCTCTCGACTGGCACGCAAATTCGCGGCCAGTCTGAAGGGTCAATCATCTACGGTGGTACGCACGTCAATCTCGGCTACGGCGTGATCTATTCGGACGCCCGTACCCCGTCGGACAATCACACCGTCACCGATACCCACTTCAAGGTTCACTTTCGCGGCATTCAAATGCAGGACAGCGTCGATCCGACGCTTGCGCCTCACAACCAGAACAACTTCCACAATGTGTACGTTCTGGAAAAGACCACAACAAGCCCGAAGCCGCAAGGCTTCATCGGCATCGAAGCGCGCAGCCGCAGCAGCAATATCAGCAATTGCCAGGTGTGGACCGGGCAGCTCGCCAACAGTGTCGATCCGGCTGTCACGACGAAGATCGGGTATCTCGTAGGTCGACGCGACAACAAGCTAACGAAGTGTTCGTGCGACGGTATGCACTATGCCCTGAAGATCGTCGGCTATGACAACCCGGCGCACAACACGGGAACCGTGCGCATTTCGAAGTTTGTCGAGCAGCACACTGCAATCTCGTTTTTGGCTCCCGGGTCACTGGCTCCTGTCGGCACGGTTAGCGGTAGCGTGACGAACGGCGACAACAACCTGAGCATGTATCTCGACGCACTGTACCTCTACAAGAATTCCGACGGATCGTTGTGGAAGCGTGACAGGCCCGGCAACTGCGCGATCTTTGGCACCAGCACGTATTCGTTCGACATGAAGACGTCGACGAGCACGGCACTGACGGATTCGCGGTTGGTGTTCCAAGGTGGTGACACGACCAACAACGCAGACAATCAAGGTCAGATCGTCGCCTTGTGTAACAAGCTGTGGTCGTCGGCAACCGAGATCGGCCCGAACACCGACAACGTGGCGACCGCTGGCTGGCCTTCGAGACGCTACAACACCATCTACGCAGGCACCGGCTCGATCAACACGTCGGACGTCGACGAGAAGGAACAGATTCGCGATCCCGACGACGCGGAACGGCGAGTTGCGGTTCGGCTCAAGGGAATGATCCGCGCG
This sequence comes from Burkholderia sp. Bp8984, assembly GCF_003853755.1. NCBI lineage: Bacteria > Pseudomonadati > Pseudomonadota > Betaproteobacteria > Burkholderiales > Burkholderiaceae > Burkholderia > Burkholderia sp. Bp8984. The sequence continues at coordinate 45,361 of NZ_QTQN01000025.1, forward strand.
TTCAAGTTCAAGGATGCAGTGGCCGCCAAGGGTGACAAAGATGCTCGTTGGCACTTCGGCGTGATCGCGCAGGAAGTCAAGGCCGCGTTCGAAGCGGAAGGATTGGTCGGGGAAGACTACGCGATGTTGTGCTACGACGAATGGCCGGAAGAAACGGACGAGGAAGGTAACGTCGTACAGGCAGCTGGCGGCCGCTACGGTATCCGCTACGAAGAACTGCTCGCCTTCATCATCTCGGCGCTTTAATCATCAGGCGCCGCCCCAGGCGGCGGCTTTTGAACAGGGAACGCAATGCAACGAATCGATCATCCCACTGCCGCACAGCAACAGCCCCCTGCGCAAGCGCCTGGCGAACCGGGATTCTTCCAGGGCGGCGACCCGCTGCGCGGAATCGACGCTACGTGGATGACGCCGGACTGGGCCAACGATGTACAGGAGAATATCTGCCAGGCGATCGAAGCCGCCGGCATTGCTCTGTCCAAGGGCGACGGCACGCAGTTACTGAAGGCCATCATGGCGCTTTCGAATCGTGCTGGATTGCCGCTTGGCGTGCCGGTGCCGTTCATCGGAACGCCGGACAAGATTCCGGCAAACTGCGTGGTGGCCATGGGGCAAACAGTACTTCGCGCGGACTATCCGGCGATGACATCGTTCGCGCTCGATAGCGGTGTCATCGTCGACGATGCCGCATGGCTCGCATCGCCTGTCCATCGCACGAAGTTTTCGCGCGGTGACGGTGCAACGACAATTCGTTTTCCGGACCTTCGCGGTGAGGCGATCTACGGTGCCGATCTCGGTCGAGGCGTGCGCAGCGCAGCTGTCGGCGATTGGCTGTCGGGCGACATGCAGCCTCACATTCACGCGGCATCAACGGGCAACGCAGGCGCACATACGCACACCGGCTCGACAGATTCACAAGGTGCTCACGACCATGGTGGTGCGACGGGTTCCGCTGGTGCTTGGAACCCGGCCCCTGACGGATTCACGCGTCTGCTGAAGCCGCCGTATGTCGGGTCGATCACTGGCAGCGATACGACGAACAGCGGTAGCGAACAAGCCGTAGGCCCTGGAGACTCAGCGGACATCGTCCCGGCTCCGCCACACCAGCACGCGATTGCGGCCGCTGGTCCGCACGTCCACAACTTCACGACCAGCTCCGCGCCCGACCATGTCCACTCGGTCACGGTGTCAAGCGCAGGCGGCACTGAGACCCGTCAGCGTGGCACTGGCTACGTGTTCATCATCCGCGTTATTTGAGGCCGTATGGAAAACAAAGAAGCCGTGCCGATCTATCACTTTGACCCGAACGACCTCGTCTATACGGGCTTCAGCACGGCGCACGTCGGGCCGGCCGGCGACGTCCAAGTGCCGGCGTTTGCCATGCTCGATGCGCCGCCGGAAGCGCCGGCCGGCTATGTCGCGCGCGCGACGTCGATCGTCGGCGGTAGCTGGGAAATCGTCCGGGACTGGCGGTCGACGCCGGTTTATCGGATCGCCGACGGGAGCCGATACGAATTCGGAACCTCGGACGCGCACTCCGCTGCATGGGACGGCATCGGTGACATCCCGGCGTCGTTCACCGAGGTGCAGAAGCCGGCCGGCTTCTACACTTGGAACGGGACGGCTTGGGAGTTCGACGTGGTCGCCGCACGTGCGGCGGCCGTAGCGGACGTCGACGCAAAGCGGGCCGAAGTACTGATGTCGCCGTTTGAGTACGACGGACACCGCTTCAACGCGGACGCTGGATCGGTGGCGCAGATCGCGTCCATGGCGCAGCTCGCGACGGTCGCAAAACTGGCCGAGCAGCCTTATACGGCGATCTGGACGTCGGCCGACGGCGTCGATGTGATACTCGATGCAGATGGGATGGTGGGGCTGGCGATGGCCGCCGCCGCGCGACAGCCGGCCGCCTATCAGATCGCGACGCAGCTCAAGAACCAGATCGCGGCGGCCAGCGACGAAGCGGCGCTGGCCGCGATCGTCTGGCCGCAGTAGGAAAAGGACGCGGCGACGTGCCTGGTGTTGGTAGCACCAGGCACGCCCCGCACCCGCAGCGTGCACTGCGAATCCGGCAAGGCCACGTCACCCCTGCAGAGGCGGACGAAGGCTATCACGGCCGGACTCGATTAGCCAATACATGCAATCAACACCGATCATTCCTTGGCTCGGCGGCAAGCGCCGGCTGGCCGACAAGCTGATTCCTCTGTTCCCGCCGCACGAATGCTATGTCGAGGCGTTCTGCGGCGGCGCTGCGCTCTATTTCCTGCGGCCGGTGCCGGCGGCCGTCGAAGTCATCAATGACGTCAACGGCGAGCTGGTGAACCTGTATCGCGTCGTGCAGCACCACCTGGAGGAGTTCGTCCGCCAGTTCAAATGGGCTATCAGCAGCCGCCAGGTGTTCAAGTGGCAGCAGATGACGCGGCCGGAAACCCTGACGGATATCCAGCGCGCCGCTCGGTTCTTCTACCTGCAGCATCATGCGTTCGGCGGGAAGGTGGCTGGCCAAACGTTCGGTACCGCCACTACTGCACCGTCCGTCAATCTACTACGCATCGAGGAGCAACTCTCGGCCGCCCATCTGCGCCTGGCCGGAACGCACGTCGAAAACCTGCCCTGGCGCGAGTGCGTGCAGCGATACGACCGACCGCACGCGTTCATCTATCTGGACCCGCCATACTGGCAAACCGAGGGCTACGGTGTGCCGTTCGAGTTCGTTGAGTATGAGGCGATGGCGGAGCTGATGCGCCAGGCGAAAGGAAAGGTCATGGTGTCGATCAACGACCATCCGGACATCCGGCGAGCGTTCGACGGGTTCCACATGCTCGAACTGGACATCCGCTACTCGGTCGCCAACCGGCACGGTCGGCCGGATACGAGTGGCGAGCTGGTGATCACGAACTGGAACGCGGCCAACAGCGGCGGGTTGTTCTAGGGACAAAAACAGCGCGAAATTGTGCTGAAAGGTGTGGCACCATCCCGAGAGGCATTAACGGGGGTGCCCATGAAAAAGATGACGCAGCGTCAGCTCGATGCAGAGATGCGGATGTATATGAAGCACCGCTTTGAGGCGTTTATGGAGGGCATCGAGCGGTGGCCGTATTGGCAGTGGGTTTGTATTGACGACGGCCGTTCGTGCGAGCTGTGCCGTAAGAGGAGCGGCAAGGTATTCCACTACTCGGACCCGATCTGGAAACGGCTCCCGCCGATCCATTTTGGATGCCGGTGCCGATTCCGGCAGCGGCGGGAAAAAGACCTCGTCGAGTTGGGGCTGACCGTATCGTCGGGCGCTGACTTTATGAATGACGACGGGACGCCCCGGTAATGCCAAATGGCGCGCGAAATTTTAACGGGTGCTTTGTGCCAATATTCGCGCCAAACGGTGCCAAAGCGCGCGCGACGCTACACACGCCGAACGCAAAAACATCAGATGCGGCAAGTGAAGCTAACGCGGTACGTTGAGCGAACCAGGTTCGAGGGTCGTTCCAGCTGCGCCAACAGGCAAAAGCCCTCTCGCCCAAACCGCGCCAACTCATTGATTTCTTTGGCCCGCCCTACACGATTCGAACGTGTGACCTACGGCTTAGAAGGCCGTTGCTCTATCCAACTGAGCTAAGGGCGGTCGAGGGGAAAAGACACGGCGACAAAACCCGGACCGCATTTCACGCGAAAGGCTTCGAGCACCACCACGACAACCCAAAACTCGAAACCCCGAAACGAAACGGGCCCGGCATGAAGCCGAGCCCGAAATTATACCCGATCATCGCGTCACATCACGCGCGACGCGCGACCGGCGGCACCGCGCCCCTCAAACCGGCTGCGGATGCAGCATGAACCAGCCGAGACAGAACACCCCGGCAATCACGCAATACACGCCGAACGAAGCCAGGCGCCCGCGCCCTTCGAAATAGCGCATCAGGAACCGTACGCTCAGATAAGCCGCGATCGCCGTCAGCACGCCGCCGAGCAGCGCATCGGCGAGCTGGTCGCGCGCATGGAACAGCTTCGGCAGTTCGAGCACGCCCGCGGCAAAAATGATCGGCGTGCCGAGCAGGAACGAAAACTCCGCGGCCTTCTCCGCCGTCAGCCCGGCCACATTGCCGGCGATCATCGTCAGCCCGCTGCGCGAGAAACCCGGGATCAGCGCGCCGATCTGCGCCAGGCCCACGAAGAACGCCTGCTTGAACGTCATCTTTTCGGGCGGTTGATGCGCACGGCTGCGCTGGATCCGGTCGCCGATCCACAGCAGCACGCCGTTGATGATCAGCGCGATCGCGACGATCCGCAGGTCGTGGAACACGCGCTCGATGCGCTTCTCGAGCAGCAGGCCGACGATCCCGGTCGGGATCGTGCCGATGATCAGCGCCCACATCAGGTGCCCGTCGTCGTTCTTGCGGCCGCCGAGCTGCGCGAAGAAGCCGCTGATCAGCGCGATCCAGCGTGCACGGAAATACCACAGCAGCGCGAGCGCGGTGCCGAGGTGCAGCGCGACGAGGAACGGCAGCAACTGCGGCGCATGCTTGTCGATGTGCATGCCGAACAGCGCGGGCACGAGCAGCGTGTGGCCGAGACTGCTGACGGGGAAGAGTTCGGTAACGCCCTGCAGGACGCTCAGGAATACCAGAAACCAGAGACTCACGCGTCGGTCCTTTTGGTGGTGATCAGTCGGGTAGAAGAGCGGACGACGCATCGCGCGTCCGAAAAAAACGCGCCCCGATTATGCCCAGCCCAGATTACTGCGCCAAGGCATTTGACTGGTTATTGCGGCAATGCACACAAACGCTTGCAATTTGTAAGCGCGCAGAAAGCAAAAAGCCCGCCATTTGCATGGCGGGCCTTGCGATTCCGGCAGAAATTGCCGTCAGCGGCCGAGCTGATAGAAAAACAATACCGTGCTGCCGGTGAACATGCCGAACAGTGCGATTCCCATTGCCATTGCCAGATCCATGGCCCCCTCCACGAAGTGTCATGACCCGGCAACATCACCGGTTTAGAGGCATTATCCAGACCGTCGGCAGGTTGAAAAACTCGCAATTTCCCCGAGAAGGGTTTTCCCCGACCGCCTCGCAACCCGATAATGGAGCGCGCCATCGCGCACCCCGCCCACCCGTTCATACCGATTCGCCATGCCGATCTTCCAGCAGCACGACATTCATGAACTCCACGCCGGTCCGTCGCTCGTCCGGGTCGCCCCGCAATTCGGCGGCCGCCTGCTGTCGTGGCACGTCGACGGCGAGCCGGTCATTTTCTGGCCGGACGCGGCCGACTGGAGCAACCTCGCGCGCGTGCGCGGCGGCAATCCGCTGCTGTTTCCGTTCCTCGGCCGCCATCGCGTCGACGGCGAACTGGGCCGCTGGCGCGATGCCGCCGGCGTGGTCCGCGACCTGCCGATGCACGGCTTCGCGCGCGACCTGCCGTTCGCGGCACGGCCGTCGGCCGACGGCGCCGCACTGTCGATGACGCTCGACGCGAACGACGCGCTGCGCGACAGCTATCCGTTCGATTTCCGGTTCGAGACGACCTACCGGCTCGCCGATGCGCACACGCTCGACGTCGCGCTCACCACGACCAATCGCGGCGACACGCCGCTGCCCTACTACGCGGGCCATCATTTCTATTTCGCGCTGCCGCACGGCGAGCGCGCGGCAACCACGCTCGAGCTGCCGCCGACGCGCCGCTGCATGCAGCGCGCCGACGGCTCGATCAGCCCGCTCGAGCCCGGCGCAGCGTCGTACAGCCTCGGCGATCCGGACATCCTCGACCGCTTCCACTGTCTCGACGGCGCGCCGTCCGCGCCGGTACGCATCGTGATGCCGGGCCGCCGCCGCACGATCGAGATCGCGCTCGACGTACCGGGCTCGATCCCGTGGTACGCGGTCACGACCTGGACGGAAAAACCTGACTCGGACTTCTACTGCGTCGAGCCTTGGCTCGGCCTGCCGGACGCGATCCACAACGGCCTCGGGCTGCGCATGCTCGCGCCGGACGCGACGGAAACGGCCACGCTGCGGATTCGCGTGCTGCCGCTCGCCGGCTGACATCGGCCGCGCCGAACCGGTGCGCGCCGGCCGCGCCCACTGCCCGAAACTGCGGTGCGCGGGTCGAACCCGTTAAAATCGGACGTTTTGTATCGCCTGCCGCGTCGCGCGCGGCAGGGTTTTGCGAGGTTCAATGATCGGAACAACAACGAAGCGGCTCTTCGCGGCCGCCTGCGCCGCGCTGCTCGTCGCGTGCGGCTCCGCTCCCGTCGGCCCGGGTTACTACCGCGTCGAGCGCGGCGACACGCTCTACAAGATCGCGCGCGAGAATCGCACGTCGACGGCCAACATCGTGCGCTGGAACCAGATCACGAACCCCGACGCGATCGAAGTCGGCCAGGTGCTGCGGGTCGCGCCGCCGCCCGGCACGACGACGGCGTCGACCACCGGCACCGGCAGCGCGGGCCGCAGCCGCCCCGCGCCTTCCGCGCCGGTCGAATCGGCGGTCAAGCCGGCCACCAGCATCGCACTGATCTGGCCGGCCGCCGGCAACGTGGTGCGCAGCTTCGACGGCTCGAAATCCAAGGGCATCGATATCGCGAACGCTGCGGGCACGCCGGTGCTGGCCGCCGCGCCGGGCACCGTCGTCTATGCGGGCAACGGATTGCGCGGCTACGGCAACCTGATCATCCTCAAGCACAACGCCGATTACCTGACGGCCTACGCGCACAACCGCGCGCTGCTCGTGAAGGAAGGCCAGCCGGTCACGCAGGGGCAGACGATCGCGGAGATGGGCAACAGCGACAGCGATCGCACCGCGCTGCACTTCGAGCTGCGCTACGGTGGCCGCTCGATCGATCCGGCACGCTACCTGCCGGCGCGCTGAGCGCGCCAGCGTCGACGGCAGACGACGGACGACACGCGATGCCGGCACGCATCGCATGTCGTCGCGAGGGAGAACGGGAAGGTTGTGTCAGCGCTTGCGCAGACGGCCGGTGAACCGGCCGGACAGCGGATCGACGCGGCTGGCGAACGCCACCAGCGCCCCGATTCCGAAGAGGCTGAACCCCGCAGCTATCAGAAGCAAATCCATGGTCATATCACTGTTTTGTCGTGATCTTATGCGTCATGACGGAATCGTGCACTGAGCCGCACCCGTTGCACGAGTCCGCACATTCCCTATCTATCAGACGCCATTGTGGTTTCGGTCGCGTGAAATGCCGATGTAATCTATCGACCGATGCCGACGATCGACGCCAAGGAGACTCGCATGCTGCCCGCCGCCGACCGCTACGACGACCTGCTCGCCCGCTTCCGGTGGGACGTTCCGGCCCGTTACAACATCGGCGTGGACGTCTGCGACAAGTGGGCCGACGGCAGCGGACGGCTCGCGCTGATCCACGAAACGGCGCAAGGCGACGTGTCGCGCCTCACGTTCGACGACCTGAAGAATGCTTCTAACCGTTTCGCGAACAGCCTCGCGCGGGCAGGTTTGCAACGCGGCGACCGGATCGCGATCTTCCTCGCACAGGGTCCGGAAACAGCGATCGCGCATCTCGCCGCGTACAAGCTCGGCGCGATCGCGGTGCCGCTGTTCACGCTGTTCGGCGCCGACGCACTCGAATACCGGCTCGCGAACAGCGAAGCCGCCGCGCTCGTCACCGACGCAGCCGGTTACGCGAAGATCGCGCCGCTGCGCGCGCAACTGCCGATGCTGCGCACGTGCTACTGCATCGGCGACGATGCACCCGACGCCCCCGGCGTGCAGCGCTTCGACGCCGCGCTCGCCGCCGAATCGCCGGACTTCGTGCCGGCGGACACCGCGGCCGACGATCCGGCGGTGATCATCTACACGTCCGGGACGACCGGCAAGCCGAAAGGCGCGCTCCATGCGCATCGCGTGCTGCTGGGCCATCTGCCGGGCGTCGAGATGTCGCAGCAATGCTTCCCGCGCGACGCACGCCTGTTTTGGACGCCCGCCGACTGGGCATGGATCGGCGGGCTGCTCGACGTGCTGCTGCCGTCATGGCATCACGGCGTGCCCGTGCTGGCGCGCCGCTTCGAGAAGTTCGACGGCGAAGCCGCGTTCGCGCTGATGGCGCGGCACGGCGTGACCCACGCGTTCCTGCCGCCCACCGCGCTGAAGCTGATGCGCGCGGTGCCGGCGCCGCGCGAGCGCCATGCGCTGTCGCTGAAATCGGTCGCAAGCGGTGGAGAATCCCTCGGCACCGGGCTGACGGCCTGGGGGCGCGACGCGCTCGGCGTGACGATCAACGAGTTCTACGGACAGACCGAATGCAACATGGTGCTGTCGTCGTGCGCGGCGCTGTTCGATGCGCAGCCCGGTGCGATCGGCAAGGCCGTGCCCGGCCACGCGGTCGCGATCGTCGACGAGCACGGTACGCCGCTGCCGCCCGGCGTCGAGGGGCGCATCGCGGTGCGCCGCCCCGACCCGGTGATGTTTATCGAATACTGGCGCAATCCCGCCGCCACGCGCGACAAGTTCGCGGGCGACTACCTGCTCACCGGCGACACCGGCACGATCGACGCCGACGGTTTCGTGCGCTTCGTCGGCCGCGACGACGACGTGATCACGAGCGCCGGCTACCGGATCGGCCCGGGGCCGATCGAGGACTGCCTGCTCACGCATCCGGCGGTACGGATGGCGGCCGTCGTCGGCGTCCCCGACCCGACGCGCACCGAGATCGTCAAGGCGTTCGTCGTGCTGAACCCCGGCCACGTCGGCGACGACGCGCTCGTGCAGGCGCTGCAGGCGCACGTGCGCACGCGCCTGGCCGCGCACGAGTACCCGCGCGCGATCGCGTTCGTCGACGGCCTGCCGATGACGCCGACCGGCAAGATCGTGCGGCGCGCGTTGCGCGACGCCTGAAACGGTCGTGGCCGTACCGGGCGGCCGGCCGCGCGCCCGGATGGTTTATAGTGGCGCCACGCAGTCTTTCCAGCACACAACCGATGTCCTCCCACCAACACGAATCCGCCGCGGGCGCGTCGCACAGCCCGCTTTACGCCAAACTCCTGGGCGAAACCGCCAAGATCGACTGGTGCGATCTCGAGCGCTTCTTCGCACAGGGCAAGCTGCTGTCGGTTGCACGCGATCTCGATCTCGTGAGCGTCGCGGAAGCGATCGCCGGCGACGACGCGCAACAGGTCACGCGCTGGCTGTCGTCCGGCCTCGTCGCACGCATGCCGGCGGAAACCGCCGCCGACTTCGCTGCGCGCAATCCGGAGCTGTGGGCGGTCGTCGTGTCGCCGTGGGTCTGCGTGCAGGAACGCGCCTGACGCGTTCGCCATGTCCGAATCCGCATTACCGCACGGGGCCGGCACCGGGTCGGCCGCCGTCTCGCACCGGCGCGTCCTTGCGCTCGCCTTCCCGATCGTCCTCGCGAACCTGACCCAGCCGATCCTCGGCGCGGTCGACACGGCCGTCGCCGGCCACCTCGACGGCGCCCAGTATCTCGGCGGCGTCGCACTCGGCGGGCTGTTCTTCAATTTCGTGTTCTGGGGCTTCGGCTTCCTGCGCATGGGCACGACCGGCCTCGTCGCGCAGGCGCACGGCGCCGGCGACGCCGCCGGCATCCGGCTGAACGTGCTGCGCGCGCTGATCGTCGCGTTCGCGCTCGGCACCGCCGTGCTCGCGCTGCAGGTGCCGCTGCTGTCGTTCGCGCTGACCGCGCTGGGCGGCAGCGAGGCCGTGCGCACGACGGCGCTGGCCTATGGCCACGCACGGATCTGGAGCGCGCCGTTCGCGCTCGCCAACTACGTCGTGCTCGGCTACCTGCTCGGCGTGCAACGCGTACGGCTCGCGCTCGTCGCGCAGGTCTTCATCAACGCGGTGAATATCGGGGCCGTGCTGCTCTACGTGTACGGCTTCGGCTGGGGCATCGCCGGAATCGGTGCGGCGACCGCGACCGCCGACGCATGCGGCTTCGCGCTCGGCGCCTGGATGCTGTGGCGGCTGCGGCCGCGCGGCCTCGCGCCACTGGCCGCGCGGGCGCTCGCGGACCGTACGGCACTCAAGCGGCTGATCGCGCTCAATCGCGACATCTTCCTGCGCACGCTGTGCCTGCTCGGCGCGTTCGGCTGGTTCGCGCATCTCGGCGCCAGACAGGGCGACGCGACGCTCGCGGCCAACGCACTGCTACTGAATTTCCAGACCTTCATGGCCTACGGACTCGACGGTTTCGCGCATGCGGCCGAGGCGCTCGTCGGCGCCGCCGCCGGCGCGCGCGACCGCGCCGCCTTCCGGCAGGCCGTGCGCGTCACGCTGCTGTGGTCCGCGCTCGGCGCGCTGCTGTTCGCGCTCGTCTACTGGATCGCGGGCGGCTGGATCGTCGCGCGGCTGACCGACCAGGCCGAGATCCGCGCGGTCGCGCTGCGCTACCTGCCCTGGGCGGCGGGCTCGCCGATCGTGTCCGTGTGGGGATTCCTGCTCGACGGCGTGTTCATCGGCGCAACGCAGACACAATCGCTGATGCGTGCGATGGTCGCGTCGTTCGCGATCTTCATCGCCGCGACGCTGGCGGCCGTCGGCCCGTTCGGCAATCACGGGCTGTGGTTCGCGCTGCTGCTGTTCATGGTCGCGCGCGGCGCGACGCTCGCGCGCTACCTGCCGGCGCTGACGCGGCGAATCGGCGCCGACGCGGCCGCGGCCGGCACCTGACGGCCGCGAAGGCCTGCCGCCATCGTCACTGCACGGCTGCGGGTGCCGACGGCGCCGGCTCGCCAAGCATCGACGGCGGCGTCATGTCGGTCGGCACACCGTGGTAATCGGCCGGATCTTGTGGCGGGTGGCCGCGACGGGCCTGGCGGGGATCGCTGGCACAGCCGGCAAGAATGGACGCGGCCAGCACGGCCAGCATGAAACGGGTCATCGGGAAGGCTCCGTAAAACGGCGCGCCCATCGCGCGCCAGGACCGCGCCGAGTCTAGCGGAATTCCGGGTTAGGGATCGTCCCGCGCGTGTCCTAATATGAATCCATGGCGCTGTGCCGTTGAAAGGAGGCAGCCATGTCGTCTGAAGAGATTGCCGGCCTGATCGGCCTGTTCATCGGCCTGATGGTGCTCGTCGCCCTGTCCTATTTCGAGTCGCGCGAATACAAGCGCAACCATGGCGGCGAAGGGATGATCCATCACTGGATGGCCGAACACCATCTGCTCGACTGGCGGCGCAAGCATTAGGCAAGCCCGCCGTGTCGTCCGGGCCGCCGCGCGCGGGGCCCGCTCCGAACGTGCGCCCACCCGCACGGTGGTCGGCGCATATCGCTCGAATTAACAGGGTCGGATAAGACAACATCCTCGGAATGGTCGAACGCCGTCGCGCGACAACCTGCCACGCGACGGCGTTCGCTTGCGCGCGCCTGGAGCAGCGCGCCGCGATCGGGATGGCTCAGCCCAGGAAGTGCCGGGCGTAGCGGGCGTTGATGTCCGACAGCCGGAACAGCGTCAGGAAGTCCGCGCAGTTGAAATCGGGATCCCACGCCGGCGCGCCGCAAATCTTCGCGCCGAGACGCAGATAGCCCTTGATCAGCGGCGGCGGCGCGACGATGGTGCCCGTCTGCAGTTCGTCGACCGGCAGCGCCGTATGCGGGAACGCACGGTATTCCGGCGCCGTCAGCGCGTTCGCCGGCAGCGACTGATACAGGTTCGCCGCGTAATGGCCGCCGTCGGCCATCGATACGCTCGCGCAGCCGAGCATCGTCTCGTAGCCGTTTTGCATCATGTATGCGCCGAGACCGCCCCACAGCGCCATGATGACGGCGCCGCTGCGGTAGTCGCTGTGCACGCACGAGCGGCCGACCTCGACCATCTTGCCGCGCAGGTGCGTGAGGCGCGACAGGTCGAATTCGCCCTCGGCATACAGGCGGCCGACCCGAGCGGCCTCGTGCGGCGGCAGCACGCGGTACGTACCGACCACCTTCAGCGTGTCGAGATCGCGCACCAGCAGATGGTCGCAGTAGGCATCGAACGGATCGACGTCGAGACCGGACGGACCGCTGACCTGCGCGCCCATCTCTTCGGCGAACACGGTGTAGCGCAGGCGTTGGGCCTCGCGCAGTTCGTCTTCCGTGCGCGCCCAGGCGGCACGCAGACGGTACTCGGATGTGACGGTTTCAGCAGCGCGCGGCAGGTGACGCCGCGTCGTGTCGAGGGGAAGCGAGGCAAAAGGGAGCGTAGGCGTCGGCAGTTCTCGCATTAGGCTTTCCTGATCGTAAGGAATAGGACGACATGCCAGCCAATGTAGTAACCGGTCGTTACCGTTCTGTGGCACGACCGTGTCCTTTCAATGACGTGTCGCCGAATTGACTTTAGCAGAAAGCTTGCGAAACCGTATGATCAAAGCCCGCAAACCCCTTCAGGCCAGCTCCGGCGTCAGTACCGCGCGCAGTACGGCCTGATGGTTGCCGTCGCGCGTGCGGCTCGCGAGCCACACGATGCCGCCCTTCTTGATGCTCCAGCTGTCGTCGTTGCCGGCCATCAATTGCGCCGCGACGCTGCCGAGCGTCGGCTGGTGTCCGACGATCACGACCGTCGGCGCGATGCCGTCCGGCCAGCCGGCGGCGGCCAGCACGTCGTCGACGCTACCGCCCGGCGCGAGCGCATCGACGGTCCGGTACTGGTCGGTCAGCGCCTCGACCGTCTGCACGGTGCGCGCCGCCGGGCTCGCGAGGATCACGCTGTTCGACTCGAGCCGGCTGCGCAGCCATTTGGCCATGGCCTGCGCTTCCTTGCGCCCGCGGGCCGTCAACTGGCGTGCGAGGTCGTTTGCCGCATAGTCTTCGGCTTCGGCGTGGCGCCACAGGATCAGGTTCATCATGATGTCTCTCTCCATGCTTCGACGAATGGTTCGGCCGACCACCCGCGGGCCGGACGATCACACTTCGAATTGTCGCCAATCACGAGCGGTTCGTGATGATGTGCGCCGTATGCAAAACGTGATTGACCCAGCCGCCCATTAGACGATAGAATCTTTGGCTCGTCGGAGCGTAGCGCAGCCTGGTAGCGCATCTGATTTGGGATCAGAGGGTCGAAGGTTCGAATCCTTTCGCTCCGACCACGATACACGATAAGGGTTGCAAGCCATCGCGCTTGCAGCCCTTTTTCGTTTGCTCCGCCGTGCGCCTTCTCAACCGCTGCCGCCCCATGCAGAGCCCGCGCACGAATCTTGCGGGAACACGCGATAATGTCCGCGACCCAACCCGCAACCGCGCATGAAAAAAACCGTTTTCAAGACCGCCCTGCTCGGCGCGCTGCTCGCAATCGGCACGTTCAGCACCCTCGGCGCGTCCGGCGCCGCGTCGGCCAAGTCGCTCGACGACGCGCTCGACTGCCATTCGAACGGCCACAAGTTCGTCGCGCCGCTGCTCGCGGCCGGCGACATCGAGTCGGAGCCGATGCACGTCGAAGCGAATTCGGTGAACGCGTTCCGCACGAACCATCCGCTGACCGCCTACGGCTTCGGCGTCTACGTCGTGCTCGGCTACCAGGCGAACGATCCGATCTTCCAGCCGGGCGACGGCACGCCGATCGGCAAATGGGCGTACGGCGTCGTGGTACGCGGCACGAAGAGTGCGGTCGAGCAGGCCGTTCGCAATGCCGGCAGCGACGCAACCGTCAAGCAGGCGTTCCCGTTCCTGACGGCGATCGTGTGCTCCGACTGAGCACACCGCGAGGCAAGCGGCGCGAGCGCGCCGCGCCCTCGGTAGCGTCTCGTTACGCGCCCGTATAAACCACGCGATACGGAATCCCGACCTTCTCCCACTCGGCCGCTTCCTGGCTGAGGCTGTAGTCGGTCAACGGGTTCTGCTCGACCCATGCGCTCGGCAGGCGCACTTCATACCCGCCCTTCTTCATCTGCGACACGGAAATGTCCGGCAGCCCGGCATCGGTCCGGCGCCGGCACAGCAGCGCGGCGAGCCGCAGGCAAAACAGCAGCGGCCATTCGACGTCGCGCGCCTGCGACAGCTTGCCGAGCTTGCCCGCATGCCCGAGCACGAGCGCGGCGAGGCGCGCCTGGTCCGTGCGCGAGAAGCCCGGCATGTCGGCGTTGCTGGCGATATACGCGGAATGCTTGTGATACGAGCTGTGCGAGATCGACAGGCCGATCTCGTGCAGCGCGGCGGCCCAGCCGAGGAACATCCGGCCTTCCTCGCGCGCTTCTTCGTCGTCGGACGCCTCGAGCTCGTCGTAGAACCGCACCGCCAGTGCGGCGATCCGCCCGGCCTGCGCGCGATCGACGCCGTAGCGGCGCGTGAAACCCTCGACGGTCACCGCACGCATGTCCTCGTGCTGGGCCCGGCCGAGCAGGTCGTACAGCACGCCGAGACGCAGCGCGCCGTCGGTGGTGTCGACGTAGTCGACACCCAGTTCCTCGAATACCGCGAGCATGATCGCGAGGCCGCCGGCGAGCACCGGCACGCGATCGGGCTTCAGCGCGATCAGCTTCAGCCGGTTCACGTTCTCGGCCTTGATCAGCGCGCGCTTCAGGCGTTCGAGCCCGCCGCGCGAAATGCCGTGCGTGATGCCGGCGTCGTTGAAGCCGTTCGCCTCGACGAGCTCCGCGAGCGCACGCGCGGTGCCCGACGAACCGATCGCCTGGTCCCATCCGGCCTTCTTGTACTCGCTGGAAATGATCTGGATCTCGCGCTTGGCCGCGAGTTCGGCCTGCCGCATCGTGTATTCGTCGACGTTGCCGGCCGGGAAGAACGCCCGGCTATGGCTCACGCAGCCGATGTAGAGGCTCTCCATCACGAGCGGCGTGTAGTGCGAGCCGATGATGAATTCGGTCGAGCCGCCGCCGATGTCGACGACGAGCCGCTTGCCCGCGCTCGCCGGCACCGAATGCGCGGCACCCGCATAGATCAGGCGCGCCTCTTCGCGGCCCGCGATCACTTCTATCGGAAAACCGAGCGCCGCTTCGGCTTCGCCGAGGAATTCGCCCGCGTTCTTCGCGACGCGCAGCGTGTTGGTCGCCACCGCGCGCACATGATCGGGATGGAAATCGCGCAGGCGCTCGCCGAACCGCTTGAGCGCCTCCCAGCCACGTTCCTGCGACGCGCGATCGAGCATCTTGTCGCTCGACAGCCCCGCGGCCAGTCTAACCGGCTCGCGCAGCGCATCGACGGGATAGATCTGGCTGCCCGCCGGCGTTTCCTCGACGCGCCCGACGATCAGCCGGAAGCTGTTCGAGCCGAGATCCACGGCAGCCAGCAAGTGGGGGGATGTAACCATCAGAAGGGGGCTCCGTGCGCGTTCGCCCGCGGCAGCCGCTCCGGCCTCGCTGGACGATCAATCAAAGGCGATATTTTAAGCGTGGAACGCTTGCCATTGCCACGCTTCACGGGCATGTACTCGGGTAGAAAGTATATGGCCGAAACATTTATGAGACGAATCGGTTCAAGCGTAGAATTTCCCGATATAAATACATTATTGTCATCAGCACGTCATCGTACCGTGAGAGTTTCCGAGCGTCCTTTCGAATCATCGCCCGAATCACCCCCTACTCTGCCGATGTCCGTCCGCTATCCGCTTCTCAATCGTGAACTCGGCATCCTCGGCTTCAACGAGCGCGTGCTGGCCCAGGCAGCCGACCCGCACATTCCGTTGCTCGAGCGACTGCGCTTCATCTGCATCACCAGCAGCAACCTCGACGAGTTCTTCGAAGTCCGGATGGCCGGCCTCCAGGAACAGATCCGCGACAACCCGGGCGCCCTGACGCCCGACGGCATGTCGCTGCAGCACGCTTACGATCTCGTCGTCGAGCGCGCGCAGCGGCTCGTGCACCGCCAGTACACGATGCTGCACGAAACCGTGCTCCCCGCGCTCGAACAGGAAGGCATCTACTTCCACGCGAGCGACTCGTGGAACGACGAGCAGCTCGAATGGGCGCGCCGCTACTTCCTCGACGAACTGCTGCCGGTGCTGACGCCGATCGGCCTCGATCCCGCGCATCCGTTCCCGCGCGTGCTGAACAAGAGCCTGAACTTTGTCGTCGAGCTCGAAGGCCGCGACGCGTTCGGCCGCCAGGCGGTGATGGGCATCGTGCAGGCGCCGCGCGCGCTGCCGCGCGTCGTGCGCATGCCGCAGGCGCTGTCGGGCTTCGAGCACGGCTTCGTGCTGCTCAGCTCGTTCATGCAACGCTTCGTCGGCGAACTGTTCCCGCAACTGGTCGTGAAGAGCTGCAACCAGTTCCGCATCACGCGCAACAGCGAGCTGTTCGTCGACGAGGACGAAATCACCAACCTGCGCGTCGCGCTGCAGGGCGAACTGCCCGCGCGCCACCTCGGCAATGCGGTACGGCTCGAAGTGTCGGCCGATACGCCCACGCATATCGTGCGACGCCTGCTCGAGGAAAGCCTGCTCGGCGAGAAGGACTGCTACCGCGTGTCCGGCTCCGTGAACCTCGTGCGGCTGATGCAGATCCCCGATCTCGTCGATCGACCCGACCTGAAGTTCGCGCCGTTCACCGCATCGATCCCGCCCGCGATCGCGAACGCGCCGACGATGTTCGACGCGATCGACGACGGCGACATCCTGCTGCATCACCCGTACGAGAGCTTCCAGCCGGTGCTCGAACTGCTGCAGCAGGCCGCGAAGGACCCGAGCGTCGTCGCGATCAAGCAGACGATCTATCGCACCGGCACCGATTCGCCGCTGATGGACGCGCTGATGGAAGCCGCGCGCAACGGCAAGGAAGTGACCGTCGTCGTCGAGCTGCTCGCGCGCTTCGACGAGGAAACCAACATCAACTGGGCGTCGCAGCTCGAAGCCGTCGGCGCGCACGTCGTGTACGGCGTGGTCGGCCACAAGTGCCACGCGAAGATGATGCTGATCGTGCGGCGCGTCGTGCAGAACGGCAACGCGTCGCTGCGCCGCTACGTGCACCTCGGCACCGGCAACTATCATCCGCGCACCGCCCGCCTCTACACCGACTTCGGGCTGATGACGGCCGACCAGAAGATCTGCGAGGACGTCCATCACGTGTTCCAGCAGCTGACCGGGATCGGCGGCGAGCTCACGCTGCACGAGCTGTGGCAGTCGCCGTTCACGCTGCATCCGCGCATCATCGAATCGATCCGCGCGGAGATCGGCAATGCACGCGCCGGCAAGCGCGCGCGCGTGGTCGCGAAGATGAACGCGCTGCTGGAGCCGTCGGTGATCGCCGCGCTGTACGAAGCGTCGCAGGCCGGCGTGAAGGTCGACCTGATCGTGCGCGGCGTGTGCGCGCTGAAGCCGGGCGTGCCGGGGCTGTCGGACAACATCACGGTGCGCTCGATCGTCGGGCGCTTCCTCGAACACCACCGCATCTACTATTTCCACGCGGGCGGCGCCGAAGACGTGTATCTGTCGAGCGCCGACTGGATGGACCGCAACCTGTTCCGCCGCGTCGAAGTCGCGTTCCCGATCCGCGAGCGCAAGCTGAAGCGCCGCGTGATCGCCGAAGGGCTGTCGGTCTGTCTCGGCGACAACCAGTCGGCCTGGCAGATGCTCAGCGACGGCCACTACCGCCGGCGGCGCGCGGGCAAGACGATCCGCAATGCGCAACTCGGGCTGCTCGCGAAGTTCTGTTCGTAGACATACGGCGCGCGGTTTCGCGTGCCGCGTAACAAGCAAAAAAGCACAGCCCGAGGGCTGTGCTTTTTTCATTCCGCCGGGGTGCCGACGTGAGGCACCGCTTCGCGTGACGCGCTCACGCCTCGAACGCGGCCGGCCGGATCGCGATAATCCGCGAGCCCGGGAAGCGCGCGGTGAACGTGCTGCCGCGCCCTTCCTCGCTCTGCACGTACAGGTGCGAGTCGTGCCGCTGCAGCACGTGCTTGACGATCGCGAGGCCGAGCCCCGTGCCGCCCGTATCGCGCGAGCGGCTGCGGTCCACGCGGTAGAAGCGTTCGGTCAGCCGCGGCAGGTCGGCGGCCGGAATGCCGAAGCCGCTGTCGGTGACGGAGAACACGCCCTGCGCGCCCTCGCGCCGCCACGACACGAAAATCTTGCCGCCGTCCGGCGTATAGCGGATCGCGTTGGTCACGAGATTCGCGAACGCACTGAACACTTCGGTCTGCGCGCCCGTCACGCCGAGCGTCTCGTCGATCGCGAACGCGATCTCGTGATGCCCGTTCGACAGCGTCTGCGCATCTTCCTTCAGATGGTCGAACACGGCACGCATGTCGATCGCGTGATCCATCGGCGGCTTGCTTTCGCCCTCGAGCTTCGCGAGCACCAGCAGGTCGGTGACGATGTGCCGCATCCGCGACGCCTGCTGCTCCATCATCTCGAGATAGCGCGCTCGATCTTCCTCGTTCAGCGGCAGTTCGCGCATCGTCTCGAGGAAGCCCGACAGCACGGTGAGCGGCGTCTTCAGTTCGTGCGACACGTTCGCGACGAAGTCGCGCCGCATCGCGTCGGTCCGCTCGAGCTCCGTGATGTCCTGCGTGAGCAGCAGCTTGCGATTCTCGCCGTACGGGAACACCTGCACTTCCAGCACGTTCTGCCGCGAGTCGCCCATCCCGCGCATCACGAGCGTCTCGTCGTAATGCTGCGCGTTCAGGTAACGAACGAACTCCGGATGACGCACCAGGTTCGTGATGTGCTGGCGCAGGTCGCGCTTCGCATCGAGGCCGAAGTGCACCTCGGCGATCGCGTTGCACCACTCGATCTGGTCATGGTCGTCGAGCATCGCGACGCCATTCGGCGACGCCTGGATCGCCTGGATGAAGCGCGAATGCTGCTGCTCGACCTGGCGCACCTGCGCATGCCACTGCTTCGCGAGCTTGTGCAGCCGGTAGTAGATTTCGCCCCAGATGCCCGGTGCGCTCGGCACCTCGCCATAGACGGGCGCATCGAGCAGACGCCACAGGCGTTGCGTATGGAAGGTGCTGAAGAAGCCCTGCGCGACCAGCATCACGACCGCGAACCCGAGGGCCGCGGTCGGGCCGGCGAATACGCCGACCAATACGCTGATCAGCACGAGCAGCACGAGCGACACCAGAAAGCGCGCCCAGATGATGTTCATGATTCAGCGTCCGAAAGAATGAACGGCATGCCGCGGCACACGGCATGTCCGGATACGTTACGCGTGCTTGGCGAGCCGGTAGCCGCTGCCGCGCACGGTCTCGATCATCGCATCGCAGCCGGCCGGTTTCAAGGCCGCGCGCAATCGTTTGATATGGACGTCGACGGTGCGTTCCTCGACGAACACATGATCGCCCCAGACCTGGTCGAGCAGTTGCGTGCGGCTGTGCACGCGCTCCGGATGCGTCATGAAGAAATGCAGCAGGCGGAATTCGGTCGGGCCGAGATCGAGCTTGATCTCGCTGCCGTCGCCGTGCGCGGCGACCCGATGCGTGGCCGGATCGAGGCGCAGCCCGTTGATCGACACGACGTCCTCGGTCAGTTGCGGCGCGCGGCGGCGCAGCACGGCCTTGATGCGCGCCATCAGTTCCTTCGGCGAGAACGGCTTCGTCACGTAGTCGTCCGCGCCGATCTCGAGGCCGAGCACCTTGTCCTGCTCGTCGCCGCGCGCGGTCAGCATGATGATCGGGATGTGCTTGGTCCGTTCGTTGTTGCGCAGGTCGCGCGCGAACGCGATGCCGGACTTGCCCGGCAGCATCCAGTCGAGCAGCACGAGATCGGGCAGCACGTCGCTGATCAGGTTCTGCGCCTGCTCCGCGTTGTACGCGCGGATCGGGCAGTGACCGGCATGCTGGAGATTCACCGAGATCAGTTCGGAAATCGCTGGCTCATCTTCGACGACGAGAATGTTGCTGGGCATCGGCACCTCTGTTCTTCCTATACGGAGTCGATTAACTGTTGGCTTCGCGATCGAGCGTGTCGCGCGGCTGGTGCCGCACGTCGGTGCCCTTCACGATGTAGATGATGAATTCGGCGATGTTCTTCGCGTGGTCGCCGATCCGTTCGATCGCCTTCGCGATGAACAGATACTCGAGGCCGACCGAGATCGTGCGCGGATCTTCCTGCATGTACGACACGAGCTTGCGCACGAACGCGCGGAATTCGAGGTCGATTTCCTTGTCGTCCTTGACGATCTGCGCGGCCGCCACCGTATCGAGGCGCGCGAACGCGTCGAGCGCGCGGCGCAGGATCGTCACGGCCATCTCGCCCGACACCTTGATCTCGGCGATGTTCACCGCACGCGCGGCCGGTTCTTCGATCAGGCGGCGCACGCGCTTCGCGATCTTCTCGGCCTCGTCGCCGGCGCGCTCGAGGTTCGTAATCGTTTTCGAAATCGACATCAGAAGACGCAGGTCGCGCGCGGCCGGCTGCCTCCGCGCGATGATGTTGCCGCACTCCTGGTCGATGTCGACTTCCATCGCGTTCAGCGTTTCCTCGGCCGCGATCACCTTCTCGGCCGCATCGCGGTCGAATTCGTTCAGCGCATGCATCGCGCCGACGATCTGCGACTCGACGAGCCCGCCCATTTCCAGCACTTTCGACGACACGGCATTCAGGTCCGCGTCGAACTGGCTCGACAGATGTTTATCCGACATGGTTGTGGTTCTCCGTCATCAGCCGAAACGGCCGGTGATGTAGTCTTCCGTTTCCTTGCGCACCGGCTTGATGAAGATCTTTTCGGTTTCGCCGAATTCGATCAGCTCGCCCAGGTACATGTAGGCCGTGAAGTCCGAGCAGCGCGCGGCCTGCTGCATGTTGTGCGTGACGATCACGACCGTGTAGTCGCTCTTCAGCTCCGCGATCAGTTCCTCGATGCGGCCCGTCGAGATCGGGTCGAGCGCCGAGCACGGCTCGTCGAGCAGCAGCACTTCCGGACGGATCGCGATGCCGCGCGCGATGCACAGACGCTGCTGCTGGCCGCCCGACAGACCGTAGCCGCTCTGGTTCAGCTTGTCCTTCACTTCGTTCCACAGCGCGGCCTTCGTCAGCGCCCACTCGACGCGATCGTCCATCTCCGAGCGCGTGAGCTTTTCGAACATCTTCACGCCGAACGCGATGTTGTCGTAGATCGACATCGGGAACGGGGTCGGCTTCTGGAACACCATGCCGATCCGCGCACGCAGCAGCGAGATGTCGCGCTTGGTGGTCAGCAGGTTCTCGCCGTCCATCAGGATTTCGCCTTCGGCGCGCTGCTCCGGATAGAGCGCGAACATCTTGTTGAACGTGCGCAAGAGCGTCGACTTGCCGCAGCCCGACGGGCCGATGAACGCCGTCACCTTCCCTTCGGGAATGCGCAGGTTGATGTTCTTCAGCGCGTGGAACTTGTTGTAGAAGAAGTTGAGGTTGTTGACCTCGATCTTCGCGTTCAGCGGCGCCAGCGGACGGCCATGCGACGCATCGTGCGTGCCGGCGGGCGCAGCGGTGCGCTCGACGGGATTCAGGTGGCTTTCTGCCATATTCATCGGATTGCTCCGCCGTTACTTTTTCGAGAAGATCGAGCGCGCCAGGATGTTGAGTCCGAGCACCCCGAGCGTGATCAGGAACACGCCCGCCCATGCGAGCGACTGCCATTCGGCGAACGGGCTCATCGCGAACTTGTAGATCGTGACGGGCAGGTTGGCCATCGGCTGGCTCATGTCGACCGAGAAGAACTGGTTCGACAGGGCCGTGAACAGCAGCGGCGCCGTTTCGCCGGCGATCCGCGCGACCGCGAGCAGCACGCCCGTCACGATCCCGCCGACCGACGCGCGCAGCGTGATCTTCAGCACCATGCGCCACTTCGGCGTGCCGAGCGCGACGGCTGCTTCGCGCAGCGCGTTCGGCACGAGCTTCAGCATGTTCTCGGTCGTGCGGATCACGATCGGGATCTGCAGCAGCGCGAGCGCGATCACGCCGGCCCAGCCCGAGAAGCGTCCCGACTTCGCGACGACGATCGCGTACACGAACAGGCCGATCACGATCGACGGCGCCGACAGCAGGATGTCGTTGATGAAGCGGATCGTGCTCGCCAGCAGGTTCTTCTGGCCGTATTCGGCGAGATAGACGCCCGCGAGGATGCCGATCGGCGTGCCGACCAGCGTGCCGAAACCGCACAGCAGCAGGCTGCCGACGATCGCGTTCGCCAGGCCGCCGCCTTCGGTGTTCGGTGCCGGCGTCGATTCGGTGAACAGCTGCAGCGACAGGCCGCCGACACCGAGATGCACCGTCGTGTAGAGAATCCACACGAGCCACAGCAGGCCGAATGCCATCGCGGCGAGCGACGCGGTCAGCGCGATCGCGTTGGTCACCTTGCGCTTGCGCTGCAGGCGGTTGCGCATCGCGTCGAGCGCGGCGCCGTTCGGCCCCGGGAAATTCATGATGGGCTCGCTCATTTCTTGCCCTCTCCCTTCTCGAGACGAAGCAGCAGCAGTTTGGAGATGGACAGCACGATGAACGTGATCACGAACAGGATCAGGCCCAGTTCCATCAGGGCGGACGTATGCAGGCCCGGTTGCGCTTCCGCGAATTCGTTCGCGAGCGCCGACGTGATGCTGTTGCCCGGTGCGAACAGCGACACGCTGTCGAGCAGGTTCGTGTTGCCGATCACGAAGGTCACGGCCATCGTTTCGCCGAGCGCGCGGCCGAGGCCGAGCATCACGCCGCCGATCACGCCGGTCTTCGTATAGGGCAGCACGACCTTCCACATCACTTCCCAAGTCGTGCAGCCGATCCCGTACGCCGATTCCTTCAGCAGCACGGGCGTGACTTCGAACACGTCGCGCATCACCGATGCGATGTACGGGATGATCATGATCGCGAGGATCACGCCGGCCGCGAGAATGCCGATGCCGATCGGCGCGCCGGCCGTCAGCGGACCGAGCACCCACACGTCCTTGAAGAGATGGCCGATCGGTTTCTGGAAGTATTCGGCGAAGATCGGCGCGAACACGAGCAGGCCCCACATGCCGTACACGATCGACGGAATCGCGGCGAGCAGTTCGATCGCGATGCCGAGCGGGCGACGCAGCCACACGGGCGACAGTTCGGTGAGGAACAGCGCGATGCCGAAGCTGACCGGCACCGCGATGACGAGTGCAATCAACGACGTCACGATCGTGCCGTAGATCGGCACGACTGCGCCGTAGACATCCGAGTTCGGATCCCACTCGGATTGCCACAGGAAGCCGAGGCCGAACTTCTGGATGGTCGGCAGCGACGCAATGATGAGGGAAACGATGATCCCGCCCAGCAGCAGCAGGGTCACGATCGCGGCGAGCCGTGCGAGGCCGCCGAACAGAACGTCTCCGAGACGGCTCGGCGCGCGTTGCTGCGCGGCATCGGACCGGGAGGACGTGTACGAAATATCAGACATGGGCGCCTGTTCTGGATCGCCGGGCGCCGTAACGCCCGGCCTTACCGCACACACTGCCCGGCCGGCACGACCGGGCAGCGAACCGCTGGATGGCTTACTCTGCGGCGACCGGCTTGCCCGATGCGTCCGTCACCTTCGTCTTCCACTGCTTGCGGATTTCCGTCTCGACCGATGCCGGCAGCGAGATGTAGTCGAGGCTGTCGGCAGCCTTCTCGCCGTTCTTGAACGCCCAGTTGAAGAACTTCAGCGTTTCGGCGCCCTGCTCCGGCTTGTCCTGCTTCGCGTGCAGCAGCACGAACGTCGCGCCGACGACCGGCCATGCTTCCTTGCCCGGCTGGTTCGTCAGGATCTGGTAGAACGACTTCGACCAGTTCGCGCCTGCAGCAGCGGCCTTGAACGTTTCGGTCTTCGGCTCGACCACCGTGCCCGTCGAGTTCTTCAGGGCCGTGTAGATCATGTTGTTCTTCTTCGCGTACGCCCACTCGACGTAGCCGATCGCGCCCGGCAGGCGCTGCACGAACGCCGCGACGCCGTCGTTGCCCTTGCCGCCCGTACCCGTCGGCCAGTTGACCGTCGTGCCTTCGCCGATCTTCGACTTCCATTCGTCGTTGACCTTCGACAGGTAGTTCGTCCAGATGAAGCTCGTGCCCGAGCCGTCAGCGCGGCGAACGACCGCGATGTCCGTATCCGGCAGCTTGACCTTCGGGTTCAGCGCGGCGATCGCCGGGTCGTTCCACTTCTTGATCTTGCCGAGATAGATGTCGCCGAGCACCGGGCCCGACAGCGTCAGTTCGCCGGCCTTCACGCCCGGCACGTTGATCACCGGCACCACGCCGCCGACCACCGTCGGGAACTGGAACAGGCCTTCCTTCGCGAGCTCGTCATCCTTCAGCGGCGCGTCCGAACCGGCAAAATCGACCGTCTTCGCGACGATCTGCTTCAGGCCGCCCGACGAGCCGATACCCTGGTAGTTCACCTTCGCGCCGCCGGACTGCTGGTAGTCCGCAGCCCATTTCGTATAGATCGGCATCGCGAACGTGCTGCCTGCGCCCGTGATGTCGGCAGCTTGCGCGGCGACTGCGAAAAGCGCGCCAGCCAGGCCGGCAATCGCGGTTTGCATCAATTTCATGAGACCTCCAGTGTGTGAGCGGATGACTACGGCACCGCGAAGGTTAGGGGCTCCTCATGACGATAATGTGACAATCGATGAAACTGGCGTGACAGTAACATGACTGGTTGAAAGGGTGTAGCGGGCCCGGTTCGGGCAGCAGCACAAGCGCGGCGTGGCGGGGTTGGCGGCAAGAATTGCCGGTCGGGAAGAGGCAGATCCGCGCCCGCCGATGCGGGTTGCGAGCGGATCGTATCGCAGCGCGCGCGGGCCGGAAAGCCCCTTGCCGCGGCTGTCACGATTCAGGGACGGAGGATTTCTTTGATCAGACGAAATCCGCGTCGAAAGCGCCTTCTGTTTAATAGCGCAAACCTTTGCGTCTGACGAATTGCGGCGCCCGCAGGCGCCGCATGTCGAATCACCGGGGCGGCGGCGCGCACACGGCCGGACCGTCGCGCGCCGTCGCCGAGCCGGTTCAGGCCGTCGCCGCGCGCACCGCGTCGGCGATCGCTTCCGCGTGACGCGTCGCGTCGGCCGCATGCCGGGCCTCGACCATCACGCGCAGCACGGGCTCGGTGCCCGACGCGCGGATCAGCACGCGGCCGTGACCGGCCAGCGCGCCTTCGGCCGCGTCGATCGCCGCGCGAATCGATGCGTTGCCCTTCCAGTCGGCACCCGGTTTCATCCGCACGTTGATCAGCTTCTGCGGGAACAGCGTGACGCCGTCGAGCATCTGCGCAAGCGTGCGGCCGCTGCGCTTGAGCGCGGCCAGCACGAGCAGCGCCGACACGATGCCGTCGCCGGTCGAGTGGCGGTCGAGCGACAGGATGTGGCCCGAGCCTTCCGCGCCGAGCTGCCAGCCGCGCTCGCGCAACTGTTCGAGCACGTAGCGGTCGCCGACCGCCGCGCGCACGAACTCGACGCCCTCACGCTGCAGCGCAACTTCGACCGCGAGGTTCGTCATCAGTGTGCCGACCGCGCCGTCGACCTTGCCGACGGTCGCGATGCGGTCCTTCACGAGCACGTAGAGCAGCTCGTCGCCGTTGTACAGCCGGCCGGTCGAATCGACGACCTGCAGGCGGTCCGCATCGCCGTCGAGCGCGATGCCGAGGTCCGCATGGTTCGCCCGCACCGCGCGCATCAGCGCGTCGGGCGCCGTCGCGCCGACCCCGTCGTTGATGTTGAAGCCGTTCGGCGCGACGCCGACCGGGATCACGTCCGCGCCGAGCTCGTGGAACACGTGCGGCGCGATCTGGTACGCGGCGCCGTGCGCGCAATCGATCACGAGCTTCAGCCCGCGCAGATCGTAGGCGGCCGGGAACGTGCTCTTGCAGAACTCGATGTAGCGGCCGGCCGCATCGTCGAGGCGGCGCGCCTTGCCGAGCCGGTCCGACGATGCGCATTCGAGCGGCTTGTCGAGCCATGCCTCGATTTCGGCTTCCGTTTCGTCGGGCAGCTTGTTGCCGTCGGCGGAGAAGAACTTGATCCCGTTGTCCTGGTACGGGTTGTGCGATGCGCTGATCACGACGCCGGCCGACAGGCGCAGCGCGCGCGTGAGATACGCGACGCCCGGCGTCGGCATCGGGCCGGCCAGCATCACGTCGACGCCGGCCGCCGAGAAGCCGGCCTCGAGCGCGGCCTCGAGCATGTAGCCCGACACGCGCGTGTCCTTGCCGATCAGTACCGTCGGCCGTGCACCGGCCGCGACGTCGGCCGCACCGGCCAGTACCTTGCCGGCTGCATAGCCGAGACGCAACACGAAATCAGGCGTGATGGGCGCCTCGCCCACCGTGCCGCGAATGCCGTCCGTGCCGAAATATCGACGTCCCATGGCGAACCTTCCTCCTTCGTCTTTCTGATTTCTGACTTATCGTTGCCGCGCGGCTTCGCGCACGGCGTTCCAGACCTTCAACGCATCGACCGTCGCCGCGACGTCGTGCACGCGCACGATCGCAGCTCCACGCTCGAGCGCGCACAACGCGGCCGCCACGCTCGCCGCGACGCGTTCCATCGGCGGCTTGCCGCCGATCACCGCGCCGAGCATCGACTTGCGCGACATGCCCGCGAGAATCGGATACGCGCGCCCGTCGGGCCGCGCCGGCGCCGTGTCCGGCAACGCGGCCAGCAGCGCGTAGTTGTCGTCGACCACCGCCTTGCCGAACCCGAAGCCCGGATCGACGCAGATCCGTTCCGGCGCGACGCCCGCGTCGCGCAGCGCCTGCGCGCGCGCGGCGAGAAAATCGCGCACGTCGCTTACGACGTCGCCGTAATCGGGCTCGCCGACCTGCATCGTCTGCGGCTCGCCGAGCATGTGCATCGCGCACAGCCCGCTGTTACCCTCGCGCACCGCATCGATCGCGCCCGGCTGACGGAAACCCCAGATGTCGTTGATCAGGTCCGCGCCGGCAGCGAGCGCCGCGCGCATCACGGCCGGCTTGTAGGTGTCGATCGACAGCGGCACGTTCAGCGGCCGCAACGCTTCGACCAGCGGGATCACGCGCGCGAGTTCCTCGTCGAGCGGCACGGGCGGGGCGCCGGGACGCGTCGACTCGCCACCGATGTCGATCAGGTCGACGCCTTCGGCGATCATCCGCTCGGCCTGGCGCAGCGCATCGTCGCGCGCGAGGAAGCGGCCGCCGTCGGAGAACGAATCGGGGGTGGCGTTCAGAATGCCCATCACGAGCGGGCGCTCGAACGTCAGGGAGAAACGGCCGCACTGCAGCGGCGCGGGAATGGATGCTGAAACAGCGGAATCGGGCACGGGCGGGAGGCGTTGATGAATGCAAAACGGGCCGGTGTGAAGCCACACCAGCCCGTGAACGGTGCTACGGCGAAGGTCAGGCCGGCGAAGCAGGCGCCGGCGCGTTGCCGGGCTTCACTTCGGCGGTGGTGCCGCCGCCCGACGAATCGCCGCCGACAGCCGGCGAACTCTTCGGCGAGCGCGGCGGACGCCCTTCCATGATGTCGTTGATCTGATCGGCGTCGATCGTTTCCCACTCCATCAGCGCGGCCGTCATTGCCTCCACCTTGTCGCGGTTCTCTTCGAGCAGGCGGCGTGCAAGGCCGTACTGTTCGTCGAGCACGCGGCGGATTTCGCCGTCGACCTTCTGCTGCGTCGCTTCCGAGATCGTGCGCGTGAAGCCTCGGCCGAACGGGCCGTTGTCGCTCTCGTCGTCGACGTAGACCATCGGCCCGAGCGCGTCGGTCATGCCGAAACGGGCCACCATCGCGCGTGCCGTCTGCGTCGCCTTGTTGAAGTCGTCCGACGCGCCGGTGCTGATCAGGTTCAGGAACAGCTCCTCGGCCACGCGGCCGCCGAACAGGATCGCCAGGCGGTCGAGCAGGTAATCCTTCGAATACGTCTCGTTGTCGTGCTCCGGCAGCTGCCACGTGACGCCCAGCGCGCGACCGCGCGGGATGATCGTGACCTTGTGTACCGGATCGGCCTTCGGCAGCAGCTTCGCGATCACCGCGTGGCCCGACTCGTGGTAAGCCGTGGCGCGCTTCGCTTCCTCGCGAATCACCGCCGACTTGCGCTCCGGACCCATGAAGATCTTGTCCTTCGCGTCCTCGAAATCCTGCATCTCGACGATGCGCTTGCCGCGGCGGGCGGCGAACAGCGCCGCTTCGTTCACGAGGTTCGCGAGATCGGCGCCCGAGAAGCCCGGCGTGCCGCGCGCGATGACCGCTGCGTCGACGTCGTTCGCGATCGGCACCTTGCGCAGGTGCACGCGCATGATCTGCTCGCGGCCGCGGATGTCCGGCAGGCCGACATAGACCTGGCGGTCGAAACGACCCGGACGCAGCAGCGCCTTGTCGAGCACGTCGGAACGGTTGGTCGCGGCGATCACGATCACGCCCGAGTTCGCTTCGAAGCCGTCCATCTCGACCAGCATCTGGTTCAGCGTCTGCTCGCGCTCGTCGTTGCCGCCGCCCATGCCGGCGCCGCGATGACGGCCGACCGCGTCGATTTCGTCGATGAACACGATGCACGGCGCGTGCTTCTTCGCCTGCTCGAACATGTCGCGCACACGGGCCGCGCCGACGCCGACGAACATTTCGACGAAGTCGGAACCCGAGATGCTGAAGAACGGCACCTTCGCTTCACCGGCGATCGCGCGGGCGAGCAGCGTCTTGCCGGTACCCGGAGGGCCGACGAGCAGCACGCCGCGCGGAATGCGACCGCCCAGCTTCTGGAATTTCTGCGGGTCGCGCAGGAAGTCGACGAGCTCGGACACTTCCTCCTTCGCTTCGTCGCAGCCCGCGACGTCGGAGAAGTTCACCGCGTTGTTGTTCTCGTCGATCAGCCGCGCGCGCGATTTCCCGAACGAGAATGCGCCGCCTTTGCCGCCTCCCTGCATCTGCCTCATCATGTAGAACCAGAACACGATGATCAGGATCGTCGGCCCGAGGTAGTACAGCGCGGACATCAGCGCGTTCGGCTCGTCGTCGGCCTTGCCGCTGACCTGCACGCCGTACTTCATCAGATCGCCGACCATCCAGATGTCGCCGGGCGACACGATCTGGTATTTCTGGCCATCAGCCGGAGTGACGGTGAGGTTGCGCCCCTGAACGATGACGTTCTTGACCTTGCCGTTCTTGGCGTCGTCCATGAACTGCGAATAGGACACACCTTCCTGGACGCGGGGCTTGTCGAACTGCTTGAACACCGTAAACAGCACCAGTGCGATCACCAGCCACACTGCTGCCTTCGAAAACATATTGTTGTTCAAAGCACCACTCCTTCACTCGTAGACGAGCGCCTACATTTTCCTTGCGGCGCTCCTCGGTCATTCTAATCCAGTCCGACCACCCCTGCCATAAGGATTGACAACCGCCGCGATAGCGCTTCGCTTGTCTGGCAAGGGCCGGAGCCCGTTTGCGGCACGCCGCTGCGCGTCAGCGCGGATGCTTCAGATGCCGACCCAAAATGAACGTTTCGGACGATTTGTCGCGGGACGCCTTCGGCTTGCGCGGCGCGACAGTCTTAAACTGCTGTTTGAACTTTTCGACGATCTGGCTGTAGCCGCTGCCGTGAAAGCACTTCACGAGCAGCGCACCGTCCGGCTTCAGATGATTCTGCGCGAATTCGAGCGCCAGATCGCACAGATGCTCGATGCGCGCCGCGTCCGCCGAGGCCACGCCGGAGAGGTTGGGGGCCATGTCGGAAATAACAAGGTCCACCGCGCGACCTTCGAGCACTTCTTCGAGCCGGTGGAGGACGTCGTCCTCGCGGAAATCGCCCTGCAGGAAGTGGACGTCGGCGATCGGCTCCATCGGCAGGATGTCGAGCGCCACGATCGTGCCGTCGATGCCGCCTTCGCGCTCCGCGTCGCGCTTCTTGCCCTGCGCGAGCTTGTTGCGGGCATACTGGCTCCAGCTGCCCGGCGTCGCGCCGAGGTCGACGATCACCTGGCCCGGACGGATCAGCTTGTCCTGCTCGTCGATTTCCTTCAGCTTGTACGCGGCGCGCGCGCGATAGCCCTCCCGCTGCGCCATTTTGACGTACGGGTCGTTGATGTGGTCGTGCAGCCAGTGCTGGTTAAAGCGGTTTTTTGCCATTCGAGAGAGAGATTGCTGCTATTTGCTTCGTGAAGCCGTGCTTTTGGCGGATAATACGCGTCTTCTTCGCGCGGCTGCGGCCCCTTCCGGGCCCAAGCCGCGATTTTACGTGGTTTCGGCGCGCGGCTGATGCGGTAACTTCCCGCGATTCGCTTCTGACGCAGCGCGCCCCTATTTAGATTTCGACATTTCCATGCCCGCCCTTTCGCTTTCCCCCGCCGAGCGCTCCGCGCTGCGCTCCCAGGCCCATGCGCTCAAGCCCGTCGTGCTGATCGGCGCCGAAGGGCTCACCGACGCCGTGCTGAAGGAAATCAAGGTGCACCTCGCTGCGCACCAGTTGATCAAGATCCGTGTGTTCGGTGACGAGCGCGACGAGCGCGTCGCCATTTACGACGAGATCTGCGACCGCCTGAACGCGGCGCCGATCCAGCACATCGGCAAGCTGCTGGTGATCTGGAAGCCCGAGGCTGCCGTGACGGCCCCGGCCCGCGGCCGTCGTGCCGGCGCGCTGCCGAGCGCGGCCGAAGCCGTCGACGACAAGAAAGGCCGTGCACCGCGCACCGTCAAGGTCGTCAAGGTGTCGCCGAACGCGAGCCCGGTGCGCCGTCCGCGGCCGGTGAAGGTCACGGTGCGCGGCAACGAGCGCGTGACGGCAGGCGGCACGGTGAAGCGCGCGAAAAAGCGTCAGGCCAGCACGAAGCGGCCGCACCAGGGCAAGTAATCCCGCCGCGCGGCACGGGGCACCCCGTGCCGCGTTGCCCGCGCGGCGCTCAGGCCATTCAGGCGTCTTGCGCCGGCAGACGCCAGATCAGCATCAGCCCCAGCACGCTCTCGACGAGATAGAACAGGCTCGAGACGCCGTGCAGCATCCCGAAGCGGCTCGCATACGGCGAGTTCGCGATATCGGTGCCCGCCTCCATCGCGGCCACCCGCAGCGCGTTCATGAACGGCTGCAACGCAAAATACCCGACCAGCACGCACGCGACCATCGCCGCGACGATCCAGCGCACGCGACGATAATCGCCGCTGCCGCGCCGCACCTGCTGGTTCGACAGCGCGAGCAGCAGCACGCCGCATACCACACCGAGGATCGCCTCGATGCGGAACAGCTGGGCGGCGACCGAGCCGGCCGTCATCCGCTCCAGCGTCCGGAACAGCACGGGCGCGACCGCATACCCGATCGTCAGCAGGCTGCCGACCCACACGGCCGACAGCAGACGGAACACGCGATGCGGCATCACGTCGCCCCGCTTCAGATATAGCTGACCGAGATGATTTCGTACTCGCGCACGCCGCTCGGCGCCTGCACGGCCGCGACGTCGCCTTCGGACTTGCCGATCAGCGCGCGCGCGATCGGCGAGCTGACCGAGATCAGGCCGTGATCGATATCGGCTTCGTCGTCGCCGACGATCTGGTACTTGACGGTGTCGCCGGACTCGAGATCCTCGAGTTCGACCGTCGATGCGAAGACCACGCGGCCTTCGGCGTCGAGCACGGTGGGATCGATGACCTGCGCGGCCGACAGCTTCGATTCGATTTCCGCGATGCGACCCTCGATGAAGCCCTGTTTTTCTTTCGCAGCGTCGTATTCGGCGTTTTCGGACAGATCGCCCTGTGCGCGAGCCTCCGCGATCGCGTTGATCACGGCCGGCCGCTCGACGGACTTGAGGCGCTGCAATTCATCGCGCAGTTGCTCTGCGCCACGCTTTGTCAACGGAATGGTGCTCATAAACGGCTCAATCGCTAAAAACGGCTATAAAAAAAATCACCGCGATTAAACGTATTTCCGGTGAACCGGAAACACCGCTTAATCGCGGCACGTGTTGCTTCGACAGGTAACTGACTGCTTAGTTTAGGCGAGCGTGAAGACCTTGTAAATCATAGACTTCCAGATCCTTCAGGTAGCGCAGGCCTTCGACGGCCGCGCGCGCGCCGGACATCGTCGTGTAGTACGTGACCTTGTGCGCCTGCGCGCTCATGCGGATCGAACGCGAATCGGCGATCGCCTGGCGCGTCTCGTCGACCGTCGTGAACACGAGTGCGATCTCGCCGTTCTTGATCATGTCGACGATGTGCGGACGGCCGTCCTTCACCTTGTTCACGACCTTCACCGGCACGCCGGCCGCTTCGATCGCGGCAGCCGTGCCCTTGGTCGCGACGATCGGGTAGCCGAGGTCGTGCAGCATGCGCGCGACTTCGACCGCCTTCGGCTTGTCGGCGTCCATCACGGTGAGCAGCACCGTGCCCGACTCCGGCAGGCGCGAACCGGCCGCGAGCTGCGACTTGAACAGCGCTTCGCCGAAGGTCTGGCCGACGCCCATCACTTCGCCGGTCGAACGCATTTCAGGCCCGAGGACCGGATCGACGGTCGGGAACTTGACGAACGGGAACACCGCTTCCTTCACGCTGAAGTACGGCGGCTCGACTTCCTTCGTCACGCCCTGCTGCGCGAGCTTCTGGCCGACCATCGCGCGCGCCGCGATCTTCGCGAGCGGCAGGCTGGTCGCCTTCGACACGTACGGCACCGTGCGCGACGCGCGCGGGTTCACTTCGAGCACGTAGATGATGTCCTGCTTCGAACCGTCCGCCTGCGGCACCTGCTGGATCGCGAACTGCACGTTCATCAGGCCGACCACGTTCAGCGCCTTCGCCATCGCGCCCGTCTGGCGCTTCAGCTCGGCCACGGTTTCCTTCGACAGCGAGTACGGCGGCAGCGAGCATGCCGAGTCGCCCGAGTGGACGCCCGCCTGCTCGATGTGCTCCATCACGCCGCCGATGAACACCGACTCGCCGTCGCAGATGCAGTCGACGTCGCATTCGATCGCGTCGTTCAGGAAGCGGTCGAGCAGCACCGGCGAATCGTTCGACACCTTCACGGCCTCGCGCATGTAGCGCTCGAGGTCGCGCGGCTCGTGGACGATTTCCATCGCACGGCCGCCCAGCACGTACGACGGACGCACGACGAGCGGGTAGCCGATTTCGGCCGCCAGCGCGAGCGCTTCGTCTTCGGCGCGCGCGGTGCGGTTCGGCGGCTGGCGCAGGCCGAGGTCCTGCAGCAGCTTCTGGAAGCGTTCGCGGTCTTCGGCCGCGTCGATCATGTCCGGCGACGTGCCGACGATCGGCACGCCGTGCGCCTCGAGGTCGAGCGCGAGCTTCAGCGGCGTCTGGCCGCCGTACTGGACGATCACGCCGACCGGCTTTTCCTTGTCGACGATCTCGAGCACGTCTTCCAGCGTCAGCGGCTCGAAGTACAGGCGGTCGGACGTGTCGTAGTCGGTCGACACCGTTTCCGGATTGCAGTTGACCATGATCGTTTCGTAGCCGTCCTCGCGCATCGCGAGGGCCGCGTGCACGCAGCAGTAGTCGAACTCGATGCCCTGGCCGATCCGGTTCGGGCCGCCGCCCAGCACCATGATCTTCTTGTTGGTGGTCGGCTGCGCCTCGCACTCTTCCTCGTAGGTCGAGTACATGTAGGCCGTCTTGGTCGCGAACTCGGCCGCGCAGGTGTCGACGCGCTTGTAGACCGGGCGCACGTTCAGTTCGATGCGGCGGCGACGGACGTCTTCCGGCGTCGTGCCGAGCAGCTTCGCGAGGCGGCGGTCGGAGAAGCCGCTCTGCTTCAGGAAGCGCAACTCGTCGAACGTCAGCGACGCGAGCGTGCGGCCCGCGAGCGCCTTTTCCTTCAGGATGATCTGCTCGATCTGCTCGAGGAACCACGGGTCGATCGCGGTTTCCGCGAAGATTTCCTCGGCCGTCATGCCGATGCGGAACGCATCGCCGACGTACCAGATGCGGTCCGGGCCCGGCTCGTGGATCTCGATCGCGATCTCGTCGCGGTCGGTCGACTTCTCGTCGAGACCGTCGACGCCGACTTCGAGGCCGCGCAGCGCCTTCTGGAACGATTCCTGGAACGTGCGGCCGATCGCCATCACTTCACCGACCGACTTCATCTGCGTGGTCAGGCGCGAATCGGCTTCGCGGAACTTCTCGAACGCGAAACGCGGGATCTTCGTGACGACGTAGTCGATCGTCGGCTCGAACGACGCCGGCGTCTGGCCGCCGGTGATTTCGTTCTTCAGCTCGTCGAGCGTGTAGCCGACCGCCAGCTTCGCCGCGACCTTCGCGATCGGGAAGCCGGTCGCCTTCGACGCGAGCGCCGACGAACGCGACACGCGCGGGTTCATCTCGATGACGACCATGCGGCCGTCCTTCGGGTTGATCGAGAACTGCACGTTCGAGCCGCCCGTGTCGACGCCGATCTCGCGCAGCACCGCGAGCGATGCGTTACGCAGGATCTGGTATTCCTTGTCGGTGAGCGTCTGCGCCGGCGCGACCGTGATCGAGTCGCCGGTGTGCACGCCCATCGGGTCGAGGTTCTCGATCGAGCACACGATGATGCAGTTGTCGGCGCGGTCGCGCACGACTTCCATCTCGTATTCCTTCCAGCCGAGCAGCGATTCCTCGATCAGCAGTTCGCGCGTCGGCGACAGGTCGAGGCCGCGCTTGCAGATCTCTTCGAATTCTTCGCGGTTGTATGCGATGCCGCCGCCCGAGCCGCCGAGCGTGAACGACGGACGGATCACGACCGGGTAACCGCTGCCGCCGGTGCCGGCCATGATCTCGGCGTGCACCTGGGTCGCTTCTTCCATCGAGTGCGCGATGCCCGACTTCGCGGAACCGAGACCGATCTTGGTCATCGCTTCCTTGAATTTCTGGCGGTCTTCCGCCTTGTCGATCGCTTCCGGCGACGCGCCGATCAGCTCGACGCCGAACTTCTCGAGCACGCCGTGGTGGTGCAGGTCGAGCGCGCAGTTCAGCGCGGTCTGGCCGCCCATCGTCGGCAGGATCGCGTCCGGGCGCTCCTTCTCGATGATGCGTGCGACCACTTCCCACGTGATCGGCTCGATGTACGTAACGTCGGCCGTGTTCGGGTCGGTCATGATCGTCGCCGGGTTGCTGTTCACGAGGACGACCTTGTAGCCCTCTTCACGCAGCGCCTTGCAAGCCTGCGCGCCCGAATAGTCGAACTCGCAAGCCTGGCCGATGATGATCGGGCCGGCGCCGATGATGAGGATGCTTTTGATGTCTGTGCGTTTTGGCATGGCTTGTGAATTCAGTAAGTAATCTTTGTCGTGGCGTTGTCGTCGGTCGGCAGGCCGCGCTCAGCTCATGGTGGCGAGCGCGAGCTTCACCGAGAAACCGATGAACAGGCCGCCCACGCTGCTCGCCGCGCCCGCCGCGAGCCTGCGGCGGCGGCGGAAATGCTCGGCGAGCCGTGCGCCCGCGAAGATCAGCGTGCTCAGGTACAGGAAGCTCGCGCATTGCGCGATCGCCCCGAGCACGACGAACGACAGCGCGGGATGCGGGAATGCCGGGTCGACGAACTGGATGAAGAACGAGATGAAGAACAGGATCGCCTTCGGATTCAGGAGGCTCACGATCAGCGCCTTGCGGAACGGCCGCTCGCCGTCGACCGCCTGCGGCGCGTCAGCCGGGGCATCGCTGCGCGCGCGCAGCTTCTGCCACGCGCTGCGCAGCATGCCGGAGCCGATGTAGAGCAGATACGCGGCGCCGCCGTACTTGACGACGGAGAACAGCAGCGGGTTCGCCTTCAGGAGCGACGCGACGCCCGCGGCGGACAGCACCATCAGCACCGTATCGCCGACGAACACGCCGCAGGCCGCGCGATAGCCGGCCTTCACGCCGCGCTGCGCCGCGAGCGACAGCACGTACATCGAGTTCGGCCCCGGCAGCAGGATGATGAAGATCACGCCGAACACGTAGGTCCAGATATCCGTGATGCCGAGTGCGTGGCCGAACATGATGCGAATCTCCCGTTCTTCGGTTGCTTCAGTTGCGTCAGGCGTTGCGCTGCTTCGCCGCGTCCATCAGTGCGGTGAAACGGTCGAACAGATAGCCGATGTCGTGCGGGCCGGGCGACGCTTCCGGGTGGCCCTGGAAGCAGAATGCCGGCTTGTCGGTCAGCTCGAAGCCCTGCAGCGTGCCGTCGAACAGCGACACGTGCGTCACGCGCGCGTTGGCCGGCAGCGAATCCGCGTCGACCGCGAAGCCGTGGTTCTGCGACGTGATCACCACGCGACCGTCGCCGAGATCCTTCACCGGGTGGTTCGCGCCGTGGTGGCCCGTCTTCATCTTGAGCGTCTTCGCGCCGACCGCGAGGCCCATGATCTGGTGGCCGAGGCAGATGCCGAAGGTCGGCACGCCACGCTCGATGAACTGCTTCGTGGCCGCGATCGCGTAGTCGCACGGTTCCGGATCGCCGGGGCCGTTCGACAGGAAGATGCCGTCCGGATTCAGCGCGAGCGCATCTTCCGCGCTCGCTTGTGCCGGCAGCACCGTCACGTGGCAACCGCGCTCCGCGAGCATGCGCAGGATGTTGTACTTGACGCCGAAGTCATACGCGACGACGCGGTACTTCGGCGCTTCCTGCATGCCGTAGCCGCTGCCGAGGCGCCATTCGGTCTGCTTCCACTCGAACGGCTTGGTGGTCGATACGACCTTCGCGAGATCCATGCCCGCGAGGCCCGCGAACGAGCGCGCGAGCTCGATCGCCTTCGCCTCGTCGTCCGAGCCGGCCAGGATGCAGCCGCTCTGCGCGCCCTTGTCGCGCAGGATCCGGGTCAGCTTGCGGGTATCGATGCCGGCGATCGCGACGACGCCTTCGTCGCGCAGGTAATCGCCGAGCGTGCGGTCCATGCGGAAGTTCGATGCGAGCGTCGGCAGATCACGGATGATCAGGCCGGCGGCATGGACTTTCGTGGCTTCGACGTCTTCGGCGTTGACGCCGACGTTGCCGATATGCGGGTAGGTGAGCGTGACGATCTGACGCGCGTAGCTCGGATCGGTCAGGATTTCCTGATAGCCGGTAATCGCGGTGTTGAACACGACTTCACCGATCGTGTGGCCTTCGGCCCCGATCGAATAACCACGAAAGACCGTGCCGTCGGCGAGTGCAAGCAAGGCGGGAGAAAAAGACGGCAACACGGGAGGCTCCTTGGGGAACACCCTGCTGCCGACCTGTTTACCCTGCCGCGCGAGCGCCGCGCTGCGTAGGCGCGCGGAATCGCTAGCTGGACGCGACCTGCGTTGTCGAGACGCGAACCCGGCGCGTGGCGCACGAGGCTTCGCGGCATCGCCCGACAGGCGGCGTGCGGCGGATGAACGGGATGAGTGAGGTAGGCGCTAGGGTGCGAGGTTGATCAGCACAAACTTTCAAATTATAGCCCGAAAATGGCCTTATCTTCAATCGATATGGCCGTCCGATCGTGCATGCGGCGCGCGTGACGGCGCGCGGTCGCGCACGACACTCGTTGCTGCGGCCCCGTTTCCGCAGCCGCCCTACCCGTCAGCGTACCGCCGGATCAACGTGCTTGCCAGCGCTGCGCGCGGGCCACACGCACCAGACCGCGCTCGCGAGCTGCAGCGCGAGCAGCACGCTCCATGCGGTAACGTGCGCGGCGGCCGGGTAATGGCCGTCGACGGCCGGCCAGTGCGACAGCACCGCGCCGATGCCGATCTGGAACGCAAAGATCAGCACGAAGATCACGAGCGTCAGCGTCGTATTCGCGCGGCCGATCAGATGCGCCGGAAAGTGACCGGCCAGCACCGCGTAGGTCAGGATCCCGACGCCGCCGAACATCCCGTAGGCCGCCCACAGCACGGCCGGCGGCAGCGGCACGCGCGCGACGATCGCGCCCTGCGTGGCGACGAACAGCGCCATGCCGATGCCGCAAAATGCCTGGACGGACACCCCGCGGCGCTCGAGCACGCGCGCCGCCGCGCCGAAGCCGACGCAGCCCGCCATCATCGCGAAGCCGAGCACCGACACGAGCCGCGCGGCGTGCTGCGCATCGAACCCCGCGACGTCGCGCAGGTACGGGCCGACCCACAGCGACTGCATCGCATAGAACACGCCCTGCGTGACGATCGAGAACGACGAAATCTTCCAGAACGCACGGCTGCCCAGGATGTGCCACGTGCCCTTGAACTGGCTGACGATCCCGCCCTGCTGACGCGGCCGCTCGGCTTCCGGCGCACCGAGGCCGATCGCGGCCGCGACGACGATCGTCAGCACCGCGAGGCCGCCGCAGATCACGCGCCAGCTCGTCACGCCGAGCAGCCAGGTCAGCGGCGAGCCGACCGCGACACCACCCAGGCCGCCGACCGCCATCACGAGACCGTTGACGAGCGGAAGCCGGCCGACCGGAAAATGCTGCGCGAGCGCCTTGAACGCCGCGCCGAGACACACCGATACGCCGACGCCGATCAGGAGCCGGCCGACCATCATCGTGCCGAGATCGTGCGCGATACCGAACACGGCGGCGCCGGCGGCCGCGAACAGCAGCATCCCGGCCGCCACGCGGCGCGGGCCGAAATGGTCGAGCAGCACGCCGGCCGGAATCTGCGCGCCGGCGAAGCCGAGGAAATAGAGACTGGTGAGCAGCCCGAGATCGGCGGCCGACAGCCCGAGCTCGTGCGTGACGAACGGCGCGAAGCCGAGATTGACGCCGCGGAACACGTACGACACGAAATATCCGATCGCAAACAGCGCGAGCACCCTCACCTGCACCGACGACATTGCTTCTCCTTGTGACTGCGCGCAGCGGCGGCCGCGCTGCCGCGCACAAACGAAAACGCCGTCACCTCGGTGACGGCGTTGCTACGCGTTTCGTCGGATGATAACGCAATCGCGCGGCCCGGTCGGGCCGCCGCGCCGCGATCGCGGCCGCGTTACTTCTTGCCCTTGTGCGCAGCGGCCTTCGGTGCAGCCTTCGCGGGCGCGGCCTTGGCCGCACGGGCCGCCGGCTTCGCGGCACCGTGCTTCGCGCCGCGCGACTTGCCGCCGACGGACAGGCTCGCGCGCTCGATATGCGCGCCGGCGGTCGACGTCGCGATCCGCTCCGGCCCCGGCTCGGCCGGCACCGCGCGGCCGACCGGCACGTGCAGCACGAGCGCCTGGCCCGGCATCGCGAGATCGCGATGCGTGCGGTTCCATGCCTTCAGCTGCGCGACCGACACGCCGTAGCGGCCGGCGATCGCCGCCATCGACTGCTTGCGGCGCACGCGGATCAGCATCTTGCGCGTGTCGGGCACGTCGGGCTCCATCGCGAGCACGCCGTTTTCCGCGACGTCCGCGCTGATGTCCTCGTCGTCGTCATCGCCGCGCGGCACGACGATCGTCGAGCCCGGCTTCAGGCGCATGCCGGCCGGAATCTTGTTGACCGACATCAGCGTGTCGGCGTCCACGCCGATCTTCTCGGCGATCGCGGCAGGGCGCGCGCGCTCGCTCACCGTATAGGTGGTCCACGTCGACAACTGGCCGTTGTAGGCCTTCAGGTTCTTCTCGAACGCCGCCGCGTTGTCGAACGGCAGCAGGATCTGCGGCTCGGTCGCGCCGAGGATCACCGGCTTCGCGAACGACGGGTTCAGCGAGCGGAACTCGTCGAGCGACAGATTCGCGAGCTTCGCGGCCACCGCCACGTCGATGTCGCGCGCCGTCGTGACCGTCACGAAATACGGGTGGTTGGGGATCTCCGGCAGCGTCAGGCCGAACTGCTGCGGATTCGCGATGATGTTCTTCACCGCCTGCAGCTTCGGCACGTAGTTGCGCGTCTCGTTCGGCATCCGCAGGCTCTGGTAGTCGGTCGGCAGGCCGGCCGCCTGGTTGCGCGCGATCGCGCGCTGCACGTTGCCTTCGCCCCAGTTGTACGCGGCCAGTGCGAGATACCAGTCGCCGAACATGTCATGCAGGCGCGATAGGTAGTCGAGCGCGGCGCTCGTCGACGCGAGCACGTCGCGACGCTCGTCCTGCCACATGTTGCGCTTCAGGTTGTACGTGCGGCCCGTGCCCGGCATGAACTGCCACATGCCGGCCGCCTTCGCGACCGACAGCGCCTGCGGGTTGAACGCGGATTCGATGAACGGCAGCAGCGCGAGCTCGGTCGGCATGTGGCGCGCCTCGAGCTCCTCGACGATGTGATAGAGGTACTTCTGCGAGCGCTCGGTCATGCGCTGCACGTAATCGGGACGTTGCGTGTACCAGGTCGTCTGCATGTCGACGAGGTCGCTCTGCAGGTCGGGCATCTGGAAGCCGCGGCGAATACGGCCCCAGAGATCGGAGTCCGCACTGGTCAGGTCGCCGACGGATTGCTTGTCGACGTCGACAGTTTCTTTGGCGGTGGCTGATTTACGGAGGTAGTTGGACGTCGCCTGCGAATCGGCGGCGTTGTTGGCGACAGGGGCCTGGCTCGCGCAAGCGGCGAGCAGCAGGACCACCATCGCACTCAATATAAGTCGCATGAAAATCTCGGCTTCCGACGGCTGGAAATTGCTGGCGATACTACGGAAGTGCGTGCTTCACGTCAATAAAAACACCGAAAACTCAGCGAAATCCTACATTTGCAGCAATTTTTACAGACGCCACCTGAGGTTTGGAGTCCTCCCGAAATCGTCATCGGAACCGGTTTTTCCACTCGCGCATCAGCGTGAATGCCGCCAGTCGATCCAGCACCGTTTCGTGCAGCTCGGCCTCGAGCGTCGCATGGATGGCCGCGCTGTCCGACCGCATGAACGGGTTGACGGCACGTTCGTGCGCGATCGTCGTGGGCAGCGTCGGCACGCCGCGCGCGCGCAGCGCCTGCGCATCGTCGCGCCAGGCGGCGAGCGCCGCATTGCCCGGTTCGCACGCGAGCGCGAAGCGGATGTTCGACAGCGTGTATTCGTGTGCGCAATGCACGCGCGTGTCGCCGGGCAGCGCCGCGAGCGCGTCGAGCGACGCGAGCATCTGCGCGGGCGTGCCTTCGAACAGCCGGCCGCAACCGCATGAGAACAGTGTATCTCCGCAGAACACGTGAGGCGTGGCCGCGCCCTGCCCGGCCGCCTGGAAATAGGCGATGTGGCCGCGCGTATGACCCGGCACGTCGAGCACGTCGAACGCAAGCGCCGGTGCGCCGAGCGTCACGCGATCGCCGCCCGCGAGCGGGCGCGTGACCACGTCGATCGATTCTTCCGCCGGGCCATAAACGACCAGCGGCACATCGTCCGGTTGGCCATCGCGCAGCGCCGCGACACCGCCGACGTGGTCGGCGTGATGGTGCGTGAGTAAAATAGCGGTCAAGCGCCAGCCGCGTTCGGCAAGAACACGGCGTACCGGCGCGGCTTCACCCGGATCGACGGCGATCGCATCGCGGCCGTCCGAGACGAGCCAGATATAGTTGTCTTCGAATGCCGGCACCGGCACATATTCCAGCTCGTTCATGGGCACGCAATCATCGTTATGTCCGATCGTCAAATTATAG
Source organism: Burkholderia sp. Bp8984 (assembly GCF_003853755.1). NCBI lineage: Bacteria > Pseudomonadati > Pseudomonadota > Betaproteobacteria > Burkholderiales > Burkholderiaceae > Burkholderia > Burkholderia sp. Bp8984. Next base: position 86,601 of record NZ_QTQN01000025.1, read on the forward strand.
ACTGGCCCGCCTGGACCGACTCGCCACCCGGCCGCTACGTGCTGGACTGGGAGCAGGCGCAGCTCGACCGGATCGTGTCCGACGTCTTCGGGTTTCACGCGCTGCAGCTCGGCCTGCCGCAGCTCGACGCGCTGCGCGAGAACCGCATGCCGTATCGCGGCCTCGTGCTCGACCCGGCGAGCGGCGCGAGCGCGCCCTACCAGTATCCGTGGGCGCGCGAGGCGCATGCGCCCGAGCATGCGCCGGCCGATCGCAGCACGACCTGGTGCGACCTGCTCGACCTGCCGTTCGAGTCGCAGAGCGTCGACCTGATCGTGATGCCGCATACGCTCGAATTCACGTCCGACCCGCACCGCCTGCTGCGCGAGGCCGAACGCGTGCTGATGCCGGAAGGCCAGCTCGTAATCACCGGCTTCAATTCGCTGAGCCTGTGGGGCATGCGGCAGTCGTTCGGGCGCATGGCCAACCGCCCGTTCGTGCCGGCCGCACGCGACCAGATCGCGTTCATCCGGCTCAAGGACTGGATCAAGCTGCTCGGCTTCGATCTCGAGCGCGGCCGCTTCGGCTGCTACCGACCGCCGCTCGTCACCGACAAATGGCTTGCCCGCTACGGCTTCATGGAAGCCGCCGGCGACCGCTGGTGGCCGATCTTCGGCGCCGTCTACATGGTCACCGCCGTCAAGCGCGTGCGCGGCATGCGTCTCGTCGGCCCGATCAAGATGAAGAAGCCCGTGCTCGCGCCGGGCCTGACGCCGGCGGCCACTCCGACCACCCATCAAGAACACTCATGACCACCGACACCATCGACATCTATACCGACGGCGCCTGCAAAGGCAACCCCGGCCCCGGCGGCTGGGGCGCACTGCTGCGCTACGGCGACCGCGAAAAGGAGCTGTTCGGCGGCGAGCCGAACACGACCAACAACCGCATGGAGCTGATGGGCGTGATCGCCGCGCTCGAGGCGCTGAAGCGGCCGTGCCGCGTGATCGTCCATACCGACTCGCAGTACGTGCAGAAAGGCATCAGCGAGTGGATCCACGGCTGGAAGAAGAAGGGCTGGGTCACCGCGGCGAAAACCCCGGTGAAGAACGCCGACCTGTGGAAGCGGCTCGACGCGCTCGTCGCACAGCACGAGGTCGAGTGGCGCTGGGTGAAGGGCCATGCGGGCCATCCCGAAAACGAACGCGCGGACGCGCTCGCGAACCGCGGCGTCGCATCGCTCGCGGCCTGAATCGCAGCCTGAACGCAGGCCGCCCTACCGTCTTTCCCGATTTATCCGACATGCGCCAGATCATTCTCGATACCGAAACCACCGGCCTGAACCCCCGCACGGGCGACCGCCTGATCGAAATCGGCTGCGTCGAGCTGCTGAACCGGCGGCTCACCGGCAACAACCTGCACATCTACGTGAACCCCGAGCGCGACAGCGATCCGGGCGCGCTGGCCGTGCACGGCCTCACGACCGAATTCCTGAGCGACAAGCCGAAGTTCGCGGAAGTCGTCGACCAGATCCGCGACTTCGTGAAGGACGCCGAGCTGATCATCCATAACGCGCCGTTCGACCTCGGGTTCCTCGACGCAGAATTCGCGCGGCTCGACCTGCCGCCGTTCACCGAGCATTGCGGCGGCGTGATCGACACGCTCGTGCAGGCCAAGCAGATGTTCCCGGGCAAGCGCAATTCGCTCGACGCGCTGTGCGACCGGTTCGGCATCAGCAACGCGCACCGCACGCTGCACGGCGCACTGCTCGACTCAGAGCTGCTCGCCGAAGTCTATCTCGCGATGACGCGCGGCCAGGACAGCCTCGTGATCGACATGCTCGACGACACAGGCGCCGACGGCGGCGCGGCGAACGGCCAGCGCGTGGCGCTCGCGTCGCTCGAGCTGCCGGTGCTCGCGGCGAGCGACGACGAACTGGCCGCTCACCAGGCCCAGCTCGACGAACTCGACAAGTCGGTCAAGGGCGCCTGCGTATGGCGCAAGTCCGCCGACGCGGACGCCGCCGAAGCCGCCTGACGCGGCGCCTCACGCGCCGAAGCCGTGCCTGCAGCCGCGCTCAAGCGCGCGGCTGCAGTGCGATGACGGCCATCCCGCCGAGCGCGAGCATCGCGCCCGCCACATCCCAGCGGGTCAGCGCGATGCCGTCGACCGCCCGCAGCCAGATCAGCGCCACCGCGATATACACGCCGCCGTACGCCGCATACGTGCGCCCCGCCGCGCTCGGGTGGAGCGTCAGCAGCCACGCGAACAACGCGAGCGACAGCGCGGCCGGCACCAGCAGCCAGACAGGCCTTCCCCCTTTCAGCACGAGCCACGGCAGGTAGCAGCCGACGATCTCGGCCAGTGCAGTGACGGCGAACAACGCCGCAATCCTGATCAGTTCGGTCATCCGGTTCCTCGCAAATTCGGCCCCCATCCGGCGGGCCGCGCGACCCCGCCGCGCGCCGCCGATCATACCGGAGCCGGCCCCGCCGAAACCGCCGCCAGACGGGGGATTCCGGGCAATTTGCACGATCGTCTGTCATCGTGCTATCATGTCGCCTGTTTCAACATTCAATCTCTGTCTATTCGATTTCGCAAGAAGTCCGTCCGCGCATTGCGGGCCGGTGCTTCGACCGAAATTGCATCCACAGGAAAGCCCGCCCGACAGGCCCGCTTTTCTCGTTTCGTTGCCCCTCCGGGGCGCTTGCCGGAACGCCGGACTCCGTCCGCGCCGGCATCTGCCGCTCGCATCACGCGGCCCATTCTTCATGAGCGCACCGTCGCGACGGCCCATCGGGCCCGCGTCGAAGCAGTCCCTTACGGCCCTTTACCGCCTCATGTGCAGTAAGCGCTTAAATGGCCTGCCCCGACGCGCAGCACACGACATCGCGCTCGCCGGCAAACCGTGTCGGACGGCCCGCCCGTTCCGGCGCAGTCAAAGGAGTGCATGACCTTGACCGCAACACACGTCAGCCCGACCGCTGCTTCTTCCTCCACGTCGTCCGGCGAGGCTCCGCTCGCCGCGGACGACATTACCGTCGTCGACCAGAGCCTGCTCAAGCGCGCCGTCAGCGCGATGGCCATCGGCAATGCGATGGAATGGTTCGACTTCGGCGTCTACAGCTATATCGCCGTCACGCTCGGTAAAGTGTTTTTCCCGTCCAGCAGCCCGTCCGCGCAGCTGCTCGCGACCTTCGGCACGTTCGCGGCCGCGTTCCTCGTGCGCCCGCTCGGCGGCATGGTGTTCGGCCCGCTTGGCGACCGCATCGGCCGCCAGCGCGTACTCGCCGCCACCATGATCATGATGGCCGTCGGCACCTTCGCGATCGGCCTGATCCCCAGCTACGCGTCGATCGGCATCATGGCGCCCGTGCTGCTGCTCGTCGCCCGCCTCGTGCAGGGCTTCTCGACCGGCGGCGAATATGGCGGCGCCGCCACCTTCATCGCCGAGTTCTCGACCGACAAGCGCCGCGGCTTCATGGGCAGCTTCCTCGAGTTCGGCACGCTGATCGGCTATGTGATGGGCGCCGGCGTCGTCGCGCTGCTCACCGCGTCGCTGTCGCAGGAAGCGCTGCTGTCGTGGGGCTGGCGCGTGCCGTTCCTGATCGCGGGCCCGCTCGGCCTGATCGGCCTGTACATCCGGATGAAGCTCGAGGAAACGCCGGCGTTCAAGCGCCAGGCCGAGGAGCGCGAAGCGCAGGACAAGGCCGTGCCGAAAGCGCGCTTCCGCGAGACGCTGATGCGCAACTGGCGCGCGCTGCTGCTCTGCGTCGGCCTCGTGCTGATCTTCAACGTGACCGACTACATGGTGCTGTCGTACCTGCCGAGCTTCATGTCGTCGACGCTGCACTTCGACGAGTCGCACAGCCTCGTGCTGGTGCTGATCGTGATGGTGCTGATGATGCCGCTGACGCTCGCCGCCGGCCGCCTGTCGGACAAGGTCGGCCGCAAGCCCGTGATGCTGGCCGGCTGCGTCGGCCTGCTCGCGCTGTCGATTCCGTCGATGATGCTGATTCATGCGGGCACCACCGCGTCGGTGTTCGGCGGCCTGCTGATCCTCGGCGTGCTGCTGTCGTGCTTCACCGGCGTGATGCCGTCGGCGCTGCCGGCGCTGTTCCCGACCGAGATCCGCTACGGCGCGCTCGCGATCGGCTTCAACGTGTCGGTGTCGCTGTTCGGCGGCACGACGCCGCTCGTCACCGCGTGGCTCGTCGACGTGACCCACAACCTGATGATGCCCGCGTACTACATGATGGGCGCGGCCGTGATCGGCATCGTGTCGGTCGTCGCACTCGCCGAAACCGCACGCCAGCCGCTCAAGGGCTCGCCGCCGGCCGTCGCGTCGCGCCGCGAGGCACACCAGCTGGCGCGCCAGCTGCGCGAGGAAGACGACGCGGAAATCTACGGCGTCGTGTCGCCGGCGCGCGCCTGAGCGTCGCCCGCTCGCCCATGAAAAAGCCCCGGCCGAAGCCGGGGCCCGATCGAACCCGATCCGCCCGACCGGCTTGCGCCGGCCGGGCGTTTTTTTATCCGTAGACGTGACGCGGGTTCATGCGTGCGCTTCGCAGTGGCGGCAGAAGATCAGCGCACGCGAACGCGACACGGCTGCCTGCGCGCCCCGCGCGGCGACGATCAGGCCGACCTGGCCGAGATTGAAGTCGCGCTCGACCATCAGCTGCGTCAGCGCGGCAAGCGGCAACACGACGGACGGGTGGTACAGACTCGATTCGATCAGCGCTCTCATCATCGGCTCCATCAGGCAATGCATATTCGATGGAGTGGATTCTAGGGACGGCCCGCATCCGGATAAACAGCGCGATTGCGAAGTCACTTGTCAGCGGCGGAGAACAATCGGCACGTCCTTGCCGGACGGGGCCGGGCGGGCAGCGCACGAGCGCGCGGGCGCATAAGACGCAGCGGCGCGACGTGGTTTTCAGCACGTCGCGCCGAACAATAACGCGCGGTCGGACGCGCCGCGGACTGCGGTTGGGTCGATACGCGCCGAATGCCGGCCCGGTTCCGACGCGGCGGGGCCGGACGCGCCGCCGTCGCCCGCCGTCGTTCCGGTGCCGCCGCGATCGACGCCGGATTCAGGCGAGCGGCGTCTCGACAAACGCCGGCAGCGCTTCCGCACGCGCCGAATGCGCGGCCAGCGCCGGATACCGGGCCGGATCGATCCGCGCGAGCGCCGGATAATCGGCCGCCATGAATTGCGTGAAGCGCCAGGCGACGGCGACGGTCACGTCGGACTGCAGCAGCCGCGCGCCGCCGAACCAGCCGTTCGCGGCCGCGACGAGCGGCTCGAGTTCGCCGTACGCGGCCTCGAGCTGGCTCAGCACGCGCTCGAGCCAGGGCGCGTGCTGCTTGTCGGTCGGCCGCAACGCGTGCTCGTACACCACCTGCACCGTCTTTTCGGCCGCCGCCAGCGCGAGGCCGACCGGCACCAGCGTGCGCAGCCGCGCGTCGGCGGCGTCGGGCAACAGGCGCCGCTCCGGCGCGACGCGATGGTCGAGGTAGTCGACGATCAGCGACGAATCGAGCAGCGTCGCACCGTCGTCGGTCACGAGCGTCGGCGCCTTCACGACCGGGCTGAACGACCGGAACCGGTCGAACTGACGAAACACCGAGACCGACTCGTGTTCGAACGGCAGGTCGAGCAGCTTCGCCGATATGGCGACACGGCGCACGAACGGGGAATCCAGCATGCCGATCAGCTTCATCGCAAACGCTCCGCTTGAGGGAATGGGACCGACGACTGTAGCAGCGCCGTGCGCCGGTGCCTAGCGCGATGCCGCCGAAACGCGCGGCGAAATCCGCGTCGTCCGGTCACGTTTCCGACACCCGCTGCGCGCCCGGAGTGACCATAATGCAGATTCACCCCCCTTCCGCCTCGAGGTTCGCCATGTGGTACGACGTCGTCGAGCAGCAGCGGGAATGGATGCGCGCCTGGCGCGACGCGACGCGCCACGCGTTCGACGTATGGCCCGCCGCGACGCTGCCGCACGCCGTGTCGTCGTGCTACGACGACCTGTTCGAACCGCTCCTCGGGCCGGCCGCCGGGCCGCCGCGCTTCGAGATCCGGCGGCCGGCCGTCGACGAGCGGATCGTCGCGCGCACGCCGTTCTGCCAGTTGCGGCGCTTCGCACGCGACGATGCGCGGCGCGCGGTGCTGCTGTGTGCGCCGCTCGCGGGGCACGCGGCCGTGATGATGCGGGAGACCGTCGAGGCGCTGCTCGCGGACGGCGACGTCTGCGTGACCGACTGGGTCAATGCGCGCGACGTCCCGCTCGCGGCGGGCCGCTTCGGGCTCGACGAGTACGTGGCGACGCTCGACGGCTTCGTCGACGCGCTCGCCCGCGACGACCGGCCGCTGCATGTCGTCGCCGTATGCCAGGCCACCGTTCCCGCGCTCGGCGCACTCGCGCTGCGCGCCGCGCGCGGCCACGCACCGCCCGCGAGCGTCACGCTGATCGGCGGGCCGCTCGACGCACGCATCAACCCGACCACGCTCGGCACCACGGCCGCGTCCCGTTCGCTCACGTGGTGCCGCCGCCACCTGATCGACATCGTGCCGCCCCGCTTCCCCGGCCGTGGCCGGCACGTGTTCCCGACCTATCTTCAGCAGGGCGAGATCGCGCTGCTGTATCCGCAACGCTTCCTGACGCTGATCGAGGACTACGCGCGCGCCGCGTCGCACTTCGACCTGACGGCGCTGGCGGACGCGCGGCGCGCGCTGCGCGAATACACGGCGCTGCTCGACATGCCGGCCGAATACTTCCTGGACACCGTCGATATCGTGTTCCAGCGGATGTGCCTCGCGAACGGCACGTGGCAAGTCGGCGGCCAGCGCGTGGAGCCGGCCGCGCTGCGCGGCGTCGCGCTGCTGACGGTCGAAGGCGGTTGCGACGCCGTCACCGGCGCCGGCCAGACGCATGCGGCACTCGACATGTGCCGCGGCCTCAAGGCCGGCGAGCGCCAGCGTCTCGATATCGACGACTGCGATCACTACGGGCTGTTCACGGGCGCGCGCTGGCACGGCAACGTCCATCCGGCGCTGCAGCGCGTGTTCGCGCAGGCCGAAGCCGTTCGCCCGATATCGCGCCGGCGCCGGGTCAGGCGGACGTGAGGTCGTCGTCCGGCCCGTGGGCAGCATCGAGGAGCGCGCGCACCTCGTCGTCGCCGGTCTGGTCGAAACGCGCGTAGAACTGGCTGATCCCGAAGAAGCGCAGCGGCTGCGACACCGTCACGAACGCATCGGCCAGATCGTCGAACGCATGCTGGGCGCCGGCCGGCGCGACGGGTGCGGCGGCCACGATGCGCGCGGGATGGCGCTTGCGCAGCGCCTGCAGTGCGACGCGCATCGACGCGCCGGTCGCGATTCCGTCGTCGACGACGATCGCGATGCGCCCGTCGACCGGCAGCGGCGGCCGCGCGCCGCGATACAGCGTGTCGCGGCGCTGCAGTTCGGCGGTCTCGCGCACGATCACGTCGGCCAGCTGGGAATCGGACACGCCCATCGCGCGGATCGCCGCGTGCTGCAGGTGGATCGCCCCGCCGGTCGCTATCGCGCCGATCGCGAATTCGGGATCGGAGGGCATGCCGAGCTTGCGCACGACCAGCACGTCGAGCGGCGCGCGCAGCGCCTGCGCGATCGGGAATGCAACCGGTACGCCGCCGCGCGGCAGCGCGAGCACGACGACGTCGCGACGCCCCGCATAGTCGTGCAGCGCGAGCGCAAGCTGACGACCCGCGTCGGCGCGATCGGCAAAACACTCGGTCAAGATCGGCTCCCTGCCGTTGGGCCGGATGCGCGACCTGCGCGCCGGCACCTGTTCAACGAGCATGGTTCATCGGACACGCCGATGCAAGCGGGGTCATACCGGCGTCCGCGGCAGGCCGATCGCGGCAAGGAATAGGATGGGTGGCGTTCGCCCGGGGCGGGCCGCCGTCAAGCGCTTAGAGCCCGCCGGCCTGCCGATACAACCGCCAGAACGACTGCGCGTACGACTGCGCGAGTTCCGGCGCACGCTGGAACACGTTGACCGTTTCCGCGTGCGCGGCCGCGTCGTCGGACAGCGTCGTCAGCGCGACGCTGTCGTCGACGATCACGAAGCGCGGTGCGGGGTCGCCGTGCCGCGAATCGATCGCCACGTCGATGCCGGCCGATTTCAGATAGCCCGCGCCGCTGTACTTGCCCGCACGCGGCGAGCGAACCAGCACGACCCGTACGTCGATCCCGCGCGAACGCGCCGCGCGCAGCGCCGCCGCGACCGCGGGCGGCACGTACGCGTAGCCGGCCAGCAGCACGCGGCGCTGTGCCTGACCGATCAGGTCGACGGTCGCGTCGGCCGCCGCATTGTCATACGAAAAGTACCTGCCGACCGCGGCGGCGTCGGACGGGATCGGGCTGGCGTGGGCGGTCGCCGCACAGCAAAGCGCGGCGACGAGGAAGGCGGCTGGTCTCATGGCGGGCGCCATTGTAGCGACGCCAATTCGCATGACAAGCGCCTGCTGCAGCGCTGCTGCGCCGGCGCAACACCCGGCGCGGAACGACCGGTCGGCAGGCGGATTTCGAAGCGGAATTCGAAGCGGACTTGAAGCGGTTCCGGCGCGTGATCCGGCCGCTTGCACGCCGCCGGTCAGCCGGCCGCGACGCGCGCGAGCCAGCTCGCGATACCGTCGACGGAACGGAAATCCGCGACGCTGCGGGCCGGCAGCGCCGGATACGCGCCGCCCGCCATCTCGGCCAGTGCGCGGCCCGGGCCGAGTTCGAGAAACGCGGTCGCGCCGGCCTCGACGCACGCGGCCAGGCAGGCCGCCCACTCGACCGGCTCCGCGATCTGGCGCGCAAGCTTGTCGAGCCCGGCGTCGACATCGAGCACCGACGCGCCGTCGATCCCCGAAAACAGTCGCGTGCCGGGCAGCGGCCGGCGCACGTTCACGGCGGCCAGCGATGCGCGAAACGCGGGCACCGCCGCCGCGAGCCGGTGCGTGTGCGACGCGATCCGCACGCACACGGGCGCGACACGCAGCGCACCGTCGCGTGCGGCGGCGTCGGCCACCGCGGCGACGTCGGCCTGCCGCCCGGCCAGCACGTAAGCATCGCCCGGATTGGCGATCGCGATCGCCGCATCGCGGCCGTCGCAGAGTTGCGCGAGCCGCGCACGCGTGAGCCCGCGCACGAATGCCATCCGTTCATCGCCGCCGCTCGCGGCATCCATGGCGCGCGCGCGCGCCTCGGCCAGCGCCAGCGCGTCGTGCGGATCGATCATCCCCGCGACGCTCCACGATGCGACTTCGCCGACGCTGTACCCCGCGACGCAACGACGCCGCGGCCACATCGCCTCGAGCAACATCGTCGCCGCAAGCGCCTGCACCGTGCAGAGGATCTGCGCAGCGCGGTTCTCGCGCAGCGCATCCGGTTCGGCGTGCCGCACCCAGTCGCGCGGATCGTCGCCGAGGAGCCGGCCGGCGTGCGCGAACAGCGCATCGGCTTGCGGCACCGCGCCGGTCAGCTCGAACATGTCCGCACGCTGCGCACCTTGTCCCGAACAGAGGATCGCCAGCGTCATCGTCCCGCCTCGTTCGTCTCGCCCGTCTCGCCCGTTTCGCCCGTTTCATCCGTTTCGAGCGCATCGACGAACACGCTCATCGCCAGCAGGTCGGCCGCGCCGCCCGGGCTCAGCCGGCGCGCGACGAACGCGCGGTGCGCGGCGGCCGCTCGCAGTCGCCAGTCGCGGGCGCGGATGCCGCCGCGGGCAACGAATGCGCGTGCCGTGGCGCGCGCGAAATCGAGGCCGGCCTGCCCGCCGCGGTGCAGCAGGTTCGTATCGTCGAGCGCGGCGATCAGCGCGAAGCAGGCGTCGACGCGCGCGGCCTCCGGATCGTCCGGCATGCGGCACCGCGCGCGGCGCAGGGCCGGCAGCCCGACGTCGTACACGGTCGTGAACCCGTCGGCCGCCTCGCGACGCGCGCCGCCGACGCCGTAGCGGCGGCTCGCGCGCTCGCCGTGACTGTCGGGCAGCCGCGGGCCGCCGAGGATCTCGGTGCCCCAGCGCCGCGCGACGAACGCGCCGAGCGTCAGCGTGCGTGCCGCGGTGCCCGGCACCGTGCGGCGGCCGGCGGCCGCGCACAGCAGCCCGAGCCCGAAGATCGCGCCGCGATGCGTGTTGACGCCGCCGGTCGCGGCAAGCATCGCGTGTTCCGCGCGCAGCCCGATCTTGCGCAGCACGGCCATGTCGGCGTCACGCGCACCGGCTTCGGCGAGCTCCGCGAAGTACGGCCGCAGCACGGCCGCGCTGCGCACGAACATCGTGGCATCCATGTCCGCGTGACTGCCGCTGTCGACGTGACTGACGAGGCCCGGCTTCGGATAGGTGTCGATTTCCAGCACGAGGCTGTGCTCGGCGAGTTCGGCGATGCGCTCGGCATCGGACGGCGCCGGTGCACGGCAGGCGGCCCAAGCACTCATCGCGTGCCTCCGGTGAATGCGTCGGCAGGCATCAATTCGACGGCCATCGCCGTCTTGACCGCGACTTCAGGCAGCCGCGCATGCAGCTCGCGCCAGTTCACGCCGGCGCCGTCGTCGCGCAGCAGTTCGCCGTCGATGCGCATCGGCGCGTGTTCATCGAGTGTCGCCAGGCCGTCGAGCAGAGCGGCGAGCGATGCGGCGTCAGGCAGCGGAAACACGATGTCGAGATCGGACGACGCGCTCAGGTAGCGCTCGCCCGTCAGCGCCTGCCATGCGAGGCTGCCGAATACGCGGCCCTGCACGCCGCAGCGGGCGCCGAGCGCAGCCAGGTCGCGCAGCGTCGCGTGCCATGCGTCGGGTGCGACAGCGAGCACATCGGCGAGCGTGGGCAGCGGACCGACCGACGCGAGCGCGTCGGCGGCGACGTTCATTGCAATGCGCCGCTTGCCCGCCGAAGGCGGCAGCGGCAAGCCGAGCGGGATGCGCCCCGCATCGGCCTCGTCGGGCGACGCGCGGCGCACGATCAGCGGCCAGCCGTGCGCGGCCCACGCCTGCACGAGCGGATCGGCCGCCAGCGCGGGATCGCGCGCGCAGGCCGCGCCCCACCCGGCCGCCGTCAGCGTGACGAGCGTGTGGCGGCGCAGCGGCGTGTCAGCGTGCGGCACGCGCGAGTGCCTCGACACGCCGCGCGACGTCGGCCGCGACCGGCCGGCCGCGCGCCGCACGCACGTCGTTGCGATCGGCCGGCTTGCCGAGCCATTCGGCGACCTGCGCGTCGAGCGCGCGTGCCGGGTCGAGCACGGCGTCGACGGCGCCCATCTTCACGAGATTGTCGAGCCCCGGCGCGAACACCGGCGTCGAGCGCGCCATCTCCTTCAGCACGTCGATCGGCAGCTTCGTCACGCGCGACATCGACGGCAGGTCCATCACTTCCGGCTCCGCGCCCGGCAACGCGAGCAGCGTGCGCGTCGCGAGCGCGGTCGCGATGAACGCGCCCGCGGCCGTATGGCCGTACAGCAGGCCGATCGTCCGGTGCCCGGCGAGCTCCGCGTGCATCAGGCATTTCGCGAGATGCGACAAGCCTTCGTTCAGGCCGAGCAGTTCGTCGCGCTTGCTCATCCGCTGGCTGTCGCTGTCGACGAGCACGAGAATCGGCGTGTCGCCGCCGCGCCCGATCGTGTCGAGCACGTGCGACGCGAGCGTCACGGCTTCGTCGATGCCGAACGGCAGCCGGTCGGCGACGCCGATCACGTCGACGCGCGTGCCGGTCAGATCAGCGTGGCCCGCCAGCAAGCCGCCGGTCCGCGTGATCGCGTGGCCGTTCGGGAACAGCGAGGTCAGTACTTCATCGAGCGTCATGCTGCGGCTCCTGCAGTTGATCGGCGAGCTTCGCGAATTCACCGTCGGGCATGCCGGGAATCGCTTCCGGCTCGCTCGCGCCGAGCGCACGCCACACGTCGAGCGCGTCCTTGCATGCGCCGAACCGTTCGACGCGCGCTTCGAGACGCGCCTGCTCCGCGCGCAGCATCGCCGCGTCGAATTTCGGCGCACGGCCGATCAGGTCGAGCGCGGCCGCGCGAAACGCGTCGGGCGTATCGGCCACGTAGCGGTCCGCGCCGCCGATCAGCCGGCGGTGCTTGCCGCCCATCGTGCGCCAGATCAGCGCGCGATCCTTCGCGTCGAATTCCTCGACGCCGCGATTGGTCTCGATCACCTCGGGCCCCGACACGCTGATGCGCCCCTGCTCGGACACCGCGAGCGCCGAACAGCACGCGGCAAGCAGCCCGCCGCCGCCGTAGCAGCCCGCACGCCCGCCGATCAGCCCAATCACCGGCACGCCGGCCGCGCGTGCCTCGACGAGCGCACGCATGATCTCGGCGATCGCCAGTTCGCCCGCATTCGCTTCCTGCAGCCGCACGCCACCCGTATCGAACAGGATCAGCACCGGCGTGCCGAGGTCGCGCGCCGCACGCAGCAGCCCCGTGAGCTTCGCGCCGTGTACCTCGCCGAACGCGCCGCCCATGAAGCGGCCCTCCTGCGCGGCGACCAACACCGGCGTGCCGTCGAGCCGGCCGCGGCCGACCACCATCCCGTCGTCGAACTGCTGCGGCAGGTCGAACAGCGGCAGGTGCGGGCTCGTCACACGATCGCCCGGCCCGAGAAATTCGGTGAAGCTGCCCGCGTCGAGCAGCCCGTCGACGCGCTGGCGCGCCGACGCTTCGTACCAGCTCGCGCGGTTCGCGACGAATGCGGGTGCGTCGTGGATCGCGTCGGTCATCATGCGCCTCCCTCGATCGCTCGCACGGCTTGCGCGAGCCGCAGCGACACCATGTCGGGCCGCGCGCCGCCGTCGTTGATCGACAGCTTCAGGCCGCCCGGCGCGCGCCGTTCGACGAAGTCCGACACGACGGCCTGCCACACCGCGCCGAAACCGACCGCCGCGGTGCGGATGTCGATCTCGCATTCGTTGCCCGGCAGCACGCGCTCGACGAGCACCTCGAGATTGCCGGACGCGACCACGCCGACGAGCGCCGTGGCCAGTTCGCCCTGCGCGCGTTCGCGCGCGGTGAAGCGATAGTTCAACTGTTCCATGCCCTTGTCCTCACCAGTTGCGGAACCGGGCCGGCGGCGCATACAGGCCGCCCGACCAGTGCACGAGATCCTTGATCGAGCGCGCGGCAAGCCAGCGGCGGTCGGCGTCGAGCGGATCGATACCGAGATCCTCCGGGCGGCGGATCACGCCGCGCTCGCGCAGCCGCTCGACCAGCCTGCGATCGCGGCCGCGGCCGACTTCCGTATAGCCGGCCACGCCGCGGATCGCGTGCTCGCGTTCGTCCTTGTCGCGGCACATCAGCAGGTTCGCGATCCCTTCCTCGGTGACGATGTGCGTGACGTCGTCGCCGTAGACCATGATCGGCGCGAGGTCGAGCTGCAGCTTGTCGGCGAGCTTCAGCGCGTCGAGCTTCTCGACGAACATCGGCACGTTCTTGTCGCCGAACGTCTCGCCGATCTGCACGACCAGCTTGCGGCCGCGCCTGAGCGCCGCCGGCGTGTCGGGGTCGGCTTCCGCGCCGGCCTTCAGCCACGGCTCGCTCGGATGGCGCCGGCCGCGCGCGTCGCTGCCCATGTTCGGCGCGCCGCCGAACCCGGCGATCCGCTCGGCCGTGACCGTCGACGAATGGCCGGACAGGTCGATCTGCAGCGTCGAGCCGATGAACATGTCGCATGCGTAGAGGCCGGCGGTCTGGCAGAACGCGCGGTTCGAGCGCAGCGACCCGTCGGGGCCCGTGAACCATACGTCGGAGCGCGCGCGGATGTAGTCGTCCATCCCGACTTCGGAGCCGAAGCAGTGAACCTGCTCGACCCAGCCCGATTCGATCGCGGGAATCAGCGTCGGGTGCGGATTGAGCGCCCAGTGCGTGCAGACCTTGCCCTTCAGCCCGAGCTTCGCGCCGTAGGTCGGCAGCAGCAGCTCGATCGCGGCCGTGTTGAAGCCGATCCCGTGGTTCAGGCGCTTGATCCCGTACGGTTCGTAGATGCCCTTGATCGCGAGCATCGCGGTCAGGATCTGGGTCTCGGTGATCGCGGCCGGGTCGCGCGTGAACAGCGGCTCGACGTAGAACGGCCGGCCGGCCTCGACGACGAAATGCACGCGGTCGCCCGGAATGTCGACGCGCGGCACCTTGTCGACGATGCGGTCGACCTGCGCGATCACGATGCCGTCCTTGAACGCGGTGGCTTCGACGACGGTCGGCGTGTCTTCCGTGTTCGGGCCGGTGTACAGGTTGCCGTCGGCATCGGCGCTGACCGCCGCGATCAGCGCGACCTGCGGCGTGAGATCGATGAAGTAGCGGGCGAACAGTTCAAGATAGGTGTGCACCGCGCCGAGCGCGATCTTGCCGCCGAACAGCAGCTTCGCGATGCGCTGCGACTGCGGGCCCGAATACGCGAAGTCGAGACGCTTCGCGATGCCGCGCTCGAACACGTCGAGATGCTCGGGCAGCACGACGCCCGACTGCACCATGTGCAGGTCGTGGATCTTCGCGCTGTCGACATCGGCGAGCGCGATGGCGAGCAGGTCGGCCTGCTTCTGGTTGTCGCCTTCGAGGCAAACGCGGTCGCCGGGCCGCAGCACCGCTTCGAGCAACGCGACGGTGTCGCGCGCATCGACCCGCTTGCCGCGCGCCCCGGAGGAAGTGGCCTTGGGCCACGCGAAAGCCGCGCCGGCCGCGAGGCGTCCATCGCGCGCCTGCCGCGCGTGATTCCATCCCGTCATGAACAGTTCTCCCGCTTCGATGGTTCAGCGGCATTCTAAGCCTGGCGCCGCCGCCGATTGATGATGTTGACGAATGCGACTCAGAGGACGCCGCGATGGATGCGGCCCCGCCGCGGCCCGCGCGCGCCGGTGCTTGCGCACGGGTCGCCCGGATCGCACGCGTGGCGGTTATGCGCCGACCAGCGCGCGTGTCGTGAAGAACAGCACCGACGGCCCGAGCAGGCAGCCGACGCCGGTATGGAACGTCGCGACCAGCGCGCCGTACGGCACGAGCCGGCGATCCGTCGCCGCGAGGCCCGCGCTCACGCCGCTCACGGTGCCGGCGAGGCCGCCGAAGATCATCGCGGAGCGTGGCGTCTTCAGGCCCATGAAGTTGGCCGCGACCGGCGTGCCGACCATCACGATGATCGCCTTCACGAGGCCCGTCGCGATGCTGAGCGCGATCACGTCGGAGCTCGCGCCGATCGCCGCGCCCGTGACGGGCCCGACGATGTAGGTGACCGCGCCCGCGCCGATGGTCGTCATGCTGACCGCATCGGTATAGCCGAACGCGCGCGCGATGCACGCGCCGACGATGAACGGCAGCACGGTGCCGAGCAGCAGCGACACGACGCCGACGAGGCCGGCCTTGCGCGCCTCGGTCGGCTGCACTTCGAACGCGGTCGCGACGATCGCGAAATCGCGCAGCATCGCGCCGCCCATCAGGCCGATGCCGGCGAACAGCTTGACGTCGGCCAGCCCCTTCTCGCCGCCGGTGAACGCGCCGCCGACGTACGCAAGCACGAGGCCGATCACGATCGCGATCGCCGAGCCGTGCACGCGGCCGAAAGTGAGCTTGCGCGACGCGAGCGACGACAGCCACATGATCAGGCCGACCAGCGCGAACGACGCGACGAGCCCGTTGTGGGCGACGGTTTTTTCGAGCATCTGCAGCATCGCGGCCTCCGTTACTGTTCTTCGAATTGCGGCACGCCCGCGAAGGCCGTGTCGTCGCGCCCGGTGCGCACGAGTACCGCGATGCAGCATGCGCAGATCGCGACCGCGCCGATGGCGGCGAGCAGCGCGACCGGCCCGCCCTTCAGCGCGGCGACGACGTTCTGGTTCGCGGCCATCGCGACGACGACCGGGATGTACATCGCGCCCCAGAAACCGACGCCGGCCTCGGTCTCCTTCGGCAGCCAGCCGCGCCGGTGCAGCCACAGGCGCAGGCAGATCAGCAGCAGCATCGCGATGCCGACGCCGCCGACGTTGGTCTTCACGCCGATCGCTGCGCCCAGCAGGTCGCCGAGGAACAGTCCGGCCAGATGGCAGAACGCCAGCAGCGCGGTTCCGTAGATGATCATGAGTCGTCTCCAGTCTCTTCGTGACGGGTGCCTGACGCGTGCGGGAGTCGGGCCCGCATGCCGGTTCCGGGCGCGGACTGGGTGTCTCCTGCGGCGGGGCGCCGCGGCCCGGCGGCTCGTCGTGCGAGCGCGTTCTCAGGCGGTCGATGGGATGATGCGGTTTCGGGCCGGACGCCGGATGGCTTAGACTGACCGATGGAGCCGGCGGCGCGACACGGGCTACGCGTCCGGTGCGCCCCGTTTGCATGGGCCGCACCAGCGCGTGATCCGATACTAGCGCCGCACCATCCGGCCATTTATGAAGTTGTCGAAACCGATTCAGTGGATTTAGCAATGCGTCCATTACCGCCCGAGCTGCTGCGCAGCTTCGTCGCCGTCGCCCAGTCCGGCAGTTTCACCGCCGCGTCCGAACGCGTGAGCCTGTCGCAGTCGACCGTCAGCCAGCACATTCGCCGCCTCGAGGAGCTGCTCGACCGGCCGCTGTTCGAGCGCGACACGCGCAACGTGCACCTGTCGCAGCACGGCGATGCACTGTTCCGCTACGCGGTGCGCATCCTCGAGCTGATGGACGAGGCCGTCACGTCGGTGTGCGGCCCGCCGCTGTCGGGCAAGGTGCGGCTCGCGATGTCGGAGGATTTCGCGTCCGCGCACCTGACGGCCGCGCTCGCGAGCTTCGTGCAGCGCAATCCGGAAGTCGAGCTGGCGATCTCGACCGGGCTGTCGGGCGACCTGTTCGATGCGCTCGACGAAGGCCGTCACGACCTCGTGTTCGCGAAACGCGTCGCGGGCAGCCGGCGCGGCCGCGTGATCCGCAGCGAACCGCTGTACTGGTGCACCGGCCCCGATTCGCGGATCACCGGCCACGAGGCCGTGCTGCCGCTCGCGATGCATCCGGAGCCGAGCGTATCGCGCCGCCGCGTGCTCGAGTCGCTCGAGGCGGTCGGCCGCCCTTACCGGATCGCCGTCGTGAGCAGCAGCATCGCGGTGCTGCGCGCGGCCGCGAGCGCGGGGCTCGGCGTCAGCGCGTTCGCCGGCTACGTGATTCCGGCCGGGCTCGCGCGGCTCGACGCGGGGCTCCCCGAACTCGGCGAACTCGAATACGTGATCGACCGGCCGGCGGCCGCGTCGCGCTCGACGCTCGCGCTCGAAGCGACGCTGATCGCGGCGGCGGCCGAGCTGTAAGGCTGGCTGCCGCCTTCACGCCAACGCCGCCGCGGTGTTCGCGCGCAACTGACCATCTTGCCCGGAACGCGTCAGCGTCCGCGCAGTCCCCGCTCGCGACAATGGGCCGCATCGGAACGCACGGCAGTGTGCCGCGCGTCCGCTGTCCCGTCCCCTTGATCGGAGCACACCATGAACGTCGTGCGAATCGCCGTCGCGGCCGCCGCAGCCGCGCTGCTGTCCCCCGCCTTTGCGCAAACCGATGCCGCCGCCCCCGCGCAGGGCCTCACGCGCGCGGAAGTCGTCGCCCAGCTGAAGCAGGCCTACCTCGACGGCGAATTGCCGACCAACGACGGCAACTATCCGCCGGATGCCGCGACGCGCGCGCGCAATCGCGAACTGGTGCAGGCCGCGCTGCCCGCGTGGCTCGCGCAGACGCCGCAGCCGGCACCGCAAGCGGCCGTGCAGCAATAGCCTTCCCGGCGCGACCGGCACGCCGCGCGGCGACGCGCTCAGGGCAGGAAGCTGCGGCGCCGCGCGTCGACCAGCTCGACGAGCAGCCGGTCGCGCTCGGCCGCCAGTTCCTGCATCGAACGCTCGCCCTGGATCGCGCGCAGTTCGTCGTTCAGCTTGCGATCGACGGCCGGATCGAACGACGGCGTGCCGAGGTCGTCCCACCACGTCGTGATCGGCCCCGACAGGTGTTCGAGGAAGTGTGCGATCCCGCCCGCGCCACCGCCGAGGTGATAGGTCAGGCACTGCCCCATCAAGCCCCAGCGCAGGCCCGGCCCCCACGCGACCGCCTTGTCCGCATCGGCGACGCTCACCACGCCTTCGCCGACGAGGTGATACACCTCGCGAAACAGCGCGGCCGCGAGCCGGTTCGCGACGTGGCCGGTCATCTCCTTGTTGAGCACGATCGTCTGCTTGCCGAGTGCGTCGTAGAACGCCTTCACGCGCGCGATCACGCTCGGGTCGGTCGCGCTGCCGCCGACCAGTTCGACGAGCGGAATCAGGTGCGGCGGGTTGAACGGATGCGCGATCAGGCAGCGTTCCGGATGCCTGTCGCACGCGGTCTGGATCTCGGACATCTTCAGGCCCGACGAGCTCGACGCGATCGGCACGCGCGCGGGCAGCACGTCGTCCATCTGCCGGTACAGCGCGCGCTTCAGGTCGAGCCGCTCGGGGCCGTTTTCCTGCACGAAATCGACGCCGTCGAGCGCGCGCACGAGATCGGCATCGAACGACAGCCGCGCGGAAAGTTCGGCGGCCCGCTCGCCGAGGAAGGCCGCGAGCGCGTCGCGCAGCCGCGCGTCGGCCTGCGGTGCGGGATCGGTCGCGACGACGTCGAAGCCCTTCGACAGATAGAAAGCCGCCCAGCTCGCGCCGATCACGCCGGCCCCGACGATCGCGATGCGTTGAATCTCCATGTCCGTTCCGTCTCCGTGGTCTGTGGATAGCGCGACGATTGTCGCATCGATCCCCGTCACGACGCGTTGATGCCGATTGCACTTTCCCTCTTGAAAACCACCGCGGCGGCCTCTAATTACCCGTTGCCAGGCAGTGCCCGTCACGCGCACTGCCCCCGTTTCGACTCAGCGGAAAACCGTGCGTCGCACTCGCCATCGGCGTCGCGCCATCGTGTCTTTCGCGTCTCATGTTCCGGAGGATCCTCATGAGCGGTATTCATTTCGGTCACGACCTGTTCGACGAATTCGCCCGGGTGCAGCGGCAGATGGCGAGCCTGTTCGGCGAGCCCCCGACCGGCATCCGCGCGGTGCGGCCGAGCGCGTTCCCCGCGCTGAACGTCGGCGCGACCGACGACGCGATCGAGATCGTCGCGTTCGCTCCCGGCATGGCCGCGGCCGACTTCGACGTCTCGATCGACAAGGACCTGCTGACGATCAGCGGTGAGCGCAAACCCGCACCGCACGACGCCGGCGACGACGTACGCACCTACGCGCAGGAGCGCTTTCACGGCGCGTTCCGCCGCGTGGTCGAGCTGCCGCAGAACGCGGACGCCGACAACGTCAGCGCCCGCTATGAGAACGGCTGCCTGCTGATTCGCGTCGGCCGGCGCGAGGCCTCGAAGCCGCGCGCGATCACCGTTCAGTAACCTTCAGGAGAACGATATGAATACGAGCCAGAGCCAGACCCTGACCGAACGCCAGACCGGTGCCACGCAGGCAGCCGCCGCCGAAGCCGCGCGCCGGCCCGCGATCACGCCGGCCGTCGATATCGTCGAAGACAGGCAGCGCGTCACGCTGCGTGCCGACCTGCCCGGCGTGCCGCGCGAAAACCTCGACGTGAAGGTGCACGACAACACGCTGACGATCGAAGCCGACACACGCATCGACACGTCGGCCGACCTGCGCGTGCGTCACGCCGAAGTCCGCGCGCCGCGCTACGTGCGCACGTTCGTGCTGAGCCCCGACCTCGACACGTCGCGGATCGATGCGAGCCTGCGCGACGGCGTGCTCACGCTGACGATTCCGCGCCGCGAGGAAACGCGCCCGCGCCGCATCGACGTGACGGCCGGCAACGCGTAACGTCGGCGCGTGTTCGTCACGCGACGCGCATGACGAATGACGAATGACGAAGCCCCGCCGGGCATGACGCGCGGCGGGGCTTTTTTTCGATGTGCCGAGCAGGACACGCTCGCCGTCGCGTTCAATCGAAATCGAACAGGTCGAACACCGACTTCTTGCGACGCCGGCCGTCGTGCCGGTAACGGTCGTCGGGCACGCGGCCGTCGCGCCCCCAGCCGTCGTCACGCCCGCGCGGCGCCTGCGCATCGTGCCGCACCGGCACCTCGTCGCGGCGCGCCGGCCCGTCGCCGGTTTCGCGCGCGATCAGCTTGTCGAGTTCGCCGCGATCGAGCCACACGCCGCGGCACGTCGGACAGTAGTCGATCTCGATCGATTGCCGCTCGGCCATCAGCAGGTCGGGCGTCTTGCAGACCGGACATTTCATCGCGTTTCTCCTTTCGTCGGACATTCCGAATCGAGGGCTGGCCACGGCCCGCCCGCCTGGCTCAGCGACCTTCGCCGCGCGCCACGCGCTTCGCCTTCGCGCGCCGCGCCAGCATGTTCATGCCCTCGACGAACGCCGAGAACGCCATGGCCGCGTAGATATAGCCCTTCGGCACGTGCGACCCGAAGCCTTCCGCGATCAGCGTCATGCCGATCACGACGAGGAACGACAGCGCGAGCATCACGATCGTCGGGTTGCGGTCGATGAAACGTGCGAGCGGCTGGGCGGCGAACAGCATCACGGACACCGCGACGATCACCGCGACGAACATGATCGGGACGTGCTCGGTCATGCCGATCGCGGTCACGATGCTGTCGATCGAGAACACGATGTCGAGCATCACGATCTGGCCGATCGCGGCCCACATCGTCAGGCCGGCCGCGCCGCCGGACGCGCCCGCGCCGTCGCCGTCATGCGACACGTGGTGATGGATCTCGGTGGT